>NZ_JACAPZ010000011.1:0-525130 GCF_013385475.1 Pseudomonas sp. G5001
CTGTGCTTTTGCTTTTGATCTTAGGCACCCCGTCAACCACGATGGCCGGAGTGCGGGCATGCCGAGCCTAAGCGAGGCACCGAGTGGCGGGGCAAAGACCTTTTACTTTTGGCTGGGCCGGCATTCCGGGCGTTTGCCAAAAGTGAGCCGCTGTAAGAGCGGAACCATAAGTCGCCGTTACCTAAATAACGGATATGCCCCCAAGCAACCGCTCAGCGCCCCCTAGCGAACAATCTTGTCCACCTGAATCCCCAGCTTCTTCAACCGATACCAAAAACTGCGCTCGGAAATCCCGATCTTCTGCGCCGCAGCAGCCTGCACCCCGTTGCTCTCCTGCAACGCAGCCATGATGTAAGCCTTCTCCACCTCAGCCAGCGCCGCATCCAGATCCTGCGGCACACCCGGCCCGTTGCTGAGTATCGCGCCCACCCCATCCTCAGCAGGCGTCGAAGCAAACAAATACGCAGGCAAATCAATATCCTCGATCACCGGCGTCGCCGCGACAATGGTCGCCCGCTCCACACAGTTCTGCAGCTCACGAATATTGCCCGGCCAGGAATACGCCGCCATGGCCTGCAACGCCTCGGGGCTGAAACCGGTGATGCGTTTGCCCGCCGTGGCACTCAAGGTCTGGGCAAAGTGCCGGGCCAGCGGCGCGATATCTTCCACCCGCTCACGCAAGGCCGGCAGCGGAATCGGAAATACGTTCAAGCGGTAGTAAAGGTCTTCACGAAACTCTTTGTTCGCCACCGCATCCAGCAAATTCTTGTTGGTGGCAGCGATCACTCGCACATCCACCTTGCGCTCGCGCGGGTCACCCACCGGCTCGATCACCCGCTCCTGCAAGGCCCGCAGGATTTTCGCCTGCAACGCCAACGGCATGTCACCCACCTCATCGAGAAACAACGTGCCCTTGTCGGCCTGCATGAAGCGCCCGACCCGATCCGCCACGGCGCCAGTGAAGGCGCCCTTGCGGTGGCCGAACATCTCGCTTTCCAGCAAGCCTTCGGGGATTGCCGCGCAGTTGACCGCCACAAACGGCTTGTCGGCGCGGTTGCCGTGTTTGTGGATGGCACGGGCGACCATCTCCTTGCCGGTGCCGCTTTCGCCCGTCAGCAGCACCGTAGCGTTGCTGTCGCGCACCGAGTCCACGGCGTGCAGCACGCGGCGGAACGCCGGGCTGTCACCCACCAGGCTGTCGAACTGCGCATGTTCATCCAACTCGGCACGCATGCGCGCGTTGTCGCGCATGATGTCGCGAAACTGCAGGGCCTTCGCCACCGTGATGTCCAGCTCGTCGATATCGAAGGGCTTGGCGATATAGTCGTAGGCGCCGTTGCGCATCGACTGCACCGCGTTCTTCACGGTGCTGTAGGCGGTCATCACGATCACCGGCAGTTGCGGGTAGCGCACCTTGATTTCCGCCAGCAGCGCCGGCCCGTCCATGCCGGGCATGCGCCAGTCGCTGATCACCAGGTCGATGTCTTCCTGCTCCAGCACCTTGAGCGCGTGCAGGCCGTTGCCGGCGGTAAACACCTGGATCCCACTCTGGCTCAAGGCCGACGAAAGCAAGTCACAGAGCTTGGGTTCGTCGTCAACTACCAATACGTTATGCGTCATCACCATCCTCATCATCGCCGTCGTCTGCACCCTGGGCCGGAATGTACAGGCTGAAGGTGGCGCCGGCATCTGTCTCGCTGACACATTCGATGCTGCCGTCATGACTTTCCATGATCGAGAACACTTTGGCCAGACCCAAGCCCGTGCCCGAGGCCTTGGTGGTGACGAATGGTGTGAAGATCCGCTCGATCATGTCCGGCGCAATGCCCTCGCCGGTATCGCCGATGCTGATCACCGTGTTGCCGCCCACGCTGTGGATGCCCAGGGTCAGGCGCCCGCCTCCGGGCATGGCGTCGATGGCGTTGAGAATCAGGTTCAGGCACGCCTGCTTGAGCTGCTTGGCATCGGCATAAATCGTCGCGCCGGGAGCCGCATCATCAATTTGCGCGTCGATGTTATGGGTCGCAAGCTCAGGCCCGCAGAAGCCGAGGATCTCCTCCACCACCGGGCGTGCCGCCTGCACGGTGCGCAGCGGTGCACTGGGTTTGGCGAAGTCGAGGAATTCGGTGATCAGGTCGTTGATCCGGCTGACTTCGCTGATCACGTATTCGAGGTGACGCTTGTCGGTTTCCGGCAAATCGGCGCGGCGATGCAGCAACTGGGTGGCCGTCTTGATAATGCCCAGCGGGTTGCGAATTTCGTGAGCCAGGCCCATGGCCACTTCGCCCAGTGCATGCAGGCGGTCGCGGCGGCGCAGTTGCGCTTCCAGGTGATGCAACTCACCGAGGCGCTCGGTCATGTGGTTGAAGGTGCTGCTCAGTTGCGCCAGCTCGTCGCCGCCGCTGACCGCCACACGGTGCTGATAGTTACCCGAGATCACCGCGCTGACGCCTTCGGACAGATCCCGCAATGGCCGGGTCAGGCGCTGGGACACCAGCATGCCCGCACCAAGGGACAACGCCGAGCTGAGCAGGAAGATCAACACGAACAGATTGCTCTGGTTCACCAGGCCCACCAGGCTGGTATGGCGCAGCAAGCCACTGAAGATCACCCCTTGCAGCTCGCCGGCATCGTTGAAGATCGGCCAGTACAAACCGCTGTAGTTGTTGGTGAATTGTTCGCTGGGTTGCTTGGTGCTGCGCAGCGCGGATTCGATACTCGAAGGAATCCGCGTGGGGTGATCGACGAAGCGCTGGGTGGAGAAAATCTCCGAAAACCCGGTGGGGTTGGCCAGGTACAAGCGCAGGTCGAGGGAATGCACATCGGCCACGCTGGTCAGGAAACTGCTGTCCAGATAAGTGGCCACCAGCAGTTGATAATCAACGCCGTCCTCGCTGGTCTCGAAGGTGGACACCACAACCCCGGTGGTCACGCCACCCACTTCGACCGTCTGCAACACCGCATTACTGGCCAGGTTGATTTGCTTGACGATGTCGTCGGCGGCGGTGGTAAACACGATTTTGTGGTCACTGCTGCGGATCAGCGCGACCACGTCGATGTCGGTGGCGGCGGCAATATCAGCGGTCAGCTTGTCGTGTTTCTCGGCCTGGCGCGACGACGGCGGCTTGGTGTAGCGCAGGAACAGTTGGGCAACCCGGGCGTTGTCGTGGAGGATGTCGCCGATCTCGTCCTTGACGATCTTGGTCGACTCCTGCAGCCAGATGCGCACGTTGCTGTCGAAGATCTGCGACAACGTCGTGGCGGCCAGCTCCGCCGCGATCATCGTCGGAATTACCGTCACCAGCCAGAACGCCAACACCAGCTTGCGCTGGACGCTCCAACGCGAAATGGCAAAGGGGCGGGCTTTTTGGCGGGTCTTGTTGATCATCAGGTTTCGCTTATCGCAGCAGCCATGGCAGGGTCGGATCGATCCGGTCGGAGAAACACTTTTGCAACGAACAGCGCACGGTTGACCAGCCAGTTACGGTGGCGGAAAAACATGCTGTTGCCCTGGAACTCGCAGCCCAGCAGCAACTTGCTGGCATAGCCGGCCTGACCACATTCATATAACGCAATATCGTTGCGAATACAGTAGTCGATGTTGGTTAACCAACTGCGCACCGCCAGGCTGTATTCGCGACTGTAGTCACTGTCTTCGCCGAAAAACTTGTCAATCAGGCGATCCTGGTTAAACAGGATCAGGTTGAACGCCACCAGTTGCTCGTCCACCCAATAAAGCACACAGACCGCACGTTCCTGCAGCTGTTCAAGGATACCGGTGAAATAGCCCGCCGGCAGTCGCTCGAACTGCAGGTCGGAGCGTTCCAGGGTGGCCTCATACAGCGCCATGATGCGCGGCAGTACGTCGTCGATGTTGCGTCGCCACTCGACACGCGGCCCCGGCGCACGCAGTTTGCGGCGCAGGTCCTTGCGGGTGGCTTTGTCCAGGGAACCGAGGTAGGCGTCCACTGAACCAAAAGGGATCGGCAACAAGGCCGTTGGCAGGCTGGGCATGCTCTGGAAACCCGCGCCTAGGCAGCTGTTTGACCAGCCTTCGTCCCTGGTCGGTGCATCCTTGACCGCCACCAGCCCGACGCCGAACGCATCGGCATCCCGGCGTGCGGCGGCGAGTAACTGCGCAAGCAACGCCTCGCGCCCGGATTCGGCAACATGACTGGCGACACCCGCATTGCACTGTTCCGCCACCGGCGAGCCGATGGCATACAGGCCCAGCTTCAAAACACCCGGCCACAGTCGCTCCAGGCGCTCGGTAAAGCGCTTGCCTACGCCTGACATGGTGGTGTCGAGGCGATAACGCGTAATGAACGCCGGCGCGACCGCTACCAGCGTTGCCTCGTCAAACACCGCGAGGTAGCGCCACTGGAAATCATCAATAGCGGCGTTTTCCACGGCCACGTAATAGTCCCAATCCTCCAGGGCATCGGGAAAACAGTCGTTCCAGGCACTGCGTTCGATGGCCCGAATGGTCGAAAAGGCTTGGGCGGTGATCACGTCAAATCCTTAGGGTTCAAGCCAGCTGTCGATAATCTTCAGGTGCCTCTGTGGCGTGTGCGTGCTGCCCGACAAACTCGGCACTCAACTCGATCACCCGACGGTATTGCAGGTCGACGGTGATCATGTGGTAGCAGTTGTCCAGCAGGATCTTGGTCACGGGGCCGCCGAGATGGCGTTCCACGTAATCGGCGTTCCAACGGCTGGTGATGTCATCCTCGATGGAATGCAGCACCAGGGCCGGGGTCTTGATCGATGGCATGAGCTTCTTCACCACGGCATTCATCCAGTGCAACTCGCGCACCGTGACGCCCTCCATGGTCAAGAGACCCGCCTCGCTGCTCTCCCCTTCCTTCATCTGCCGCTCGACGATCGCCCGCAGGCGCTCGTTCTTGATGCCGTAGGGCGGCTTTTCAGTAAAGCGGAACAGGCGCACACCGAAGGGAATACGGATCAGCAAGGGCGTGATGAACGCCATCTTGTTGATGCTCCAGCCGTCGTACTTCAACGTCGTGGAGTACATCAGCAAGCCGGCAACCTGGCCGGGGAACTGCGACGCCACGTACATCGACATCACCGCGCCCATCGACAAGCCGCCGACGAATACCTGCTCGTGGCGCTGTTTCACCGCGACGAAGGTCTTGCGCACGCCTTCGTACCAGTCCTGCCAGCCAGTGGCTTGCAGGTCGCTGTTGTCCCCGCAGTGGCCGGCCAGGGTCGGCACGTACACGGTGCAGTTACCGACCTTGGCCAACCCCTGGGCCACCCGACGGAGTTCCGTCGGGGTGCCCGTCAGGCCGTGGATCAACAGGATCCCAATCGGACCGCTACCGAGAACGAAGCCGGCATCACCTTCACCGAGGTCGATCTCGTGGCTGCTCACCGTTTGGTCGCTCGCACAAGCAGTTGCTCGAGCAGCTTCAGGCCCAGGTCGATTTCCGGGTAGCTGATTTCCAGCGACGGTGCCAGGGTGATCACGTTCTTGTAGTAGCCGCCCACGTCGAGGATCAGGCCGAGTTTCTGACCGTCAACCACCATGTCGCCCTTCATGCCTTCCTCGACCATGTAGTCCAGGGTCGCCTTGTCCGGAGTGAAGCCGTCCGGGCCGCAGATTTCGCAGCGCAGGGCCAGGCCCAGGCCATCGACGTCGCCGATGATCGGGAAGCGCTTTTGCAGCTCTTGCAGGCCGGCCAGGAAGTATTTGCCCTTGGCCATGACCATTGCGCCGTAATCGACTTCGCTGGTCATCTTGAACATTTCCAGGCCTACCGCGGTGCCCAACGGGTTGGACGCGAAGGTGGAGTGAGTGGAGCCTGGCGGGAAGATCTTAGGGTTGATCAACTCTTCCTTGGCCCAGATGCCGCCCAGCGGGTTCAGGCCGTTGGTCAATGCCTTGCCGAAGACGATCACGTCCGGCTTGACGTCGAAGTGTTCGATCGACCACAGCTTGCCGGTACGCCAGAAGCCCATCTGGATTTCGTCGACAACCATCAGGATGCCGTGCTGGTCGAGGACCTGCTTGAGCTCGCTGTAGAAGTTCATCGGCGGGATCACGTAGCCGCCGGTGCCCTGGATCGGCTCGACGTAGAAGGCGGCGTATTCGCTCTGGCCGACTTTCGGGTCCCACACACCGTTGTATTCGGTTTCGAACAGACGGGCGAACTGCTGCACGCAGTGGCTGCCGTATTCTTCCTTGGTCATGCCTTTAGGGCCGCGGAAGTGGTACGGGAACGGGATGAAGTTGGCGCGCTCGCCGAAGTGGCCATAGCGACGACGGTAGCGGTAGCTCGAAGTGATCGACGAAGCGCCAAGGGTACGGCCGTGGTAGCCGCCTTCGAAGGCGAACATCAGGCTCTTGCCGTTAGTGGCGTTACGCACCACCTTCAGGGAGTCTTCGATGGACTGCGAACCGCCCACGTTGAAGTGCACACGACCGTCGAGGCCGAATTTTTTCTTGGCGTCGACTGCGATCATTTCCGACAGCTCGATCTTGCCTTTGTGCAGGTACTGGCTGGCGATTTGCGGGAGGGTGTCGATCTGCTGTTTCAGCGCGTTGTTCAGGCGCGGGTTGGCGTAACCGAAGTTAACGGCCGAGTACCACATTTGCAGGTCGAGGTAAGCCTGGTCTTCGGTGTCCCACACGTAGGAGCCTTCGCAGCGGCTGAAAATGCGCGGCGGGTCGATGTAGTGAACGGTGTCGCCGTAGGAGCAGTACTTGGCTTCTTTATCCAGAAGAACCTGGTCTTCTGCGGTAGCGATGCGGATATCAGACATGGTGGAAGAGTTCCTGATTGTCGGAAGAGGTGCTGAAGGAGGTGGCGTTGGCGGCGATGCCCTGAGGCAGCTTGGCCAGCAATGCCGGCAGTTCGGCGAAGGTGTCGAACCGCGCGTAAGGGATGTTGTTGGTTTCGCAGTAGTCGGCCAGGCTGGCCTTGGCGAAGACGAAGTCGGCGGTGGAGGCCACGCACATGTCGGACTTGCCGTCGCCGATCACCAGCACGCGCTTGTTGCGCGGCGTGGACTTGCACTTGCAGTTGCCGGAGGCGGCACGGCAGGCGTCGCTGGCATACGGGAAGTCGATGCGCCAGCTGTTCTGGTCGACCTGGCGCAGGCGGTTGGCGAGGATCGGCAGCAAGGTCACGTAGTTGCGCGAGAGAATCCGCGCGATGCCTTGTTCGATGCCATCGCTGACCACTTCAATGGAAGCGCCCAGGCCCATGACGTGATCGACGAAGTCCGGGAAGTCCGGGTCGATCTCGACGCTGTCGAAATACGCCAGCAACTCGGCCGGGGTCGCCTTGATCAGCGCCAGTTGACGGCTCAGGCATTCGCGCGAACCGATGTGCCCATCCAGCCATTCCTGCTCGATGGTTTCCCACTCGGGGCCGGCGAAGCGTTGGAGGACGTTGTCGATGACGTCGGTAGGGGTGATAGTCCCGTCGAAGTCACACACGATATGCCAGTGGATCATCTGCATTTACCTATGAAGTAGGAGCGCGCTGTTGCGCTTGCAGAGTGCTAGAGCATGGACTGTGCCAAGTGCTCGCACCCCCTGTTTTCAAAGGGTTTGGCGGGTATTTGCATTTGGTTGTGTCGGAACTGGCTACAATTTTTGTAGCTTGCTACAACCTAGATGAGTGCTTGCCTAAGGTCGGGTGTTTGCGCGTTCATGCGCGCATGTTCACAAAAGGAAATGGCTCCATGTTCAGGGTTACTTTTGCTGTATTCACCGGTTTGCTGGGGCTGTGGGGCGTTTGCGGCGCTGCGCTGGCGGACGGAATTACCGGCGAGGTCGGCGCAGGCGTCAGCTATCAGCCCCACGATCCGACGGGCAGCCGCTACGAAACGCGGCCGATCCCGTATTTCGACCTGGATTGGGGGAGTGTCAGCCTGGGTACCGACGATGGGCTGACCTGGAGTGCCCTGAATACCCATGGCTTTACTGCCGGGCCTTACATCAACTACTTGCCGGGGCGGACGGCCAATGGGTCGCTGCGGGGCTTGCGTGATGTTTCGGATATGGCCGAGATCGGCGGCTTCATCCAATACGCTCCGGCTGAGTTCTGGCGGGTGTATGCGCAGGTGGGTCAGGCCGTGGGCGGGGCGCGTGATCAAAGCGGCGTGGTGGGCAAGCTCGGCGGCGAGTTGGGTTATCCGTTGGGGAGCGGCATTATCGGCAGCACCGGCCTGATGGCGCACTTTGCCGATGCCCGCCAGGCGCAGACGTTTTTCGGGGTGGATGCCAATGAGGCTGCGGCCTCCGGGTTTCGGCCGTATAACGCCAGTGCCGGGTTTCAGAACCTGACGTTGACGCAGAGTTTTGAGTTTCCTTTGGATGCGAAGTGGTCGCTGTTGACCAGTGCCAGTTGGATACACCTGGTGGGGTCAGCGGCCAATAGCAGCATCGTCAAGGAGACCGGGGATGTGAATCAGGGGCAGGTGCAGACGGCCATCAGCTATAAGTTTGATTGAAGCAACAGCAAAATCAAAGGCGGGCACGCTCCAAATGTGGGAGCGGGCTTGCTCGCGAAGGTCGTTAACGATGACTTGGGCCTCCTGATTCAACGCGGCGCCCTCTGGTTCTTCGCGAGCAAGCCCGCTCCCACATAAAGCGGCTCTGCTTTTGCTTCTAACACTCAGGTCGGCTGCTTTTTAATTTTTATCTGACAGCCCCCATTCAGCCCTTGGCCTCACTGATAATCTGCCGAATCGCCCCGACAAACGCCTCAGCCGGCTGCCCACCACTCACCGCGTACTGATCGTTGAACACGATGGTAGGCACAGAAGTCACCCCGCGAGACACCCACAACTGCTCCTGCTCCCGCACCTCGGCGGCATATTCGTCCGAAGCCAGAATTTCCTCTGCCCGCACACGATCCAGCCCAACACCCTCGGCAATCCCCGCCAACGTCCCGTGATCAGACGGATCCTGCTGGTCAGTGAAATACGCCTTGAACAATGCTTCCTTGAGGTTGTACTGCAACCCCTCAAGCCCCGCCCAATGCAACAGACGATGGGCATCAAACGTGTTGTAGATACGACTCTGCCCGTCCGTACGAAACGCAAAACCCAACTCCGCCCCCATATCACGAATCCGCGCCCGGTTAGCCTGGGACTGCTCAGCCGTGGAACCGTACTTTTCAGTGATGTGCTCGGTAATGTTCTGCCCTTCGGCAGCCATGTTGGGGTTCAGCTCAAACGGCTGGAAATGAATCTCGGCCTGCACCTCCGGACCCAGTTGGTCCAGGGCCTCGGTCAAGCCACGCAGGCCAATGATGCACCAGGGACACGACACGTCGCTGACGAAATCGATTTTCAGGGGAGTACTCATGACTAGGCAACCTCGCTGGCATTAAACGCCGGAAAGGTCCCACGATACACCCCGTCAAGCCCTTACAAAACCTTCGCAGGCACCACCGGGTCGATCTGCGCCCAATGCGCCGCATCCTGCCGATGCGCTTGCAAGTAGGGCAAGACCGCCGCCAGCAACGGCGCCTTGAACGCCTCCTGGAAACGATGGGCCAGCCCCGGAATCAGCCGCAACTGGCTGCCCTGGATATGCGCCGCCAGGTGCACCCCATGCATCACCGGCAACAACGGATCGGCCGTGCCATGCACCACCAGCGTCGGCACCCGCAGTTGATTGAGCAACGGCACCCGGCTCGGTTCGGCAAGGATTGCCATGATCTGGCGCTTCACACCGTCAGGGTTGAACGCCCGGTCGTACGACTGCGCCGCCTGCTGCAACAGCACCTTGCGATCATCCTTCACATAAGGACTGCCCAGCGCCGCCAGCAGGTCGGCCTGTTGTTCCAGGGCCACTTCACGATTGGGCGCGCTGCGGCGCGACAACAGTTGCACCAGCGCCGCACTCGGTGCCGGCAGGCCTTCGGCGCCGGAGCTGGTCATGATCAGCGTGAGGCTTTCCACTCGTTGCGGCGCCATGGCCGCCAGGTGCTGGGCGATCATGCCGCCCATGCTCGCGCCCAGCACGTGGAATTGCTGGATGTGCAAGCCGTCCATCAAGCCCAGTGCGTCGTCCGCCATGTCGGTCAGGGTGTAGGGCGCCGCCACCGGCAGGCCGAGCTTGTAGCGCAGCACTTCAAAGGTCAGGTTGGCGCTGGCCGGTGCCTGGCGCCAGGTGGACAGCCCAACATCACGGTTGTCATAACGAATCACCCGAAAGCCCTGCTCACACAGGGCCACCACCACTTCGTCCGGCCAGTGGATCAACTGCCCGCCCAGGCCCATCACCAGCAGCAAGGCCGGGTCGGAGGCACGACCAATGCTCTGGTAGGCCAGGCTCACCTGTTCCAGATCAACCCGTTCAGTCGGGACATTCACATCACATCGAGAAGCCGCAAAGGACGGCAGGCCGAATAACAGAGCGGCCATGAAAAACAACACGCGCATGAAAAACACCGAAACGCAGAACCCCAGTAGAGCGCGAGTCTGATGAACTTTGTACAAGCGCGCTGCCACAGTTCAGTGACAGTTTGATGAAGGGCGCCCAACGGTCATCCGCGTATCTATCTATCACCTCACGCCCTGGCCCCGCCTTTTTAATGGTGCATTCACCGGCAAGCCCGGTCTCACCAGAGCATGAACACACCATCATGAGTGACCTCACCCTACTTCCCCCGTCTGCCACCCTGAGCGACTTCGCCTCACCGTCGCTTCCAGGCCAGGCCCGCCTCCAGGACCAGAGCCTGTCCCTGCAAGCCTCAGCGCGCTGGCGCGAAAGCCAACAGGAGCTGCATCAACTGATTGCCCAGGCACCCGGCGTGCGCGACTCCATCGAACAACTGCTCACAGAGCATTGGCAACTGGGCGCCGCACCGGTCGGCCTGGGATTTCTCAAGACCGAAGATCACGACGAGCACTTCGTCAGCCTGGCGGATGCCTGGGGATTTATCTGCCAGTTTCCAGACATCTCCCCCACCCTGGATGCCCGCAGCACCGTGGTCGGCCTGGCGTCCCACCGCCTGTCAGCCCTCACGCCCGTGCAATTGCTCAAGCGGCTCCAGGCACTGGGCCTGGGGAAACTGCTCAGCGCCCGCTGGGAAAACTATTGGAGTACCCGGGCGCCGGGTACGCCGTTGTCCCGTCGCGAGCGGGCGGCACAACTGTACTGCCAGCATTTCGAGGCCTGCGGGCAATCGGCCTATGCCCAGGGAAGGCTGGGTGCCCAACAACTGATCTCGTTGCAGACAGTGCTCAACCCGGTCACCACCCCCAATGGCGTACGCCCCGTCGAGACCTGCCAGCTGGCGTTGCTGCTGCCCGACCAGAGCAAGGTCAAATTGGCTGGCGCCTGGGTCATCTCCGTGGGCCAGGAGCCGCTGTTGACACAAACCCTGTACCTGCCCTGCCGGCAACCCGGCGTGATGGTCTTCAGCCAACGCCGCGACATGGAGCAGTGGCTGGTCGCAGCGCATCAGCAACTGATCCCGCCGGACGTCGCGGCTGACGCTGTCACCGTCGAATACAGCTCGCGCACCGAACCCCTGGAGCACGGCATTCTGGACCTGCTGTCGCACCTGCACGCGGCTCAGCTGGAAAGCCTGCGCAACCGTCATCGCAATGGCAGTGACCTGGCCCGTTACGCCAGCCATGCCCTGGATGATGCCGACCGCCTGGACAGCCAGCGCCGGGAAATCCCGATGCTTATCGCACCGCATCAACCGGCAGATACGCCCGGCCCGGACGCTGACGACCTGCCTCCTGCCCTGCCCTTCGGCCACCTCAGCGCCGACATTGCCCTGGGCCAACGCTGGGCCGCGATCAGGCTGCAACGCAGCGCACTGGAGCGCTTCCTGGGCGATGGCCCTGAGCAAACCGCCCGGCTGGCGCAGTTGAAGGGTTTGATGCAGGCGCTGAAAGACGCAGAGCAGGCCGGCAATGATGCCGCCAGCGGCCTGCTGGCAAAAAAAGCCGCCTTCGATCAACTTGAGCTGCGGCAAAAACCCAATCCGGACTATGACGCGCTCTACCAAGCGCGGCTCGCCGCCCTGCGCGCCGAGGGCGCCATCCAGCATGCGCTCCAGCAGATCAGCGATGAAGAACACGGCCTGCTCCTGGCCGTCACGGAACACCCAGCGGCCCCGGAACGCCGCCCGGCTGTCGCGGTGACCCGCCTGATCCTCTCCAGCCGTGACCCAAGGGAAGGTTCCGAGGAGCTGACAGGCCTGTTGCTCATCACCCAGACCAGCGCGCTGACCTCTTCGGTGCCCCACAGCCTGTTGCTGTACTGGCCAGGCAATGCAGGGGGCCTGCAGCGTTTCGAATCCCGCCAAGCCCTGGAACACTCGCTGTTCAAGCTGTCGAGCGAAGCGCAGGACGTCACCCTGCAATTGTCGCTGCTGACCGGCGACCCGATTGAATACTCGTTGCAACAGCAGCTGTACGCCAGCGAACAACAGGCGTATGCGCTGATTTCCCTCTTCCCGGTGCCTCCGTTCGGCCAGGAGCGAACCGAAGGCCTGGACAAACTCAAAGAGCAAACCCTGTTTACCCTGCAAACCCCGGTGTGCCCGGCGCGGGAACTGGCGTATGGACAACTGCTCGAGCAACAACGCAGCAGCACCCTGGCCGGGGCACTGCCTGGGGAGTTGAGCCAGTTGCCGGCAGATGAACGCCTGGCACTCAAGCACCTGATTCAAGCGCAGATCAGCGCCCTGCATCGCTCGCAGCAATTGCTCGAACGCGAGCTGGAACCTTTCGACGATTTCGGCCAGCGCCGCCTGGACCAACGCCTGCGCGAAGACTTCCAGCTTGAACACACCTGGTCGGTGCAACTGGACCTGCCCGACACGGTAAGCCAGGAGCGCGAATACCTGTCCGAATACGCGGGCCCGGGTACACCGTTCAAGTATGTGACGGTGCCCAGTGCCCGCCGCAGCACCCTGTCATTGTTGCAACTGGCCCAGCAAAACATCGACCCGACGCTGGCCCAGCGCCTGACCTACATGAAGCTCGATGTCTCCGGCCCCAATGCCCCTGAAACCACCCGGCTGACCACCGGCCTGTCCCTGGAATACCTGAAGACCCTAGTCAAGGAGCTGGACCTCGCCGGGGCCTACGAAAGCTTGATCACCCGCACCTTCCTCGGTGATCCCGCGGCGGCGCCTTTCACCACGCAGCACCGTCGCGAATGCCTGGCCGAGCCGCTGCGCCTGATGCTCATGCTGCTAGGCAAACGCGCGCGGGCCCTGGGGCGATTCGACGACAACGATCTGCGGCTGCTGAACATCGCCATCGACGCCGACAACGCGGATGCCTGGCAGGTGGAAGACAAGAAAATCGTGCTACTGCCGGCCACCCTGAGTGCGGGCGGTGAAGATACCGACTTCGGTCCGACCACCCTGTCAGGGGTCACCTTCATCCAGGAACAAATCTCCGGCACAACCCTGCTGTACCTGCCAAACAGCCCGGACAACCAGGACCTGCGGCGCTACGCGAGCCTGGAACTGGCCCGCAAGGCGCTCTACGACCTCAGCCTGGTCAGCGGCATGAGCGCCTACCTGGCCGGCCTGGCCATCAAGGGCGACACCGCCGCCCACCTAACCCGGATCGCCCAGGCCCAGCAACGGAATTTTGATCCGGTCTTTGCCGTCGGAACCCCGTGGCCGGCCACCACCTCGCTGGCCGCCCATTTGCTGAACGCCCATATGGGCCGCGTCATAGAAGCGCACCGCGCGACCTCGCGCTCCAACGCGGCCTTGTTGCTGGAGCAGAATGCGCTGCGCGCCGGGCTGATCTTCAACTACCTGAAAATCGCCCTGGGGCTGGTGCCTTTCGTGGGTTCGGTCGTCGCGTTGTATGACGCCTGGTCCAGTGCCAACCTGGCCACTGCTGCGTTCCTGCGCGGGAACGTCGGCCATGGCCTGGCCGAGGTCGAGGCGGTGCTGTTGTCGCTGATCGACTGCGCCATGGACATTCTGCCGGGCAGCCTCGTCCTGCCGGTCAACGCCCGCGCCGCCACGCGCCAGCGTCAATTGCGCCATCTGGCCAGCAGCGCCGCCAGCCTGCACCTGCCCTCGGTCACCCAGGCTCGGCGGGCGGCACAGCGTTTCGCCGGTTATGAATATGAAGGAGTGATCTCGCTGGCCGGGCTGCAACCGCAGACCCACGGTTTTTATCGCAATGTGTACCGGCATACCGAAGGCGACTTCATCATGCGGCGCGGGCGCATCTATCAGGTTGAGCTGGCCGGCGATCCCCTGGACTGGCGCCTGAGCCCGACCCGCAGCAAAACCTACAAGCAGCCGATTGCCCTGGATGAAAACGGCGAATGGGACACTCACTACGGCGTCTACGGCAGCGCATTCAAGGGCGGCCTGGCGGGTGGCGGCAGCGTGCTCGGGCATATGGCCGAAGTGCTTGATCCGATCTGGCCCCAGTCGATCCGTGATTACTTGCCACGCTGGTGGACCGACCGCGCCCTGCGCCGCCAACAGGCGCTGGCCAACAGTATCAACAGCCGCGAAGACCTGATTGCGCTCTCCATTAACCGAACCGAAGAACTGATGGCCCGCACCGACAGCGCAGGCCCGGCGATCCGCAGATCCTTCGAGCAGGACATCGAACTGTACAGCCGCCAGTATCAGGAACTGACGGAGTTCGTGCCCTTTACCAGCGGCAACCGCCAGCGCGCGATCAGAGAGGACATGAGCCGCAATGCGGCGCGCCTGACCCTGACCACCCTGAACCGGGCGCGCTATCACTTCAAGCAGATCGAGGCACGGATCCTGGAGCTTGGAACCCATAACATGACCGCTATCTCCCCCGAGGTTTTCGACACCTTGGCAATCGTTCCCGCCATGCTGGAGATCCTGCGGCAGCGTAAAAGGATCAGCAGCGAGATTCTGCGTGACCTGGACCGGATCGATGCCGACTTTTCCCAGTTCAACCGCTGGTTCGATCAGGTTACCGATGCCGCCCACCGTACCCGGCTAAGCCCGATGCTGGAGCAATTCCGACGTACGCTCAATGACAGCTACCGCACGCACCTGAAATTCTTACACCGCTTCGATACCCTTGAGACTTACCCCGAAGTTGCCGAGCTGTCTTGGTTCTACTTGCGGGCCCAGGCCCGGGACAGCTACGCCAAAGTCAACCGGGCATGGGCTTCGCATTTTGAACTGCCCAACGCCAGCGCCAACATCACACAGCGGCGCAAGGTGCTGGAAGACTGCATACAGGCCTATGAACAATTCCGGCTGACCATCCGCACCTGGAACCTCGGTTACCCCCAGCATTTCGACCAGGCGCAACTCAGTGCGTTTTTCGTCGACATTGACCAGATGATCGAACTCGCCCGCCGGGCCATCAAGGAGTCGCCGGCAAGCCGCCCACCGGCCGGGCAACCTGTACGGCGGGTATTCGACACCGAGGACAATATTTCCCTGGTGGGCACCGAGAGCATCGACCCACAAACCCAAGCCACCACTTACCAGGTTGAGAGCGCCAGCGGGCGCGTCGAGACCTGGGTGAAGGGCCCCGGCGGCAAGTCCCGGCTCAAGGACAATGCCGCCTCGGAACCCGCGCCGCCGGAGTCCAACGTCAAGCCGTTCGTGGTGAGCGAAGCCAGGGCTCGCCTGGACAACGTCGCGCTGTACGAAAGCCGCGCCACCGCCTACACCGAGCAAAAAATGCTGCCGGTGGACCTGGAGCACCTGCTGGTCAGCGAAGCGGCCGAGTTGAACCTGCGGGCCAATCGCCTGGAACGCCTGGACCCTACCGAGGACCTCGTGCGCCAACTGCGGGCCAAGGCCATGGAGCTGACCATCAAGGGCCGCAACCTGCGAATCCGCCAAACCCTCGCCAGCAAAACCCCCACCGAAGGCTATCTGGACTACCTTCGCGAACAACGGGTGGTGGAGATTCGCAAGGGCGAACCGGCCCGCAACCTCAATGAAGGCAAGAAAGGACGGGCGGATTATCTTCAGGAATACGTGGTTCAGGACCTGACACAAACGCCGCCCGCCACCCTGTGGTACGCGCACTTTCATTACGACAAGGCCGGGGCGCAGTTCGACGAGTTCATCAAGGCCCACTTGAAGATTCCCGAGCAGCGCAACCTGGGCCTGCAATGGCAAGTCGCCCAGGCGCAAGCCGGGGCCGCGGTGGACCCTATCTGGCGCGGCAATATCGGGCGAGCGCTGGCCACCCGGCACTTTGCCGGGGTGTGAGGCGGCGGGACTTGAGCACGACGGTCGACAGGCCTATCAACATGAGACAAACTCAACCGATCCGAATTTGTCACAAGTTATATTCATGGAGACCCCGTGCTCGAAATCCGCCATCTCAAGACCCTGCACGCCTTGCGCGAAGCCGACAGCCTGGTGGAGGCCGCTGAGCGCCTGCACCTGACGCAATCAGCACTCTCCCACCAGTTCAAGGAACTGGAAGAGCGCATGGGCATGCAGTTATTCGTGCGCAAGACCAAGCCGCTGCGCTTCACCAGCGCCGGCCTGCGCCTGCTGCAACTGGCGGACGCCACCCTGCCCTTGCTGCGCGGTGCCGAACGCGACATCGCGCGCCTGGCCGGCGGCACGGCCGGGCGTTTGCACATGGCCATCGAGTGCCACAGTTGCTTCCAGTGGTTGATGCCGACCATCGACCAGTTCCGCGATGCCTGGCCGGAAGTCGAGCTGGACCTGGCCTCCGGCTTCGCCTTCGCGCCGCTGCCGGCCCTGGCCCGTGGCGACCTGGACCTGGTGGTGACCTCGGACCCGCTGGAGCTGCCGGGCATCACCTATGTACCGCTGTTCACCTACGAAGCCATGCTCGCCGTGGCCAACCAGCACCCGCTGGCGAACAAGCCGTACATCGTGCCCGAAGACCTGATCAGCGAAACCCTGATCACCTACCCGGTGGAGCGGGATCGCCTGGACATCTTCACCCGCTTCCTGGAACCGGCGGATGTAGAACCGGCCCAGGTGCGCACCTCGGAACTGACGGTGATGATGATGCAGTTGGTGGCCAGCGGTCGCGGCGTGTGCGGCATGCCCCATTGGGCGCTGCATGAATACAGCTCCCGGGGGTATGTGAAGGCCAAGCGGCTGGGGGAGAAAGGTTTGTTTGCCACGCTGTACGCCGGGATTCGCGCCGACATGCTGGACGCGCCGTACATGCGTGATTTTCTGCTGACGGCCAAGGACACCTCGTTTTCGACCCTGGACGGCGTCAGCGCCGTTCGCTGACCTGTAGCGGATACCTGTGGCGAGGGAGCTTGCTCCCGCCGGGCTGCGCAGCAGACCCAAAAATCCTGGGGCCGCTTCGCGCCCCAGCGGGAGCAAGCTCCCTCGCCACAAGATCAGGCAGGGATCAGCGACGCGCGATAGAACGGCAGAACCAAATCCCGGGTCAGCGGCGCAAGCTGCAAACCGCCGTCGCCCGCCGGGTCGATCCAGCACACCTCTTCAATCTCGGCAGCCGGCATCACCGCCACGTCGATGTGCACCTGGAACAAATCGGCCTGCACCACGAACCCCGGCTCATTCGCCGCCGGCGCAGAGAACTGCCCAAGGTACACAGCCGCCGCCGGATCAATCCGCAGGCCCAGTTCTTCGTGCAGCTCACGGGCCAAAGCCTCTGCGGGTTGCTCGCCGGCATCGATCTTGCCGCCCGGCTGCATGAAGGCCTGGGTGCCGCGCTTGCGTACCAGCAGGGTCTGGCCGTCGCTGCCGATCAGCAGGGCGGCGGCGATGCGAATGGTGGAGGTCATGAAAAGGTCGCCTTGAATACAAAGGCGCAAGGATCCCATGAACCGGTCTCACCCCGAAAGCAGTGCCTCATCCGGCTCCTTGATGAACACGCTGTACTTCGCCCCTTCCATGGCCTCGAACGCAATCAGCTTGTCCACCAGCGGTAGGTTCAACACCTTGCCGGCGTTGAGCAGCAGCATGCCGTTGTCGGCGTTGAGGTTGCGCGCCAGCACCATGCCTTCGGCGAGTTCGCGGGTGCTCAGGACCTTGACCGACGGGTCGCCCAGGGTCACGTCGCTGAGGAACGCGGCGCAGGCCTGGACGAAGTCCTCGACCATGTCCGGGTCGTAAAGGCGCCCGGCGTATTTGCGGATGTAGAGCAGCGCTTCGTCGCTGTTCATCTGCCGCTCAAGGATCAAGCCGCGTTGCAATTCGATGAAGTCCACCGCCAGTTTCAACAGGCGCGAACCTACAGGTATTGCTTCGCCCTTGAGGTGGTCGGGAAAGCCGCTGCCGTCCCAGCGTTCCTGGTGATGGCGGATCAAGCGTGCCGCGTCTTTCATCGGTTCCAGGGTCATCAGCAACGATTCGCTCTGGGCCGGATACGCCCGGTACCGCTCACGGTAGGTGCTGTGCAGCAGGTCGCTGGGAGAGACCATCATGTTGTCGCTCCAACTCAACTTGCCGATGTTGTAGAGCGCGGCGGCCATGGTCAGGTCGCGATTGCTGGCCTCATCCAGGCCGCGGCCGTGGCACCAGGTGCGCACCAGCTCGATGATCTGCCGGTTGGTTTGCTTGGCTCGGGGCAAGCGCAGGTTGGCCAGCAGCGAGAACACTTCGGTGCCGGTGGCGTAGCTGTGTTTGAGTTCTTCGTAGGCCAGGTCGAGCATGTCAGCGGTTTGCTGCAGCTCGCTGGTGCGTGAGGCCACGCGTTTTTCCAGGCTGGCGTTGAGTTGCTTGAGTTCGTCGTTCTGCTGGCGGGTCAATTGCTCCAGGCGCAGGCGCTCACGCTCGGAGTGTTGATGGGCCAGGGATTGCCGCAACGCCAGCAGCAGTTCTTCGTCTTTCCAGGGTTTGCTCAGGTAGCGGTAGATCTGCCCTTCGTTGATGGCCTTGATGATCAGCGTCAGGTCGGTTTCACCGGTCAGCAGGATGCGCACGGTGTGCGGGTAATCATGGTGGATCTGCGCAAGCAGGGTGGCGCCGTCCATGTCCGGCAGGCGCGCGGCACTCATCACCAGGTCGACGGGTTGCTGCGCCAGAATCGCCAGCGCGTGAGCGGCGTCGGTGGCGCTGCATAATTCAAAGGGTTCCAGGCGCAGCAACTGCGTCAGGCGGTCCAGCACGTCCGGGTGTGCGTCAATCAACAGCACTACCGGGCGGTCGGGATTTGCGAAGGTCACTGACTCTCCCATGGGGCACCTCGTATAGCGTCGATGTGCGTGTCCTACGGTCAAGGTAACAGCCTCCTGGCCATTACCCAGCAGTTTAGTCGGTTTTTCTTTGCAGTGATGGCCTTGCGACATCACTTCGTCAGATGGGCATAAAAAAGGGCCACTTCATTGAATGAAGCGGCCCTGAGGTAACGCGCGGTGCATCACGCCTCGGCGGTTTTACCGGCCGAACCAAACGACGCAAATCGCTTGTTGAAGCCGGCGATGCGGCCTTCGGACTGGGTCTTGCGCTGTTGGCCGGTGTACACCGGGTGCGAGGCGCTGGACACGTCCAGGAGCACGTAGGGATAGGTATTGCCGTCGCTGTGTTGTTGCGTACGGTCGGTTTCCACGGTGGAACCGATCAGGAAGAAAACGTCGGCGGCGGTGTCATGGAACAACACGGTGCGGTAGTCGGGGTGGATACCAGGTTTCATAAGGCCTCCGGGGCGTCTGGGTGAACATCAAGTGTTATACAGTAACACAAATGATGCACCCAAACGAGAACCGATTGCAATAAGAATAGACCCCGAGCTTCTATGCGGCTTCCTGGAAGTCCATTTCCGGGGGCTGCCGGGAGAAGCCCCGCGTCAGGAAACCCAGGTACAGCAGGCCAATCGCCAACCAGCTCAGGCCCAGGTAAATCGCCAGGTGATCAAGGCTGACCATCAACCACAAATCCGCCACCAGGCCGATGGTCGGGAACACCAGGAACAGCACCAACTCCCGCAAACCGCGCTGCTTGGCACCGATCCAGTAGTGGAAGATCACCGACAGGTTCACCAGGCTGAAAGCCAGGAACGCACCGAAGTTGATGAACGAGGTGGAGGTGGTGACGTCCAGTCTCAACGCCAGTAACGCAACCACCGCGCACAGCAGGATGCTGTTGACCGGCGTACCGAAGCGCGCGTGCAAGGTACCGAAGAACGACTTGGGCAACACCCCGTCGCGCCCCATCGCAAACAGCAACCGCGAACCGCTGGCCTGCGCCGACAGCCCCGAGGCGAACTGGCCGACGATCAGGCCGATCAGGAAGATCGACACAAACAGGTCGCCGCCAATGTTGCGGGCAATCTCGTAGGCGGCAGAATCCACGTCGGTGAACTCAAACGATGGGTGGGCGATCTGCACGAAGTACGACACACCGACGAAGATCAGCCCGCCGATCAGGGTGATCAGCATGATCGCCCGGGGAATCGTGCGGCGCGGGTCGCGGGTTTCTTCGGTCAGGGTGCTGACCGCGTCAAAGCCCAGGAACGAATAGCAGGCGATCGCCGCGCCGCTCATGATCAACGGCATTTGCATCTGGCCGTTGAAGAACGGGGTGATGGTCCACAGCGGCTTGCTCGCATCACCGCCGATGTAGTGGATGCACAGCGCGACGAAGGCGACCAGCACCAGGAACTGCACCAGCATCAGCAAGGCGTTGATGCCGTTGGCGAGTTTCAGGCCGATGATGTTGATCACACTGGTGACCCCGATAAACGCCAGTACCCAGACCCATTGCGGCACGGCCGGGAAGGCCGAATGCAGGTAGGCCGCGCCGATCAGCCAGATGGCCATGGGCAGGAACAGGTAGTCGAGCAACACCGCCCAACCGGCGATAAACCCGAGCTTGGGGCTGATGGCCTTGCGCACATAGCTGTAGGCGGACCCGGCCACCGGGAACGCCGAGGCCATGCGGCCGTAGCTCATGGCGGTGAAGAACATCGCCACCAGGGCGGCCAGGTAAGCGGCCGGGACCATGCCGGCGGTGGATTGCGCCAGGATACCGAAGGTGCCCAGGACAATGTTCGGTGTCATATAGGCGATGCCAAACAGCACCACCGACCCTAACGACAGGGTGCGTTGCAAACGAGCCATGAGCGATTCTCCGCGCAATTATTAGATTTATGGCAGAACTGAAGTCGGTGCAGCGAACGCAATAATTTTTATGGTTGAAGCAGCTTTTTGGTGAAATGCAGCTTCTGTGGCGAGGGGGCTTGTCCCCCGTTGGGCTGCGAAGCGGCCCCAGAAAAAGCGGGAGCGCTTCGCACTCCAACGGGGGACAAGCCCCCTCGCCACAACAGCATCCTTGCCACGAGACCCGTGTCAGGGCTTGGGGATCAACAATTCCCGCGTCCCGTCCTCGCGCTCAATCACCTCCCCCGGCAATTTCAAGCGCTGGTCATCCAGGTAGCGATAGTCCTGTCGCGCCGCCGCCAGTTGCCCCAGGTCCAGTTCAACCCTGAACTGCCCTTCCTCGCGCCCGGCTTCAAACAGCAAGCTGCCGAACGGGTCGACCAGCGCACTGCCACCGGCGAACATCAGGCCGTCGTCGCCCTCTTCCACTCGGTTGACCATCAGCGCGAACGCCTGGTTTTCCTGGGCGCGGGCCATGATCGCAGTGCGGTGGGTGGGGCCGTACGGGTCCATGTTGCCGTTGGTGACGATCAACACTTCAGCGCCCAACTGCGCCAGGGCCCGGGCGGTTTCCGGGAATTCGATGTCGTAGCAGATCAACAGGCCAACTCGCACGCCGTTCCACACGCAGGTGGCGTAGCGGTCACCCGGGGTGAAGACGCCGCGGTCCGAGGCCCACAGGTGGGTCTTGCGATAGCGCAGGGCGATGCCGTCCGGGGTGATCATCAAGGTGGTGTTATAGAATTGGCCCGCGTCGCTCTCGGCCATGCCGATCACCACGGCGATATTGCGCGCACGGGCGGCCTGGATAATCGCCTGCACGGTCGGGCCGTCCACCGGCTCGGCCACCTCGGCCACGGTGCCGGCAGTCGGGAAGCCCATCAGGTGGGTTTCCGGGAATACGACCAATTGGGTATCCGCCGCACACGCAGCAATTGCCGCCAACGCGCGCTCAAGGTTGTAAGCTGTGCCGTTATCGCGGCCTGCCAGCTGGGCAAATTCGACCTTCATGGTTATTCCTTGTTCTTTATCTGTGGCGCAGTATGCGCAGCCGCGAACACTCGGGAAATCACGCAGCCGGGTTAACCCTATGGGGGTAGATGCATGACATTGTCGCTGGAAGACATCGCCTGGCACCGTTCGGTGGGGCAGATGATAGACGCCCTGGACCAGCCGAATTTCTGGACGCAGCTGGTCCGGTTGCTGGACCAATATGTGCCGTTCGACAGTTGGGTGGTGTTGCTGTTCAGCAGCGAGCACAAACCCCTGGTGTTCGCCGAATGCCCCGGCCAGGACGGCGAACCCGACCATCTGTTCCAGGATTACCTCAACGGTTTATACCTGCTCGATCCCTTCTACATCGCCAGCCGCGAACACTCGCGCACCGGACTGTTTCGCCTGGCCGAAGTGGCCCCGGAGCATTTCGAGCTGACCGAGTATTACCAGCGCTACTTCCGGTTGAACGTGGTGGCCGATGAAATCCAGTTCAACTGCCAGCAACCGGACGGGCGAACCCTGTGCCTGTCCCTGGGCTCCAAACAGCGCTTTGACCCACAGCAGATTGCCCTGCTGTCGCTGATTCAACCGTGGGTACTGGGCTTGCTGCGCCAGCGCCTGCCCCATGAACTCAACCAGGTGAGCGCTCCGGAGCAGCCGATCCACAACGATGGCTGGGGCGCGCAACTCACCGCGCGGGAGCTGGATGTGGGCCGTTTGATGCTCAGTGGTTGCTCCAGCAAGGAAATCGCTCGTAAGCTGGAAATCTCTGTTGAAACCGTGAAAGTCCATAAGAAACACATGTACAGCAAGCTGGGGATCAAATCCCAGTCGGAGCTGTTCTCGATTTTTCTACAGGCGCAAAACGCCTGATCGAGCCCTGTAGGAGCGAGCTTGCTCGCGAAAAACGTCAATGCACCGCGGTCATCCAGACAACCGCGCTATCGTTAACGACCTTCGCGAGCAAGAACTAGGCGTCCCCCTCGCTCCTACAGGATAAAAACTAAGGAACCCTGTATGAGCCTGTCCTTGTTAAGCCGTTACGCGTTCTTTGCCGTCTGCGTCATTTTCACCCTCGCCAGCATGCCGTTTATCGAACACGAATGGCTGTGGCCGATCGCCGTGGTCACCGGCATCCTTAGCCTGATCGGCATTTTCGACCTGCTGCAAAGCCCCCACGCGGTGCGCCGCAACTACCCGATCCTGGGCAATATCCGTTACCTGGTGGAAGGCATCCGTCCGGAAATCCGCCAGTACCTGCTGGAATCCGACAGCGACGCCCTGCCCTTCTCCCGGGCCCAGCGCTCGCTGGTCTACTCCCGCGCCAAGAATGAAAGTGCCGACAAACCCTTCGGCACGCTGATCGACGTGTACCAGTCGGGCTTTGAGTTTATTGGCCACTCCATGCGCCCCGCGCCGCTGAGCGACCCCAGCGCGTTTCGCGTGATCGTCGGCGGCCCGCAATGCAAGCAGCCCTACTCGGCCTCGGTGTTCAACATCTCGGCCATGAGCTTCGGTTCGCTGAGCGCCAACGCGATTCGCGCGCTCAACCAGGGGGCCAAGCTCGGCAACTTCGCCCATGACACCGGTGAAGGCAGCATCAGCCCCTATCACCGGGAAAACGGCGGCGACCTGACCTGGGAGCTCGGCAGCGGCTACTTCGGCTGCCGCACCAGCGCCGGCCTTTTCGACCCGGAACGCTTCGCCGTGCAGGCGCAGAACCCGCAAGTGCGGATGATCGAAATCAAGATGAGCCAGGGCGCCAAACCGGGCCACGGCGGGATCCTGCCCAAGCACAAGGTCACCCAGGAAATCGCCGACACCCGCGGCATCATGATGGGCGAGGACTGCATCTCGCCGTCGCGCCACAGCGCGTTTTCCACTCCCATCGAAATGATGCACTTCATCGCCCAGCTGCGTGAACTGTCGGGCGGCAAACCGGTGGGCTTCAAGTTCTGCCTGGGCCACCCGTGGGAATTCATGGGCATCGCCAAGGCCATGCTCGAAACCGGCATCCTCCCGGACTTTATCGTGGTGGACGGCAAGGAAGGCGGCACCGGCGCCGCGCCGGTGGAGTTCACCGACCACATCGGCGTGCCGCTGCGTGAAGGCTTGTTGTTCGTGCACAACACCCTGGTGGGCTTGAACCTGCGGGACAAGATCAAGCTCGGCGCCAGCGGCAAGATCGTCAGCGCGTTCGACATCGCCAGCGTCCTGGCCATCGGTGCCGACTGGGCCAACTCGGCGCGGGGCTTCATGTTCGCCATCGGCTGTATCCAGTCGCAAAGCTGCCACACCAACAAATGCCCCACCGGGGTGGCCACCCAGGACCCGTTGCGCCAGCGCGCACTGGTGGTGCCGGACAAGGCCCAGCGCGTGTTCAACTTCCACCGCAACACGTTGAAGGCCCTGGCAGAAATGCTCGCTGCCGCCGGTCTCGACCACCCTTCGCAACTGTCGGCCAAGCACCTGGTGCGGCGCATGTCGGCCACCGAGATCAAGCTGTTCTCGCAGTTGCATGTGTTCCTGAAACCTGGCGAATTGCTCACCGGCGAAGTGAACGGCGAGTTTTATTCGCGCATGTGGCAGATGGCGCGGGCCGATAGTTTTGAGCCGAATGAAATCGCCGCGGCCTGAGCCCGCATTGAACAACCCCGCTGAACCGGACCACCGAACGGCATCGTTGAAACAAGGAGCTTCACCATGCCGTTACTCGACTTCACCGCCCTTGCCGCCCAACTGCCGGACACCTGGAAATCCACGCGCGTGGGCCAGGTCGGCCCGGCGCGGATCAAGGTGCTGCGCATGGATGCACAGGCTTATGAAGAAGAAACCCACGACTACAACGAAGGGCTGTTGGTGATCGACGGTCTTTTGCGCCTGTCTATTGGCGAGGAGGCCATCGACGTCGGCGCCGGTCAGATGTACCTGGTTGAAGCCGGCATCGCCCACGCGGTACTCGCCGGCAGCCAAGGCACGCTGGTGATCATCGACGTTTAAACAAAGCGATGAGACATTCAGCAAAAAACTCAGCTTTGCAATTGCTTACAAATACCGCCAACCTGCGCCCGCCCGACGTACGGCTCGACTGAAGCCGTCGTCCACTTGTCATTACTAAACCCCTTGTTCAAGAGCCCGCTGCCATGTTGAACGGACGCGACCCGCGCATCGATTTTTTTCGGGGCCTGGCGTTGATCTTTATTTTCTGGGATCACGTGCCCCACAACCCTCTGGGCCAGATCACCTTGCGCAACTTCGGTTTCAGCGACGCGGCGGAAGTCTTCGTGTTCCTGGCCGGTTATGCGGCCGTGCTGGCCTACGGCAAGATCCTGCAGCGCGACGGTTATCTGATCGCCTGCGTGAAGATCTGGCGGCGCACCTGGGTGCTGTACGTGGTGCACATCTTCCTGCTGGCGATGCTGATGGGCATCGTGTTCTTCGCCAACAGCCATGTGGAAACCCGCGACCTCGTTGAAGAGATGGGCCTGACGCACTTCGTCACTCATCCCCAGCAAGCCCTGGTGGATGAACTGCTGTTGCGCTTCAAACCCAACCTGATGGACCCGCTGCCGCTGTACATCGTGCTGCTGGGTTGCCTGCCGCTGGTGTTGCCGTTGCTGTTGCGCAAGACCTGGGCGGTGGTGGCTGTTTCGCTGGCGGTGTACTTGCTGGCCCCGCACCTGGGCTGGAACCTGGCGGCGATTGCCGACGGCGTGTGGTATTTCAATCCGGTGACCTGGCAGTTGCTGTTTGTGCTGGGCGGCGCGGCGGCGATTCATGCCGGGCAACCCCGCCCTGTCGAGACTCGGCGCCTGTTGCGTCAGCCATTGTTCGTCGCTGCGGCGGTGTATGCGCTGGTGGCGGGGGTTCTCACGCTCTCGTGGCGCTGGCCGGAAATCCACGACGCGCTGATGCCGTCGGCGCTCAGTGACCTGCTGTACCCCATCAGCAAGACCAACCTGTCGCCCGTGCGTTTGCTGCACTTCCTGGCCCTGGCCTATGTCACCGCCAAGCTGTTGCCTGGCCACGCCTGGACGCAAAACTGGCTGGCGCAGCAAACCTGCCGCATGGGCCGCTACTCCCTGGAGGTGTTCTGCCTGGGGGTGCTGCTGGCACCGCTGGCGGACATGATCAATGCGATCACCGGCGATGCCTTCGCCATGCAAATCTTCACCGCATTGGTAGGCGCCGGGCTGATGGCGCTGCTGGGGGCCTGGCTGGATTTGAACAAGCGGCTCACCCAACCGGCGCCTCCCGCCACCGCCTGAAAAACAAAAAGCCCCGTAAGGGGCTTTTTGTTGAGCGCAGGAAACTCAGCTCGCGGTGCGTGCCGCCGCTTGAGTCGGCTGCAACTTGAACACGTAGAACAACACCGTCAGCAGCACCAGGAACACCGGCCCCACGTAGAGCGCCACACGGGTGTCCGGGAAGTACGCCATCAGGCCCACCACCAGCACCAGGAACGCCAAGGCCAGGTAGGAGCTGACCGGGTACAGCCACATGCGGTATTTAAGGCCGTCACGTTCGGCCTGGGTCAGGCTCTTGCGGAACTTGAGCTGGGCCAGGAGGATCATCAGCCAGGTCCAGATCGCGCCGAAGGTAGCGATGGAAGTGACCCAGACGAAGACTTTTTCCGGGACCATGTAGTTGAGCAGCACGCCCAGCAACAGCACGAAGATCGACAGCAGCAGCGCCTTGCGCGGCACGCCGTTGCTCGAGGTGGTACCGAACGTGGCCGGGGCCTGGCCGTTCTGCGCCAGGCTGTAGAGCATGCGCCCGGTGCTGAAGATACCGCCGTTGCACGACGACAACGCTGCGGTGATCACCACGAAGTTGATGATGCCGGCGGCGGTCTTGATACCCAGGCGCTCGAAGGTCATCACGAACGGGCTACCCTGGGTGCCGATTTCGTTCCACGGGTAGATCGACAGGATCACGAACAACGCACCGACGTAGAACAGCAGGATGCGCCAGAACACCGAGCCGATGGCACTCGGGATGGTCTTCTGCGGGTTCTTCGCTTCACCGGCGGTGAGGCCGATCATCTCCACGCCCAGGTAGGCGAACATCACCATCTGCAGGGACATCAACACACCCTGCACGCCATTGGGCATAAAGCCGCCGTGGGTCCACAGGTTGGAAATGCCCAGGGCCACGCCATCGTTGCCAAAGCCGAACGCGATGATGCCGACGCCGCCGATCACCATGGCGATGATGGTGACGATCTTGATCAGTGCGAACCAGAACTCGAACTCACCGAAGGCCTTGACCGCGATCAGGTTGATGGTGCCCATGCTGATCAGTGCTGCCAGGGCCCAGATCCAGCGGGGTGTATCGGGGAACCACACGCCCATGTACACGGCGACGGCCGTGATTTCTGCCACGCAGGTCACCAGCCACAGGAACCAATAGTTCCAGCCGGTGAGAAAGCCCGCCAGCGGGCCGAGGTAATCCTGGGCGTAGCGGCTGAACGAACCGGCCACCGGGTTGTGCACAGCCATCTCGCCGAGGGCGCGCATGATCACCAGGATCGCCAGGCCGCCGATGATGTACGACAGCATGATCGCCGGGCCGGCCATTTCAATGGCCTTGGCCGAGCCTAGGAACAGGCCGACGCCGATGCATGCACCGAGGGCCATCAGGCGAATATGCCGTTCGCCGAGTTCGCGTTTCAGCGGACCGCCCTGAGCGGTCTCGCCGTGGGGCAGATGATTGCCAGCTGGCATAGGGATACAACCTCGTCTTGTTATTGGATATGAGCCACCGAGTCCGGGGCGTCATGGCGGGTCTGCCATGGCGTACCGTTGCCGGATCACCTTTTGGGTAAAACGGTCTGGCCGGGCCAGATCAGCGGGGGTGCAGTATAAAAAGCTAAACCCAGGGGTTTTCACTCTATAAACGGCAAGATTCAGCGGGAACTCTCGGTAAAGGCGCCTTTTGCGGAGGAGCATCACCTGGTTAGCGTAGGAATCATCGCCACCAAACGGCGGCGAGTATTGCACGGTAATGGTGCAGCGTCATGCCCCTACCTTTGGCGGGTTTACGGGTGGGGGAGGCTCTAGCTCGACGGTTTGGGGTTATGTGGCGGGGTTATCTGTGACGAGCGGGCTTGTCTGTGGCGAGGGGCTTGTCTGTGGCGAGGGGGCTTGTCCCCCGTTGGGCTGCGTAGCAGCCCCAAAACCTGCCATAAGTTCTATCCGGAAAAATGCGGTGTCTTTACTGGGGCTGCTGCGCAGCCCAACGGGGGACAAGCCCCCTCGCCACAGACAAGCCCGCTCGCCACAAATCTACCTTCGAGAAACACGCCGACACTGAACTGCAAGAGAGCACTCCACAGCAGCTGCTAACGTCAATTGACTACTTCCCCTCAAGGAGCAAAGGAATGCTTCATCAACCCAACTCTCATCTGTTACGCCGTGGTCGACATTCAGAATCTGGCCGTCCTTATCTGATTACCGCCGTGGTTCACAACCGGCAACCCCTGTTCAAAGACTTCCATTTGGGAAGACTACTGGTAGCAGAATTCAGGAAGACCCATGAATTGGGAATGGTCGACTCTCTGGCATGGGTCGTCATGCCTGATCACTTTCATTGGCTATTTGAGCTGCAAGGCACAACGTTGTCGCAGGCTGTGGGACGTACCAAATCCCGCAGCACCCTCACCATTAATCGCGCACGCGGCAGCAAAGAACGATTCTGGCAACTTGGCTACCATGACCGAGCAGTGCGTAGCGATGAAGACCTTCGCAAAATTGCCCGCTACATCATCGCCAATCCTCTGCGAGCGGGCCTGGTCGAACATATTGGTGACTACCCACTATGGGACGCAGCCTGGCTCTGATTTTTCCTGTGTGGAGAGGGCTTGTCTGTGGCGAGGGGGCTTGTCCCCCGTTGGGCTGCGCAGCAGCCCCAGTAAACACACCGCATTTCTTCAGGAAGATCTTCATGGCAGGTTTTGGGGCTGCTGCGCAGCCCAACGGGGGACAAGCCCCCTCGCCACAAACAGCATCACCCTCACAAATTCCTCCCACTCGCCCACCACCGTCTAAGCTTCAACCAAGTCCGATCAATCTGCGTAAATGGATCAATCGACTATGGGCGCTTTATGGCAAAACGCTTCGACCAAGGCTGCGGTATCCACCGATAGCCCGGATGAACAGCCGTTGCCACAAAGCCCTCCTCCCCGCCGACGGTTGTGGTGGCGGCTGTTCTGGCTGGTGCTGCTGATTGCGCTGATCGCCCTGGGCTTTGCCGCCCTGCGGGAAATGCGCACTTCAAGGTTGCAGGCCAAAACCTTCTCCGACATTGCCTCAACCCTCACCTACCAAATGCATTCGGGCCCCAGCGATGCGCGGGTTTACCCTGGCGCCGGGCCCTTTGACAAGCGCCTGGGCTACAGCGCCCTCGGCGAGTTCCTGCCGCGCTTGATCAAGCGTGACTACCTGATCCAGGCTCAAGCGCGCTTCTCCCCCGACCTGATGACCTACGCCCAGCGCGGCCTGTTCGTGCCCTACCCGGAAAAAATCCAGGCCGGCCTGACCATCACCGATTGCCGCGCCGCACCGCTGTATCAGTTCACGTATCCACAACAGTTCTACCCAAGCTTTGCGGCGATCCCGCCGGTGGTGGTCAGCAGCCTGCTGTTTATCGAAGACCGCGACCTGCTGGACCCGAAAAACCCGCAACTCAACCCGGCCGTGGATTGGCCGCGCTTTGCCAAGGCCGCCTGGTCCCAGGTGGCGAAGCTTTTGCACCTGCCCGGCCAGACGGCAGGCGGCAGTACCCTGGCCACGCAGCTGGAAAAATACCGCCACTCGCCCGACGGCCTGACCCTGTCCGGCGGCGAGAAAATCCGCCAGATGATTTCTGCCAGCGTGCGCGCGTATCAGGACGGCCCGCAAACCCTTGCCGCTCGCCAGGACATCGTGCGCGACTACCTCAACAGCGTGCCCCTGTCGGCGGTACCCGGCCATGGCGAAGTGCACGGCATGGCCGAAGGCTTGCGCGTGTGGTACGGCGCCGACTTCAACCAGACAAACGCGCTGCTCATCGGCACCGACCCCAAACAGCTGCCGCAAAAGGGTCTGGCGTTGCGCGAGGTGCTGTCGCTGATGATCGCCCAGCGTCGCCCGTCTCACTATCTGTCCAAGGGCCACAAGGAACTGGCGGACCTCACCGACAGCCACATCCGCCTGCTCGCACAAAACAACGTGATCGACCCGGCGCTGGCCAGCGCAGCCCTCGCCAGCAAAGTCACCTACCGTGACTGGCAGCAACAACCGACGATCCAGCCAATCGAAACCAACAAGGGCATCAGCGTCGCCCGCACTCGCCTGGCCGCCCTGCTCAACCAGCCGCTGTACGACCTCGATCGACTCGATCTCTCTGCCACGAGCACCTTGCAAGCCGACCTGCAAAGCCAGGCCAGCACGTACCTCAAGCAACTCGCCGATCCCACTTTCGCCGCGCAGATCGGCCTGCTCGGGCCCACGCTGCTGACGCCCGCCAGCACCGCTCAGGTTCGCTACAGTTTCAACCTCTACGAGATGACACCCGACGGTGCCCGCGTGCGCGTGCAAACAGACAGCACCGACCAGCCATTCGACATCAACGAAGGCAGCAAGCTGGAACTGGGTTCAACCGCCAAGCTGCGGGTGATGACCACCTACCTGCAAATCGTCAGCGAGCTGCATGATAAATACGCTGCGACACCTGCCGCCGAGCTGCGCAAAGTCCCGGTCGAGGACACGGACCGCATTACCCGCTGGGCCCTCGACTACCTGGCCCAGAACAGCGACCGCAACCTGCCGGCCATGCTCGACGCCGCCCTCAATCGCCAATACTCGGCCAACACCGGCGAAGGTTTTTTCACCGGCGGCGGCATGCACCACTTCCATAACTTCCGCAGCCAGGACAACGGTCGCAATCCCACGTTGATCGAAGCCCTGCGCGAGTCGATCAACTTGCCGTTCATTCGCCTGATGCGTGACCTGGTGCGCTACAGCACCTATCACGGTGCGAACAACAGTGCCGAGTTGCTCAAGGACGACAGTGACCCGAGGCGCCAGGAATACCTGGCCAAATTCGCCGACCGCGAAGGCACCACCTTCCTGCTCAAGTTCTGGAAGAAATACCGCAACAAGAACACCCAGGCGCGCCTCGACACCTTCCTCGACAGCATGCACCCCACCGCCATTCGCCTGGCCGCCGTACACCGCTACCTGCTGCCCAACGCCAGCCAGGCGAGTTTCAACAGCTTCGTCCGCTCGCACTTGAGCAGCGTCAAAAGCCCTGAAAAACTCACCGACGAGCGCCTCGAAAAGCTCTACCAGAATTACGGCCCCGGCGCCTACGACCTGCCTGACCAAGGCTATATCGCCAAGGTTCACCCGCTGGATCTGTGGCTGATGGGCTACCTGCTGAACAACCCCGACGCCACCTTCACCCAGGCCACCGCCGCCAGTGAACACGAGCGCCAGGAGGTTTACAGCTGGCTGTTCAAGAGCCGCCACAAGAGTGCCCGCGACAGCCGCATCCGCACCATGCTGGAGATCGAAGCGTTCCTCGATATTCACCAGCGCTGGCAGAAAGTCGGCTACCCCTTCGACCATCTGGTGCCGTCGCTTGCCACGGCCATCGGCAGCTCCGGCGACCGCCCGGCGGCCCTGGCGGAACTGGTGGGGATCATCCTCAACGATGGCGTGCGCCAACCCACCCTGCGTATCGACAGCCTGCGCTTTGCCGCCGACACCCCGTACGAAACCCGCTTGGTCAACGACCCCAATCGCGGCAAGCGCGTGATGCCTTCCGAGGTGGCCACGGCACTCAAGGGGGCGCTGTCCCAGGTGGTGGACGCGGGCACTGCACGACGCGTGTCCGGCAGTTTCAAACTGGCGGACGGTACGCCTTTGGCCATGGGCGGCAAGACCGGTACCGGCGACAACCGGATCGAAGCCATCGGCGCCGGCGGGCGGATTCTCAGCTCCAAGGCGATCAACCGCACGGCGACCTTCGTGTTCTACATCGGCGAGCATCATTTCGGCACGCTGACCGCCTTCGTCCCCGGCGCTTCGGCCCAGGGTTTCAAGTTCACTTCGGCGTTGCCGGTACAGGTACTCAAGGGCATGGCGCCGATTCTTACGCCCTATCTGCAACCGGGCAACAACAGCTTATGCAGCGTGCGCTGATGGGCCTATCCCTGCGCTTTTCACTTGCGGATTACTGAGGGATCCGCCGCGGTTTCCACCCACTATTCAAACTTATCCGCAGCCGTGCCGGTGCATAGACTCAAGCCTTCTTTTTGAGCTCTACAGGTTGCCCCCATGGCCGACATACCCGACCAGTCCCTGCACCACGCGTTTATCGAAAACGCCCTGCCGCACTGGCTGAAAACCACCTCGCCACTCCGCTTGCGCGCACTCAACGACGTCGCCCGCCAAGGCATCCGCCACTATCCCCATGCCAGCGCCAACCAGCATCAAGCGCTCAAGCCCGCGATCGCCGCACACTGGCAGCAGCAGGCTGCGATGGACCAGCGATTCCAGGCATTGACCGACGTGTATGCCTTCGCCGAACCGCTGCTGAAAAATGCCTTGAAGGCCTATGGCGAGATCGACGTCAGAACCACCTGCCTGCGGCTGTATGCCAGCGCCAAAGTTGCCTGGTGGGTGCACGATTTCAATCGTGGGGAGCAAAGCAAAACCCTGTCGCTGCTGGACGTCGCGCTGGCCAACTTTGCCGCCTCGGACACCTTCGTCGACTACGCCTTCCTGTCCGCCGAAGACCCACGCGGGCAGCGGGATACACTGACCTTGCGCCACTCCATCACCGGCGCGGTATTGACCGCTGAACAGTTCAAGCACATCTGCCGCACCCTGGACCTGGGCGCCCGCTACCAGAAAAGCCTGCGCCAGGCCCTGGGATTCTATGACCCGGCGGTGACCCGGGCCGTGCGCCTGCAGATGATTGCCACTCAGAAGACTGCCCTGGGTACGGCGGCGCACCTGGCCTTGATCAACCGGGACATCGACGCCGATGCCCACGGCGCCGTGCTCGACCTGATCGCCGGCCGCGTCGCGCTGCTGGACGGTCAGGCGCTTGAATGCCATACCCTGAGCCTGATGAACACGGCATTGACCGGCATCCTGTTGCTGTTTGTCCCGCAGCCCACCCGGCCCGTCGGCAAGGTGCTGGTGTACATCCCCGCAGACCCCGAACACCCTCTGAAGCAATACCCTTCGCCTGCGGCCTTCCTCAGCCACCTCACGGAAAAACTGCGGGACAGCCAGCGCTACCAGACCTTCTTCAGCCAGTTCATCGACCACGCCAGGCGCGGTGAATTCTTTGCCGGACTCAATACACGCTTGAGCCGTGTGCGCTGGCATCAAACCGCCCACACCGACCCGCGCCCCAGCTGGCGCGACACTCCGATCACCCAGCCAAACCTGCAATTCAGCGTGCAGGCTATCGGTGACGATCACGTCAATCGCTCAACGCTCGCCGCCGAAAATGACCTGTGGAATTACCAGTACCGCCTCAAGTTGAACAAGATCGTCAACGATGCCCTGGACATCGCCGTGCCCACCGCCACCGCCGACCGCCACGCGCGCTGGGCCTGGTGGGACAACCTGGAAAAAATCCTCGGGGATATCTTCAATGCGGCGCTGCTGGTGCTGACGCCCTTCGTGCCGCTGCTGGGTGAAGCGATGCTCGCCTACAGCCTGTACCAGATCACCGACGAGGTGTTCGAGGGGATTGTCGATTGGGCCCAGGGGCGTGGTGCCGAGGCGGCGGAGCAAGTGGTCGCGGTGGCCGACAGCGTGATCCAGTTTGCCTTGTTCGGTGCTGCCAGCCAGTTGGGCCATGTCGCACGGCTCAAGCTCAGCCCCTTCGTCGAAGGCTTGCGCCCGGTGGTGCGGCCCGACGGCAGCACGCGCCTGTGGCACCCGGATATTGCGCCCTATGCTGTGAAAAACCTCGACCAGCCGCCCATTGTCGACGGCCTGCACACCCATCAGGGCAAGCAGATCCTCGCGCTGCAAGGTGCTCACTTCGAAGTGCAGGCAGACCCTGAAACCGGCGACACGCGTATCGCTCACCCGGAGCGCGCCAACGCCTATCAACCCCTGGTGCGGTTCAACGGCGACGGCGCCTTCGTACATGAAGCCGAGCAACCGCGCACCTGGGACAGCGCCACGCTGATGCGCCGCCTGGGGCCGCGCACGGCGCCCTTCAGCAACCAGCAACTGCAGCAGATGCAACGCATCAGCGGTGCCGACGACGGTGTGCTGCGCAACCTTTACGTGCAAAACCGGCCGACCCCGCCGCTGCTGGAAGCGACCCTCAATCGCTATGAAGCCCAGCGCGCTGCCACACAGACCGTGCACACCATTCGCGCCGGCGCACCGCTGCCGCTGGATGCGACGTCCGCCTGGTTCGAGCAGACCATCACCGAGCTGCCGGGCTGGCCCCAAACCAAGGCACTGGAAGTGTTCGTGCGCTCGGACAAGAGCGGTGACTCCCACAAGTACGCCAACCCGCAGGCATCGCCGGCCGACACGCTGCAATTGAGCCTGGCCGAGGTGATGTCCGGCGAGTTGCCGGCGCGGGTGCTGGAGTTTCTCGATGAGCCGTCGATCAGGCACCTGCTGGGCGGCGACGTGCCGCAAGCACTGCGCGTGCAAACCTTGCGCGATCAACTGGCGGACTCGGTGGCGCGCCAGACCGGTGACATCGCCGACTACATCCATCAGGCCCGCCAGGTCAGCGCCGATCCCCATGAACGCCGTTTGCGCGAACAGGCCAGCCCGCTGGACCGGCCGCTGGCCGACACCCTGCTGGCCGGCACAACCCCGGCCGAACGGCAAACCCTGGACCACCACGTACCGCTGCGCCTGCTCAATCAGGCCAGGGAACTGAGCTTCGCCCAGCACAGTGTCCAGGCCTACGCGGGGTTCTTCCCGCCCTGGGCGATCACCGAAGGTACCGAGCGCCTGGTGCTCAATACCCTCAAGCGCTACAGCGATGGCTTTGGCGACCTGCACCTGCAAATCCGCGATCGCCTGGTCAGCGGTACGCTGCGTTGTGAAGCCGGGCCGGCCGATGCCCGCCGGCGCCGGGTGCTGGTGCGCCAGAACGACGTGGGCTACGAACTGTTCGATCAGCAGGGCCAGCGCCTGCATGGGCCGGATACCCTGTATGAATGCCTGTTGCGCGCGCTGTCCGAAGCGCAGCAACGTGAACTGGGCTACCGGCCCGGCCAGGGCGCCGGGCTCAAGCATTGGCTGATGGAAACCCTCGAACCCCTGGCCGAACGGCGCCGGGTGCTGGCCGAGCCACCGCTGCGCAGTACGGCAGATGTGCAGACCACCACCCTGCTCGGCGGCGCGGCCCTCGGCGGGTTGCGCCGCGCCCAGGAGCACTTGGGCCAGGCCCGCGCCCGGGAGGTGCTGGCCAGTCTGTTCCCGACCCTGGAGGAGGAACGCCTGCAGCGGTTCCTCAATGAGATCGGCCCGGGGCTGAACAACGATGTCCTCAATCGCCTGGTCCTGCAGCGGCACAACCTGTACCGGGAGCTGGAGCAATGGAAGCGCCTGCCCGGCCCCCATCCCAAAAACAGCCGCATGGCCCGGGAGGAAAAACTGCGTAAAAATATCATTGCGCACAAACTCTATCGCTGCTGGGAAGACCGCCTCGCCGAGCACCGCGACGACTTGGGCCAGGTGCAGAGCGGCGCGAGCCTGGACCTCAGCGCCCTCGACCTGCCCGGCAGCCTGCCGCTGCTGGGCAATGGTTTCGAGCACGTCACCCAACTGAAACTGGCCAACTGCATGTTCAACGACAGCCAGTGGCCCTTTCTGCAGGCATTCCCGTCCCTGCGAGAGCTGGACGTCAGTGCGAACGAACTGACGCGGCTGCCCGAGCCCATCGCCAACATGCGCTACCTGCGCGACCTCAACGTGGGGGAAAACCAGATCACGCTGCTCAACGGCGACGTTGCGCGCCTGAAAAACCTCAAGCACCTGCGCAACCTGAACCTGTACCGCAACCCGCTGACGCAGCCACCGAACATCTCGAAAATGCCGCACCTGCGCCGCCTGTTCCTGAGCCGCACCCCCATCACCCAATGGCCCACCGGGCTGTTTGCCCACCCACGGGAGGAGGGTTTCCTGCTGGACCTGAGCCAAACCCGGATTGATCATGTGCCAGCGCTCATGGCCGATAGCGCCGAGGCCCGGACCGTCGCCCATACCCGCCTGGACCGCAACACCCTGCTCAACGACCAGCGCCTGCTATACGAGCAGTACCGCGAAGCGGCCGGCCTGGACCCCAACCGCAGCTATGAACCCCGTGGAGAGAGCGGCCCGTGGCTGGAACGGGTCAGGCCGCCGTTACTGGGCAGGCGCCAGGAGCTGTGGCAAGCGGTGGAGCGCGAGCACGGCTCCCAGGGTTTGTTCGAGGTGATCAAGGCCCTTGAAGCGCCCGACTTCTTCCAGCGGCCCCAGGACATGGACACCTATTGGGACAATCTTGAAACGTTGCGCGAGCGCGTCTGGCGTTTGCTGGAGGCGGCCCACAACGATACGGCGCTGCGTGAAAAGCTGTTCAAGATGGCCAGTTTTCCCGGCCTGTGCGCCGACGGCAGTGCACAGATTTTCAATGACCTGGGCATCGAAGTGCTGGTCAGCGAAGCCCAGCGTTACTCCGCCTCGGCCAGCGAGCGCGAGGGCAAACTGGTGACGCTGGCAAAGGGCAATGCACGGCTCAAGCAATTGAACCGCATCGCCAGCGAGGACATTGCCCATCGGCTCAAACCGGAAGCCGAAGGCGGCCTCGGCCAATGGCTGCGTTCGCAACGACGGGAGGGCGTGATGGGTAACGTGGACGACGTGGAGGTCTACCTGAGCTACCAGACCTCCCTGGCCAAGCGCCTCGACCTGCCCTGGCTGTCGGAACACATGCTGTACCGCGACACCGGCGACGTAAAACCCACGCAGATCGAACAGGCCTACAGCACGGTGCTGGAGCTGGGCGAAGGCGATGGCCTGGTCAACCAGATGTTGCTGGAGCCCTATTGGGAACAGTACCTGCACGACCACCACCCGAACACCCTTGAGGCCAATGCTCGGCATTTCGACGAGCAATGCGCACGCCTTGATGAACTGCAGGAAGCCCAGGCCAGGCTGGCCCAGGCCAACGGCTTACCCGCCGAGCAGAAGGAAGCGTTGAGGCTCACGCTGATCGGTCTCGCCGACGCCCTGGGTGTGCCGCACCCACAAGTGCTGACCGGGCAACCCATGACGGACGACAGCTACAACCTGCTGCTCAACGAACTGGGCTACCGCGAAAAACAATGGATGCGCGAGTTGACCCACCAGGCTTTGGAACGCCACAGCCAACAACGTAACCGCGTCACGCGCCAGGTCTGACCGTATAGGTGTGTCATGGCACCCCCATTACCAGTACGCCGCTGCCGTTCAACGGCCCCTCGACAGGCAGGGACCCCGCCTGCTTGACCAGGGCGAACGTTACAACGTCGCTCCCGGAACTGTTGGTGATACGGGTCAGGAACGAGCCATTGACTCGAACCGCAGTCCCCTGACGGACAAGGGCCGTGCCCACGTTCGGATTGCTCATCACCAGCGCATTGGCGTTGAACGAGGACGGCGTGCCTTTGTAGGTAATGGTGATCGGCGTGGTAATCCCCGGGTCCGGGCACCGGTAGGTGAGCGTGCGATCGGTACGAACGGTGGTTGATACGGGGTCGGTGCCTATCGCCCTCTGGTGCACGTTGCCGAAGTTGATTTCGATCGGTTGGTTATTGTTGATCGTGCACGACGACGGGGAGATGGTGAAGTCGTTGTTGGCGATGTACGTAAGCTGCAGGCTCGTGGAAAAGGAATCGTAGTTGTTGGTCTGGTCGAGACGTAACACGCCCAGAGTGTCACCTATTCGAATGTCGATCGGGTTGGTCGGGTTGTTGCGGATCAATATATAAGGGATGACATCGATCGGGATCGGAGACGTATTGTTAGGCATGGTCGCAATCCTGATACCCGCCTGGATAGGCGTGTTCCAATAACTGCCATTGATACGCAAGCCGGTCGTCTGGCTGACGAACTTCGGACCAGGCGACCAGGCCGGGCCGATCCTCGTCCCGGTGGCCCAGTAGTCCTGCCGTCCATCCGGGGTATAGCTGTCCGGTTCAAACCGGCATTCGATCCTCACCCCGGACAGGAGAATGCGCGGCTCATTCACCTCCAGCCGCACATTCACCGGAACCTGCAGGTTCAACGTCCCGCCAATGCTCACCCGTTGCCAATTGCCGCCATTGACCCGGCAATCAGCCGCTTTCACGGTCGTCGTGACGCCAGCCAGGGCAAGCAGCACAACGGCTCCAAATAGTCGTTTCATGTTGTTCTCTTTCATCCCATGCATAACGGTTTAGCGTTACGGATAATCCAGCGTAAACGTCGAAGTCACACGGTAGCTGCCGTGCCCGATGGTCTTGTCCCGCAGGGCATCCGGCTCACCCTGCACATAGGCCTTGAGCAGGATGACGTTGTTGCCGGGGCTCAATTTCTGTTCGTCGCCGACCTTGTTCACCGGCACCGGCTTATCGCTCAGTGTCTCCAAACCCAGCCCGATGCCAGAGGCACCGCTGCCACCATCCAGCGCAAACAAACCGGGCAGCGCGCGGTTTTCCGCACCGTTGAACAGGATGGTCACCGAGTCGCTGATGGTGGTATTGCAGTCATCCAGGTGCAGGGTGAAACGTTTGCCCACTGAGCGTGTGTTGATGTAGAGGTGCTTGCTGGTCAGGTCCCACAGCTCCAGGGTGATGGCTTCATCGCCCGGGCGGATGGTGCAGGCCTGTTCCACCAGGTTGCCCTTGAACCTCAGGTTGTCCACCGCCTGCGCCGTGGCCGCCAGGCCGAAGGTCAGCAGCAGGACCAGGCCCTTATGAATCATTGCGTGTCGCATACACTCGACTCCTACTGGTATTCAGCCAACAGCGTGGCCACCGCCGTGAACCCTTGGGCCTTCAGGACCGAACCCGGCCGTTTGACCGGCACCACTTCCAAGGTCGGCGGTGCCGCCAGGCTGATGTCCAGCGGCGTGTTGAGGCGAAACGGCGCGTTGTTCTGGTACAGCCGAATGCCCAAGTCAGGCGCAGTGGTCTGCAGGGCCGCGTTATCAAAGCTTGTCTCTGCGCCCTTGACGCTCAACTTCAACAGCCACGGCAGCGTGGAGGCGCCGCAGCGGATGGTGTAGCCGACGGCCCTGCGATATTTCACGCCATCGACACGCTTGGTGCCGACATCCCCGAAATCGACTTCAATCGTGCTGCCCGAATCAATCGTGCAGGGCGGCGGCTCGTTCAGCGTTCCGTTGAACGTCAGGTTGGCCGACGCAGCACTGAAAAAGCCGAAGCAACACAAGCCGAGCAACGTTCGCTGTGGCCAACATTTCATTGATCGTTTCCTCATTATTGGTACTCGATCACGAGGGTGGCGGCGGTCGCAAATGCCCCGCCCGTCAGCGTGCTGCCTGCGCGCTTGACCGGCACCGCCTGCACGGCCGGAAAGGTCGGATGGGTAAACCTGAGCGGCGTGTTCAGCGGCCAGTCCGCCCCATTGGCGAAGAGCTTGACCCCCAGGTCGGTCTTGGGGGTCGAGAGCACTTTGTTATCAAACCCGGCTGCCGCGCCCTTGAGTTCCAGGGTCATCGCGTTGCTGTAAACGGGAGGACTGCAGGTGACTGTATACGGCACGTCCCGTCGATAATTCACGCCATCAATCCGTGACGTCAGCAGGTCATTGCCGAACGGCACATTCAGCGTGCCGCCGCTGTTGATCACGCATGGCGGCGGCGCGATGATCACCGCGCGGATCGTCAGGTTGGTATCGGCCTGCACGCCCTGGCTGACCGCCCACAGCAGTCCCGCACCGATAAAAATGGCCCACGGGCCGGTTAACCTGGTCATTGTTCTGCCCTTACTCATAATTGAGCCTGAAATCCACCACGGCCCGGAATGCACCGCTGGTCAGGGGTGCCGGGGTGCGCGTGGGCTGGACGTTCCAGGTCTGCGTGTTGCGGCCCAAGGGCAAGAACAATGGCTCCCCCCTTGAACCCAGCTGTACATCGCGCCCCTGGGAATCGGTCAGGCGCAGGCCCATCCCGGTGATGCCTTGCACCTTGACCAGCCGTGAATCGTCGGCATCGGCTGGTGCGATGAACGCCACCGAGAGCACCGGTTGATAAGCACTCCATGTCAGGTTCCCCGTGCGCTCACTGGCGATGCGGCCGGCGGTGCGCCGACAATCCTCGAACAGCAGTTGAAAGGCCACGGAGGTCGCCTGGTCACCCGGCCGTTGCAACTGGCTGGCCGATACCGGGCCCAGGTCGATCGTCTGGTGCAGGGATGCCATCTCCAGGCTGCAGGGGGTTTCATGCATGGACCCGAGAATGTTGAGCATCCCGACCATGCCCTCCACATCCTCGTCATCCGCGGCGTGCGCCGGCCCCATCAGGGCCAGCAACAGACCGCCCAAGACCTTCACTGTGTGCAACTTCATGACGTTCTCCGGCAGCAGGCACTACTGATTGGCCACAGACAGTTGCGTGTTCACCTTGCATGTCTCGCCACTGCAGGTGAACGCCAGCAGCGGACGGCCACCGTAATCATTCACGTAGGACAAATAGGGGGTTGTGCCGAGCTCCTTGGCAGTCGGCCCCAGGGCCTGCGTGCCTTTGGGCGGGACCATCACCGGCTCGAAGCCCGGTATGGTCTTGCCGTCCTTGCTGCTGCGCGCATCCACCAGGGTCACGTAGTAAGGCGTGGGGTTATTCACCTGGTAGTGATCGCCTTGCCGGGTAAGGGTCAGCTTTTCCTGCCATGGGTTGGACAGGTCCTGCTGGGTGGGGGTAATTGCCTGCGGCCGGTAAAACAATTTGATCCGGGTTTGCAGGGCGATTTGCAGGGTGTTGGGCTTGTCGCTGCGCGGCGGAATTTCCCGCAGGTTGAAGTAGTAGACCGTCTCTCGATCCTGGGGCAGCGATTTGGCGGCCGGCAACGCCTGGACTTTTACCTGGCTCTGCTTGCCGGGCTCCAGGCGTTGGACCGGTGGCAGCACGATCAACGGCGAGGTGATCTTGTTGCCCTCTTCATCCTCGATCCAGCCCTGGGCCAGGTACGGCAACTGGGGGTTGTTGTTGGTGATGTTGACGCTGGTTGCGTCTTTGCCACCGTCGAAAATCACGCGGGTACGGTCCAGGCCGACAGCGGCGTTGGCGCTCTGGCTCAAGACCGCCAGCAGCAGTGCATAGGTAAAACGTGTGCTGTGTTTCATGAGGATGGGTTCTCCATAGTGTTTCGCTGGCCGGTCAGGCTGGCTGGCTCGGGTGAGGCTTGATCGACGGCTACCCTCTGGCAGCGCAGTTGCAGGGCATCGGTGAACGCATCCGTTGGCAACTCGACAGGCAGCGTCAGGACGCAACGCTCGGTGCCGCCCCAGCTGACGATCATCTGCTCCCCGGCCTGAATGCCGCTCAGGTAGACATCCCCGCCGTCATTCACCACCCCGGTGTCCTGCTGCTTGCGGTTTTTCACCGTGGCGCCGAAGGGCGGTGCGCTGCCATCCGGCAGGCGAAGAACCGCCATGGCCTTCTGGCCGGAAATCACTTCCAGGGATCGGTAGCCAATGGCCCCCTCGGTGAGGGTCAGTTGCGTCACGGATTGAGTGGCCTCGACATCGCTGGGCAATTTCTCCAGGTCAACACTGGCCGCCGTACGCTGGTAGCTGGTGATGTCGGAGATGACCGCCTTGCCGAACGCGTTGCTGCGGGTCGGCGTGCCGTAGCCCCGCACGGGCACATCGGGCACACCGGCGGTATCGACCAGCAGCCGGGTTCCGCCGGTACTGGTGGTTCGATGCAGCGCCCCGCCGTAAGGCGTGAGCGTGCCGCCGCCACGCACGGATGCGCTGAGGGTGCGGTTATTGCCTTGTTGCGTCGTGGCGCTGAGGTCGATGTCGGCCTGGTCACCAATATGGCTCAGGTAGCCGCTGGCCGAGGTGTCGCTGGCACTGACCTGGTAGCTGTTACGTTCATCCAGGCGATCGGCGTAGCGTGTGGTAAAGCTGTTTTTGCCGCCGGCCCTGTTGGCATCCATCGACAGGGTGCCGGTGGGTCCCAATGGCAGGCTGACCGTCAGCGCTGCTCCGTTGTCCTTATATTGGTATTCATGGGTGCGATATAAATTCAGCGACAGGCTCATGTTCCTGACAGAGCCCACGTTGAAGTAACGAGACGCCGACAGGTTCCAGCGCTGGGTGTCCGGCCGGTTCCAATAGGTTTGTTTGTTGTAGCTGGCATACACCGTGGTGTTCAGATCGCGGAACTGTTTGTTCACCGTGACCGTATACAGCGCCTTGTTACCGCCAATGGGTTTCCAGTGCTCAATGAAGTTACCGTCTTCATCGAACACGCCGCGCCCACCCAATTCACCGTTCAACCCATAGTGCCGAGCATCCAGGTATTGGCTCATGCTCAAGTAGTTCTTCTCGGAGAACCGGTAACCGGCGAAGGTGACCTGGCTGTCGTACTCTTCAAAGTTCTTGGAATATTGAAGGCGGTAGGATTTGCCCGAAAGTGTCTGGTTCCACAGGCTGGCGCGAGACTGGGTGACGTCCAGGGAAACGGCCCCGAACGCCAGCAAATCCCGCCCCGCCCCCACCGACAGCGCACGGTAGTTGTTATCCGTTATCGCACCGCCCAGCAGCGACCAACCATTGCTGATTCCCCAGGAAAACTCGCCGGTGCCGAAAAAGTCACCGTGGGAGTGGTACTGCAGGTTGGACGGTCGCCCGGCAGACAGCTTGTAACGAACCTGCCCGGGACGCGTCAGGTAGGGAACGCCTGCCGTATCGAGCTGGAATTTCTGTACCGAACCGTCCTGCTCCTCGACCCGCACATCCAGCGTGCCGGACACGGCGTCGTTAAGGTCCTGGATCCGAAAAGGGCCTGCCGCCACCAGCGTCTCATAGAGCACACGCCCCTGCTGGCTGATGACAACCTTTGCATTGGTCTTGGCCACCCCGACCACTTCCGGTGCATAGCCCCGCAGGTTGGGCGGCAGCTGGCTTTCGTCTGACTTGAGCCCGGCACCGGTAAAGCGGAAGCTGTCGAACAGGTCCGAATACAGGTAGTCCTCGCCCAACACCAGGCGTGCCTTCAGCGCAGGAATGGCGCGATATGCGTAATAGCGACTCCACTCCAGTTTTTGCCGGCTGGCCTGCGCCTCGCGGTCTTTCTCGACACGCCCTTGCCAATCCGCCCGCAGGCGCCAGGCCCCGGCATTGGCCCCGAGTGTGCCGTTACCGCTGAGGTCATTGCGCGTACCGTCACCTTTGCGGTAGCTGGACTGCGCCGTCATGTTGTAGTCGACCAGCAGCCCCGGCACCCCCTCGTCCCAACGTGACGGCGGGTCCCAGTTGATGGCGCTGTATTCCAGGTAGGCCTGGGGAAGGTTGATGTCCAGGGTGGACGTGCCCAGGTCGGCACTGACTTCCATGCCGGGCAAGCCCGTGACATCCAGGCACTGCCCGCCCTTCCACCACTTCAACTGGTCAGCACCGGACGCCTTGAGGCCCAGTTGCTCGACAAGCTCGCGCGATAAACAGGGCACACTGCCTTTGGGATCATCATCGGGGGCAAAGAACGCCACCGATTGTTCAGATATAGGTTGGGTATTGAGCTGGACCACCATCGAGTAGGTGCCAGGCAAGATAAACCCACTGCGTGCAAACTGAGACAGGTCAATATTGGAGCGATCAATCAGATCAAGAACGTCGGTATTAAACTCAATATCCCCGGCGCCCATTGCAGTTCCAGCCAGTGATATCAACCCGCCAAAGAGGCTGGGGCGCAGCGTATTCATGACTTTCGACGTATTCAACATACACGCAACTCAATCTTCAAAAGTATTCCAACTTGAACCGCACTGCCGCGCGGTGAGCCCCTGCCAACAGCGGCACTCCGTTGCCCACCAGGCGGAGCCTGTAATGAAGTGTCATGTCGCCATCAACCACCGGCAGCAGCGCCATCGGCACTCCCGGCACACTCACCTGGCCAGCGGCGTCCTCAATATGGAAAGCAACCCCCTGCGAGGCCCCAAAGGCCGCAAAGGTGCGCCCGCCCATATCGCTGGGCCCGTCGAACGTCACGCGAAGATGCTCCCAGTCCGGCAGCGTTTCGCCGGGGCGCAGCGGGTCGGGACGCGTCACGGTGCAGTTGACCAGCCGTAGCTGGAACGGCTGCATTTGCCCCGCGCCCTCTCGCAACAAGCGGCCGATGGGTTCGGGAGGCATGTCGATGGTCTGATCGGCAGTGACCGCTTCCAGCCCGCAGGCCGAGTCGATGATCTCGCCTCCCAGCGTGACGAGCCCATCGCCTTGCACACGCGTCTGCGCGGCATCACAAGGGCTGATGAACAACGTCAATGAAGAGGCAATAGCGAGACTTATGAATGTTTTCACCTTGATCTCCCGCCAGTTTTCCCCCGCCACCAGTGGTGGCGGGGGAAACACTTACTGATAAGCCAAGGTGAAGTTGGTGACCGCGCTGAAATCACCAGGAACGATGTCGCCTGTCGCCTGGCCTTGTACGTAGGCGCCGAACTGCAGGGTGTTATTACCGGCAACAATGGCCTGCGGAGTGGTTGGCACGCCCAGCTCAATCGCTTTGCCGCCGTGGGTCATCATGATGCCGATGCCGCCCGCGCTGCCGACCGTGCCGATGCCGCCAGGCACAACGCTGGACGGTGCACCGGTGAAGGTAGTGGTCACGGTGTTATCGGTGAGGCCAGACAGGTCGCAACCTTCAAGCTCGATCGCCACGGGGCGGGCGGTGGACTTGCCGCCGGATTGCAACTGATGCTTTGCAATAGCGCCAAGTGCAACTGACTGATCCACAGACTCAGGCTTGATAGAGCAAGCACCCGAATGGACCGAACCGGTAAATGTAATCGTCCCGTCCGCCGCATTAGCAACAGAGATCGAACCCGCCAACAGGCCGACAGTCAACAGCGCAGCTTTTACTTTAGTCTTCATTTGCAGAGGCTCACATGTATTAAAAATCAAAACGAAATCCTGGCTTAGTTGCGCACAGGACTTAATTAACCCAGCGCCAGAACAATTTCCTGAAGCAATGGAAATCGGATGCTTTCCAATTACTTGTATTGCAATTCAGGAGTTCGTTCGAGGCCGGGCAATTATCCATTTCGATTTTGAATATGAAAGCCGGTCGATTCGCTTATTCACGTAGCCTTGTCACACCAAGACACATAGGAAAATTATGGCACTTTGCCAAAACTTTTGAATCAACCGTAAGAAACGGACTACATCAACTTAACGAGAATGATTTAGTGCAGAACAAGTCCGTAAGAATAGGATTACATATTATAAAAAACAACAGTAATTACTGGGGCACACCAACTAACAAGTTGGCGAATATGTCGAAAGGGTCAGTGCGCTGATCGGCCCGTTTCGAGTCCCGTCTCACAAGACGCGAGATGACCGTTCGTCTGCCGGGGTTGTGGCGGCAATAAGATATATCTTACGTTGTATCTAAACCAAACGAGAGCACCCGAAATGAGAGACCATCATTCACACCGCGACCCCGGTGACAGCCGCGACGGCTTCGACAAACGTCCAGGCCGCGAGCGCGGCGGCCGTGGCCCACGGGTCTTCGCCCCCGGCGACCTGAAACTGCTGCTGCCGGCGCTGATCGCCGAACAGCCGTGCCATGGCTACGACCTGATTCGCCGGATCGAGACCCTGTTCGACGGCGCCTACAGCCCCAGCCCCGGCGTGATCTACCCCACGCTGACCTTTCTCGAAGAAAGCGAACTGATTACCGGCGACGCCGAAGACGGAAAAAAACGCTACACAATCACCGACGCCGGTCGTCTCTTCTTAAGCGAACAGGCGGTTGCCCTCGAAGGCATTCGCATGCGCATGGATGTGAGCAAACGTTCGCTGCGGGGCCAGGACCGTCCGCCGGAAATCCACGAGGCGGTGCATAACCTGCGCCACGCCTTGCATTCGCACCACGGGCGCTGGAGCCCGGAAGAAATCGTTCGTGTCGCGGCGCTGCTCAACAGCACCGCCCAAGCCATTGCCGACGGGAAAGCTCAATGAATACCCAAGCCATCCACCGCGTGACCCACGAAATCAAACGCCGCCGCCTCGAAGTCCTGCGGGTGGTCGACATCACCCCGCGCATGCGCCGCATCACCCTGGGCGGGCCGGAACTGGCGGGCTTTATCAGCCTGGGCAGTGACGATCACATCAAGCTGCTGTTCCCACAGAACGCCGCCGAACAAGCGGCGCTGGACAGCCCCGACTTCAACCTGCGCGGCGACGGCCCGCAACCCGCCATGCGCGACTACACCCCACGCCGGTACGACCTGGACATCGGCGAGCTGGACATCGACTTCGTGCTGCATGGCGATGGCCCTGCCTCCACCTGGGCCGAGCAGGCCAAGGTCGGTCAGCACCTGCACATCGGCGGGCCGCGTGGCTCGATGATCGTGCCGGATATCTTCGACAGCTACCTGTTGATCGGCGATGAAACCGCGATTCCGGCGATTGCCCGGCGCCTGGACGAATTACCGGCGGGGCGCAAGGTATTGGCGGTGATAGAGATCGCCAATGCGGCGGAACAGCAGCCGCTGGCCAGCGCTGCCGAAGTGGAAGTGATCTGGGTGGTGCGCGGCCAGGATGACCTGCTCGAGACGGTGCACAACCTGACGCTGCCGGACGGTTCGCTGTACAGCTTTGTCGCCACCGAGAGCAAGCTCTCGCGCCAGGTACGGCGGGTGCTGCTGGACACGCACAACGTCAATGAGGCATTCCTCAAGGCCGTGGGTTACTGGCAACAGTGATCCCTGTAGGAGCGAGCTTGCTCGCGAAGAACCTGAGAGCGCCGCGTTAAACCAGACACACTGCGTTATCGTTAACGTTCTTCGCGAGCAAGCTCGCTCCTACAGATTTTATCCAGCCCCACCACCCCCAGAGCAATCAGCACAAACCCCACCAGAATCCCCCCGGCATTGATGAACACCTGTGGATAACCCAGAGTGTCCACGTTAATGAACGGGTACTGATACAGCCCCCACACATACCCGCGCAACAACGCATAGGCGAAGTACACCACCGGGTAAATCACCCACAGCCCGATGTGTTTGAGGCGCAGACTGCCCTTGGGCACGCACCACCACCAATACGCGACAAACACCAACGGCATCACGTCGTGCAGCAACTCGTCCACCACAAACTGCACCCCCGCAGGCTGCCACATGTGGCGCAACAACAGGCTGTAGGCGAGGCTGACCACGACAATGCTCACGGCAATCCCGCTGCTGACTACGGGCCCGAGGAAGAACCGGCTCGCCGCAGTTGGCCGTTGCACCCACGCATGGGTCAACACCACCGCCACCAGGGTGTTGGTGAGCACGGTGAAGAAGCTGAAGAAATTCACCAGGCCCGGCAACAGGCTGGCGCCATCGACCCAGCGGAAGTAGAAAATGATGTACTGCTGCAGCGCCAGGCCGGCCCAACCGCCGAGGGCTGCGAGGCCGATAAGGTGACGTTTCACCTCAATCCTCGACCGGTCGCTTGGTGCGCATCAACTTCACGTACAAACCTTCGACCTTCTCCCGCGCCCACGGGGTCTTGCGCAGGAACGACAGGCTCGACTTGATGCTCGGGTCACTGGAAAAACAGCGGATGTTGATGCGCTCGGCCAGGCCTTCCCATTGGTAATGCGCCACCAGCGCGGTGAGGACCTGTTCCAGGGTGACGCCGTGCAGTGGGTCTTTGTTTGTCGCGGTCATGCCGGGCCTTTTGTGCAGAAAAGAAGAAAACGAAGCCGCGCACCTTAGCGGACGGGCCGTGCGGGTGGAAGCGTTGCCTTCACTATAGGCCACTGTTCGATCGTTCCCACGCCCTGCATGGGAATGCCGAATTGGACGCTCTGCGTCCCTCGGTCGACGCAAGTTTTAACCCTGCGCAATGGTGACGCAGAGCGTCACGGCATGCATTTCCACGCAGAGCGTGGGAACGATCAGCGTGGGAGTGATCGAGCGGGGTTTGGGAAAGTTCCCCTTGGCAGGGAAAAAAGTGATGTTATATTGTAACTATAACTATCAAAGGGTATCGAATCCCTTACCGTTTTCAGCCTTCTCTTTTTGCCGTTTGCCAAGGAACGACCGATGTCCCTCTCTTCTCTCTGGCGCCTCACCCCGCTGGCCGCCGCCCTGTTGATCACCTCCCAGGCCAACGCCCTGGAACTGCAACCTCAAGTCATCACCGGCAACCCGCTGGGCAGCGAAACCCTCGCTTCTCCCACCACCGTGCTGGAAGGCGATGACCTGACCCTGCAACAAAAAGGCAGCCTGGGTGAAACCCTGAACAAGCAGCCCGGTGTGTCGTCGTCGTACTTCGGCCCGGGGGCCAGCCGGCCGATCATTCGTGGCCAGGATGGTGACCGCATTCGCCTCCTGCGCAACGGAGTCGGCGCGCTGGATGCCTCGTCGTTGTCCTATGACCACGCCGTGCCGCTGGACCCGGTCAACGTCGACCGCATCGAAATCGTGCGTGGCCCGGCCGCCCTGCTCTATGGCGGCAGCGCCATCGGCGGCGTGGTCAATACCTTCGACAACCGCATCCCCACCGAAGCCATCGAAGGCATTCACGGTGCTGGTGAATTGCGCTACGGCGGCGCCGACACCACCCGCAGCAGCGCCGGCAAACTGGAAGCCGGCAACGGCACCTTCGCCTTGCACCTGGACGCCAGCGCGCGGGAATTCAACGACCTGAAAATCCCCGGTTTTGCCCGCAGCCGTCACGCACCGCCAAGCGACGACGGTGAAGGCAAGAACGGTCGCCTCGGCAACAGCGACGGACGCCAGGACGGTGGTGCAGTCGGCGGTTCCTACACTTGGGACGACGGCTACGCCGGGCTGTCCTACAGCAACTACGACAGCAACTACGGCTCCCCGGCCGAGCAGGACGTGCGCATCCGCATGAAGCAGGATCACTACGCCTTTGCGTCCGAAATCCGCAACCTGCAAGGCCCGTTCACCTCGGTCAAACTCGACGCCGGCTATACCGACTACAAGCACATGGAAATCGAAGGCGGCGAGACCGGCACCACCTTCAAGAACAAGGGCTACGAAGCCCGGGTGGAAGCGCGACACTTGCCGATCGGGCCGTTCAACGGCGTGGTGGGCGCCCAAGTCAGTCGTAATGAATTCTCGGCCCTGGGTGAAGAAGCCTTCGTGCCGCAGACCGATACCAACGCCGGCGCGCTGTTTATCCTCGAAGAAATGCAGGCCACCGAGCGCCTCAAGCTGAGCCTCGGCGGGCGCCTGGAACACACCAACGTCGACCCGGACGGCAAGGGCAACGCACGCTTCGCCAATGCCGACAAATCCGCCGACTTCACCGCCGGCAGCCTATCGTCCGGCGCGGTGTACACCCTCACGCCGATCTGGTCCCTGGCCGCCACCCTCGGCTACACCGAACGTGCCCCGACCTTCTACGAGCTGTATGCCAACGGCGCTCACGTCGCCACCGGCACCTATGAACTGGGCGACGCCAACCTGTCGAAAGAAAAAGCCGTGTCCAGCGACCTGGCGCTGCGCTTCGACAACGGCACCCACAAGGGCAGCTTCGGCGTGTTCTACAGCCACTTCTCCAATTACATCGGCCTGCTGGGCAGCGGTCGCACCTTGAATGACGAAGGCGAGGAAGACGCCGGCGGCATCCCTGAGTACAAATATTCCAGTGTGCGTGCGCGTTTCGCAGGCTTTGAAGCCCAGGATCACATCAAGCTGGGGGAAGGTGCCTACGGCAAGTTTGCGCTGGAACTGTCGGGCGACTACACCCGTGCAACCAACCTGGACACGGGTGAAGCGTTGCCCCGCATTGCGCCGTTGCGTTTGAACAGCGGCCTCTTGTGGGAACTGGATCGCTGGCAGGCGCGGATTGACGTTGAACACGCGGCGGGCCAGGGGCGGGTGCCGGATAACGAAAGCGGTACCGACGGCTACACCACGTTGGGCGCCAGCGCCGGCTACCGCTTCAATGTCGGCGGCAGCCAGTGGCTGGCGTTCGTCAACGGCGAGAACCTGACAAACCAGACCGTGCGCTATGCCAGCTCGATCCTGCGGGACATCGCCCCGGCGCCGGGGCGAAGCGTGCAGGTTGGGTTGCGCACCACCTTCTAACTGACTGCACTCGGTTAAAACTGTGGGAGCGGGCTTGCTCGCGAAAGCGGAGTGTCAGTCAATACATGGGTGACTGACTCACCGTCTTCGCGAGCAAGCCCGCTCCCACATTGACTGTGCCCACTTCGAACAGGTGGTGGGGTTAGTACCGCGCATCCACGGGCTTACCCCCCTTCGGCCAGTCCTTCACCTTGTCCGGGAAATCCGGACGAGGTTGTTGGGAGAAGTACGCTGCCACATCCACCGCCTCCTGATCCGACAACCCGCCCTGCCCCAACGGGAATTTCTCGTGGAAACCGATCGGCATGTTGCGTTTGACGAACGCCGCCGCCGTGTACAGCCGCGCCATCCCCGCCCCGATATTGAACGACTGCTCGCCCCACAACGGCGGGTACACCAACTCGCCATCCGCCCGCGTCAACCCTTGGCCATTGTCGCCATGGCACACCGCGCATTGCTTGGCGTAGACCTGCCTGCCATTCTGCATATCCGGCTTGATCGCCGGGTCGACCTTGCCCACCCCGCGCCCGGCGACTTTGTCTTCGGGCCTGGTGTTGTTTTTCATCCAGTCGAAGTACGCCACCATCGCTTGCATATCCGCCGATTCCGCTGGCAACGGCTTGCCATTCATCGAGCGACGGAAGCAGCCGTTGATCCGCTCTTCCAGGCTCACCACCTTGCCCGCACGCGGCGCATAGCTCGGGAAAAATGCCGAGACGCCCACAAACGGCGAACCATCCGCCACGGTGCCGGCGTTGAGATGGCAGCTGGTGCAGTTCAGCGAGTTGCCCACGTTATTGGGCAGCAGTTCCTTGGTCTGCAGGTGCAGGCGCATGCCGCGTACCACCTGATCGGCATTCGGCGCCGCCAACAATTCGGCCAGGCGTGGGGTTTCAAACGCTGACGAATCGGTGGTGACCGGGTTGAGCTGGCCGCGCATTTTCTTCACTTGGGCAGCCGTGACAGGCGTGCCTTCGTTGCCCCAACTGCTGCGCACGAAACTGAGGATTTCAGCGATTTCCTGATCCGCCAACCGCGCAAACCCAGGCATGGTGTAGACCCGTGGATGGGCTGCGGTCTCGGCGGTTTCCCAACCGGTGAGGGTGATGTGCAGCAGTGACGTCGGGTTGTTCGAGGCAACGCTCGGGTTGCCGGCCAACGGCGGGAACAGCCCTTTCACCCCGCCGCCATCGCTGCGGTGGCAGTCACTGCAAAACTGCATGTAACCCAGGCCACCACGGCTGGTGAACAAGTCCTTGGGCGCTGCGGCGGGTTCGTGGGCCACGGCGGGCATCGGCAGGTCGTCCTTGCCCGGCGGCAGGGATTTGAGATACGTCGCGATGGCGGTCAAATCGGCATCGGTGAAGTGTTGGGTACTGTGATGAATCACATCCGCCATGTTGCCCGCGACCGTGGCAAAGCGGTTCTGCCCGGTCTTGAGCAATTGCACGGTGTCGTCCACCGTCCACAGGTTGCGCAGGCTCAAGGCGCGCCAGTGCTCGACAGTCTCACCGGCCAGGTAATGCCGGCCACTGCGGCCCGCGTCGCTCATGGCTTTTTCCTGGAAGGCGATGCCGCGCGGGGTGTGGCACGAGCCGCAGTGGCCCAGGCCCTGGACGAGGTAGGCGCCACGGTTAAGCACGTCATCCTTCGCCGGGTCCGGCACGAATGGTTGCTTGTCGAGAAACGCCAAATTCCACAACGCCAGGCCCCAGCGCTGGTTGAACGGGAAGCCCATCTCGGCGTCCAGGTTGGGTTTGTTCACCGCCTCCACGCCCTGCATCAGGTAGGCGAACAAGGCGCGCATGTCGCCTTCGCTCATCTTCGCGTAGGACGGGTAAGGCATCGCCGGGTACAGGTTCTGCCCGGCCGGCGTCACGCCTTCACGCATCACCCGGTCGAACTGCTCGAAGGTGTACTGGCCGATGCCGGTGTCACGGTCCGGGGTGATGTTGCTCGAATAGATCGTGCCCATCGGCGTGCCCAGTTCCAGCCCGCCGGCCATCTGCGCGCCTTGCCTGGCGGTGTGGCAGGCGATGCAGTCGCCCAGTTGGGCAACGTATTTGCCCTGTTCGATCAGCGTGGGGTCGGCTTCGTTGGCGTGCAGGGGAAGGGAAAGGCACAGCACCACCCCCACAAGGCCCAGACGTGACAGGGGAAAAATCATCGCACTATTCCTTTAATAACCCGGCCTGGGGCGGTCCCCTCGGCGCAGGTCTGCAATCGTTTTTATTGGGTCATCAGGCAGATAACCGGGACATGGTCAGCCCCAGCTTCGTTGTAGCGGATTTTTTGCGCGCGGCCCTTGATGTGGATCAGGCGGCATGTTCTACAGTGGAACTGAAATTGACTAATTGACGCGGGCATCGATGTCGGCGAGGAGAGCAAGGATGCGTTATTCACCCTTTGTGGGGCGCATTGGCGGCGAATCCGTCAGTGCCTGGGATATTCACTACGCCGCCGCCGAAGCCCAACTGCGGGGCGAAGACGTGATTGTGCTCAGTGTCGGCGACCCGGATTTCGCCACACACAGCGCGATCTGTGAAACCGCCGTGGACGCCCTGCGCGCCGGCGACACCCACTACACCCCTGTGCTCGGCCGCCCGAAACTGCGGGAAGCCATCGCGGCCCGGCAGAGCCTGCTGCAAGGGATTGCGGTGCACGCCGACAATATCGCCCTGGTCGCCGGCGCGCAGAATGGCCTGTTCGCGGCCTGCTTGTGCCTGTTCAGCCACGGCGATGAAGTGCTGGTGCCAGAGCCGATGTACCTGACCTACGAGGCCTGTGTCCAAGCCTCGGGGGCACGCATTAGAACCGTCGAACAACCGGCCGCCAACGGCTTTCGCCTGACCCGTACCGCGCTGCAAGCCGCGATTACCGACAAGACCCGGGGCATCGCCCTCGCTACACCGTGCAACCCCACCGGCAATGTCTACTGCCGCGAAGAGCTGGAAGCCGTCGCCGAAGTGGCACGCGCCCACGACCTGTGGGTGATTTGCGATGAAGTGTATGGGCAGCTCATCTATGACGATCAACACCTGAGCATCAGCGCATTACCCGGCATGGCCGAGCGTACGGTGGTGCTCAACAGCCTGTCGAAAAGCCACGCCATGACCGGCTGGCGGGTTGGCTGGGTGGCCGGCCCGCCCACATTGATCAACCATCTGGAAAACTTGCTGCTGTGCATGATTTACGGCCTGCCAGGGTTTATCCAGGCGGCGGCGATCAAGGCACTGGAACTGGATGAGGCCGTGGTCAGCGATGCCCGTGCGGTGTATCGGCGCCGGCGTGACCTGGTGGTGAACGCGTTGAGTGCGATCAGCGAGCTGGACTGCCGAGTCCCCCAGGCGGGCATGTTCATGCTGGTGGACGTACGCCGCACCGGGCTCAGCGGCCGGGAATTCGCCTGGCAACTGTATCGCCAGACCGGCGTATCGGTGCTTGATGCCCAGGCCTTTGGCGCCAGCGCCGAAGGGTTTGTAAGGGTTTCGTTTACCGTCGCCGATGACACCCTCAAGGAAGCTTGCCGGCGCATTGCCGGCTTCGTCGAAGAGCTTGGGGCTAGCGCCGCGCCTTTACGTGATCGCCGATAACGGGCATAAAACGCCCTTTGCCCCGTTCGAAGGACTGCCATGTCTCAAGGATTGACCTATCGCCAGGCGCACCAGGATGACCTACACACCCTGTGCGTACTGGGCCAGCCGCTGAACCGCCTGCACCACCAGGAACGGCCCGATATCTACCGTGACGCCACCGACCAGGTGGAGCGCGACCAGTCCCATTGGCGGCCCTGCCTGACCAGCCGGGTTCAGGCGGTGTTTCTTGCCGAGCAGCACGGCGTTGGTGTTGGATTTATCACCGCGCAAATCATCGAGACCGCCAGCCCGTTGTTGCAGCCGCTGCGTGTTGCCAGGATCGGCTCGATCTGCGTGCTGGAGGCGCACCGCGGCCAGGGCATTGGCCGTGAACTGATGGCGCTCGCCGAACGCTGGGCCATCCGCCAGGGCGCCCGGGATTTGCGCTTGACCGTCTGGGCCTTCAACGAACCGGCGCAGCGGCTGTACGAGGAATTGGGCTACGAAAAACGCGCCTTCGAAATGGGCAAGCGCCTCGGTTAAATCGATGGACAAGCCACGCGCGGCCCGGCGAATATCGACGCCCAACTTCATCAGGCACGGACGCTGACCATGCTCGACATTCTTCAGGGCACGCCCCTTTGGGTGTACGCCGTTTATCTGTGGATCTGCTGGTACGGGATCAAAGCCATCGGCGGCAGCCGCGAAAACCACCGGTCACTGGTTATCCTGCCGGTGGTGCTGGTGATCTGGTCGCTGTTGTCCATTGAGCATTCAACGCTGTCGATCGGTTGCTGGCTGGGCGGTGCCGCCGTGGGTTGCCTGTTGGCGATGGCGATGTTCACCGCCAAGGGTGTAAGCCTCGATGGCCACACGCTGGTGCTGCCCGGCACCTGGAAAATCCTGCTGATCTCCCAACTGTTCTTCGGCGTGAAGTACTACCTCGGTTACCAGCACGCCGTGCACCCGTTGCTGTCGAGCACCGCGCCAATGCTGGCCCTGGCGGGTGGGGCTTCGGGTTTTACCGTTGGGCTGTTTTGCGGGCGGGCGATCAAGCTGCAGCGGGCGTTAGCGTCATTCAACCGGGATGAGGGCATTGTGCTGCCTTGACCTGATCCCCCTCCCCGCTGAAAATGCGCGACGCTTTTCCCGTCTCCCCGTTTACTGAAGTAGTGAAATTTCAATGTCTGATTCCCGCACCGAAGAATCCGTAGTCGCCTTGCAATCCAAAGCTGAATACGAAAACGCCATCAATCTTTCACAGCACGTGCCGGCGGCCAAGACCATCAGTGAAATGGTGCTGGACGCGTTCCACACCTCCAAGGAAAGCGACCAGATCCGCGAGCTGCGCGTGGCCATCCGCCAGGCCCACGACGCCTTCGACGACGACAAGGCCTACGACCTGATGGGCGAGCTCAAGCAGCTCAAGGACGCCGAAGCCGCCGACAACGCCGCCCTCGAAGACCTGAACAGCAAGTTCTCCATCAGCCGCATCCTGTCCAGCTTCAAGGACGACCCGGAGTTCCAGGAGCTGGTCTACGGCCTGGCCCTCAAGGTGCTGAACCAGACCCACCAGGCCATCAGCAACCCGAGCGCCGGCAAAGGCAAGGCTTCCCGCCCGAAGAAGGAAGTGGAAGTGTTCGCCATCAGCAAGGACGGCATCAGCGTCACCCTGCCGCTGCGTTCGCCGCGCTCCAAGCCGAACGTGGACCGTGAGGCGTTTGAATTCCTCGGCTTTACCTTTGTCGGTGAAGGTGACGAGGCGGAACTGGAAGTTGAAACCTTTGTGGATAACTCGGGCGCCGAGCAGCCACTGACGCGTAAAAGCATCATCACCGCGCTGCAGCAGCAGACGGCGTTTGAGGGCTACAGCATCGCCCAGCAGTAACTCGATCTATATGTGGGAGCGGGCTTGCTCGCGAAGACGGTGGGTCAGTCACGTATGCATTGACTGACACTCCGCTTTCGCGAGCAAGCCCGCTCCCACATTTGACCTGCGTCGCAGCGAATTCAGCCTACGACTTGAGCCGCAAACACCTCGCGAAACCGCTGCATCTCATCAGCGTTGCCCACGGTGACCCGCACCCACTGCGGCCAGTTTTGCCACACGCGCCCAATCTTCACGCCCTGCTCGCCCAGCCGCTCGATGACCTGTTCCGCCGGACGGCGCACATCAATCATGAAGCAGTTGCTGTGAGACGCCGTGCAGGTGAATCCGCGGTTTTTTAGCCAGGCCACCGTCTCATCCCGCAACCGGGTATTGAGCGCCTTGCGCGCCGGCACCAGTTGCGTATCCGCAAGGCTGGCGCGGGCGGCCAGCAGGCTGGCGGCCGCCGGCACGTTGTCCCCGCCAAACACCGCCAGTTGTTCCAGCAGCTGCGGATGACCGATCGCAAGCCCCAGGCGTGCGCCGGCCAGGCCGTAGATTTTCGAGAACGTGCGCAGCACCAGCAAGTCGTCATGGTCCTTGACCCACGCCACACAACTGGGTGCGTCACTGAAGTCGATGTAGGCCTCGTCCACCAGCAAAATGCTGCCCTGGGGTTTGCGCGCCAGTGCCTGTTCGATGGCCTTGGCGGGTGTGAGGGTGCCGGTGGGATTGTTCGGGTTGCAGAGGTAGATCAGGCCGGGCTGGCGGTCCACGGTGAGCATGGCGGGAAGGTCATGGGCGTGATCGGCGGTGAGGTCCACTTCATGCACCCTGGCCTTGCACGACTCGGCTGCCTGGCGCGGAACTTCGTAGGAAGGCGTGGCCATCACCAGGCTGCGGGTTTCGCTGGTAAACGCCAGCACCGCGTAGCGCAACGCAGCCATGGAGCCGGCGAACACCGCCACCTGTTCCTCCAGAATGCCCTGCTGTTTGGCAAACTGTTCGACCAGCGCGTACATGTCCGGGTACGGGTAGCGCCCCGAAACGGCAATACCACGCTGCATGGCCTGCCGCGCAGCCGGCGAGGGCCCGTAGGGGCTTTCGTTGTAGTTGAGCAGCACCTCGGGCGCCGCCACGGCGGGGCTTGCCTCAGCCCAGTCCAGGCGACCCAGCAACGGCAAGGCCGCGCCCAGTGCGATCAGGGAACGACGACTCACGTTGACCATGAAGACCTCTCCTTGTCGGCTCGCAGCTTCAGGTGCGGGATTCGCCCCCGTTCCTGCAATTGGGTATGACGAGGAAAACAGCCGGTGATTTACCCAACCAACAAAAAGCCCCGCACTTCATACCGAAGGCGGGGCTTTTGCGTTTCCGGCTAGTTGGAATGAAAACGCCGGTTCAACGCGATCCGCTTGGCCTCCACTGCCCGCAGGTGTTGGTGGTGACGGCGCCACAGCAACAGCACGATGATCAGCAACAGCACCACCAGGCCACCGCCCCACAGCAGGTACGGCATGGCCGTGATCAACAACGGCGCATCCCCACCGCGACGCAGGCTGGTGACTTCTTCGGAACTGACGCTCAGCGCCGGGTTGCCGAAGGTGTGCAGGCTGTAGTTGGCGATGGCGGCGATTTGCGCGTCGTTCAGGTCACCGCCCAGGGCCGGCATGCTCACGGCGCCGTCGGCACCTTTGCGGTCGATGCCCGCGATGATCGCCATCACCAGGTTGTTGGCCTGGTTGCCGTTGAGCGCGGTGTTGAGGCTCAGGGACGGGTAGAACTTGTCAGCCGAGCCCTGGCCATCGCGGCCGTGGCAGCTGGAGCAGGCCGAGTTGTAGAGGCGTGCGCCATCCAGGCCAGTGGCATCGGCCAGTGAGGCTTGATCGCCCTGGCCGGTTTCCAGGGTGCTCATGTCCACCGGCTTGACGTCACGCACCACCCGCTCGGTTTGCCCGGGATCGCGGATCGGCGGCACGCTGTGCAGGTAGGCGGCCATGGCATGCAGGTCGCTGTCGCTGAGGTAGCGGAAGCTGTTTTCCACGGCTTCGGCCATGCCGCCCGCGGCTTGGGCCTTGTCGGCGAGGTGACCGTTTTTCAGGAAGTTGACCAGGTCGTCCTCGCTCCAGTCGCCGAGGCCACTGACCTTGTCGGAGGTGATGTTGGGCGCAACCCAGCCCCCCAGTTTGGCGCCGGCCAGGTACTGGCTGTTGTCCTCGGCCATCAAGGCATTACGTGGGGTGTGGCAGGCGCCGCAGTGGGCGAGGTTGTCCACCAGGTACTGGCCACGGCTGGTCTGTTCGGTGGCGCCGGGCTTGGGCACAAAACCCTGGCTGTCGAGGAACACCAGGTTCCAGCCGAACATCAGTTGGCGGATGTTGAACGGGAACGCCAGGTGCGTTTCCGGCACCGGCTGGTCCACGGCTTTGACGCCCTGCTGCAGGTACACATACAAGGCGTGGATGTCGTCATCGCTCATGCCCTGGTAAGAGGTGTAGGGCATCGCCGGGTACAGGTGCTGGCCCTTGGCGTTGATGCCTTTGCGCAAGGCGTCCGCCAGTTGTTGCTCGGTGTAGTCGCCGATGCCGTAGGCCTTGGACGGGGTGATGTTGCTGGAGATGATCTTGCCCATGGGCGAGTCGATCACATACCCGCCGGCCAGCGGCGCGCCGCCATTCTCGGCGGTACGGTGGCAGGCTTCGCAGTCGCCGGCACGGGCGACATACGCACCTTTCTGGATCAGCGCGGCAGTGTCTTCAGCGGCAAACACCGGCAACGCGGTGAGCAGCAAGGCCAGCAATGGAAATTTAAGCAATCCCATGACCTAGACCTCCCGCGCAATGATGTCGGCCATACGGATACTCAGCGCCACGCCGGCCAGGGTCGGGTTGATGGTGCCGGAGGCCGGTATCACCCCGGTGGTAGCGAGAAACAGGTTGGCGTGGTCGTGGGTGCGGCACTCGTGGTTGACCACCGAATCCTTGGGGTTGGCGCCCATGATCACGGTGCCCATCAGGTGGTCGCGGTTCTGGTAGCCGGTGTTGTCTTCCACCACCGTGCCGCCCATCAGCTGCACGAAGTGCGCATAGTCTTCAGTGACGCCGGCCTTGGCCGCCTTCACGTAGTCGCCCACCTCGTAGTTGACCACCAGCATCGGAATGCCCAGGGCGTCCTTGCGGGTGCGGCTCGGGCGCACGGTGTTGGTCTGCAATGGCAGGGTTTCATACACGGTAGAGACGTCGACCCAACGCGCCGCATCGTGGCGGATGCGTTCGTCCAGCTCCTTGCCGTACACGCCCTGGGCGATCAGCCGCTTGGCCACGGCAATGTTCGGCACGTTGTTGGAGATCGAGTGTTTGACCGAGGCCCGCTCCTTGCGGAACTCGCCGTCGCGGCGGTTGAAAATCCCGCCCTGCTGCACCGCGCCGCGTCCCGGCCACAACGGCTCGTCGGCGATAAATTGCAGGCCTTGGCCAGTGTGGTCCATCAGGTTGCGACCGACCTGGTCGGAGGAGTTGGCCACCTCGGAAATCAGCAGCAGCTTGGGGGTTTCCAGACCGTGGGCGGCAACGATGAAGTACTTGGCAGTGAGCCGCACATCAGCGCCGGTGGAGCTGCGGTAATGGATCGCGACGATCTTGTCGTCCGCGCCTTTTTCCAGCTTGTAGGCGGTGGCGTCGGTGATCAGCTTGGCGCCGGCCTGTTCCGCATGGCGGGCGTGCACGTCGCCGCTGTACATCGCGCCAATGGGGCAGACCGGCATGCAGTTGTTGTTGCCGCTGCACGCCGGGCGCCCGTCGTAGGGTTCAGTGGCACGGCCATTGGGCTCATGGATAAAGTGATACCCCGCCGGTGCCATGCGTTCGCGCAGGCGCTGGAACAGGTAGGTATCACCTTCCGGCGCCATCGGGTACGGGCTTGAGCGTGGCGGGAAAGCGCCGCCGCCCTGCCCGCTCTGGTCCTGGGTGTCACTGCCGCATACGCCCAGGGCAATTTCCGCACGCACGTAATAGGGTTCCAGCTCGCTGTATTCCAGCGGCCAGTCGCGACCTACGCCGTAGAGCGTCTTGAGTTTCATATCGTTGGGCAAGTAACGCCAGCACGCTGCCGCCCAGTGCCAGGTGGTACCGCCCACCAGTTTCAACATGCCGGGGCGGAACTCGAAAGAACCGGTGTTCTCGATGTATTGCTCATCGTAAGAATGATGGGCCCACGGTTCATTCGGATAGGGTGAGTTGTAATTGCCCTTGTTCGACGAATTACGGAAGTTCTCGACTATCTTCCAGCGGGGAATATGTTCACCGGCCTCCAGAATAATCACTGACTTGCCGTGCCTGGCCAATTCAAAGGCTGCGTTACTGCCTAATGCGCCGGAGCCAACCACAATGACATCGGCGTCAAAATCCTGATTCATAAAAGTGCCTTGTCTTAGTCGTTGGCCAGCGTGGCCGGAGGATTGACCCAGTAATTGGTTTTTCCCCGGGAGTACGTCGGGATCACCGTGGCGTCCGCGGTCGGCGCATAGGCCAGGGCGCCGGTGAAGGTGACCAGGCGCGTGCCGTCGGTGGCGCGCAGGGACACCGGCGTGCCGGTGTAGCCCAGGTACCAGGCGGAGACGATTTTCTGCGTCGTGTCCTTGATCACCGGGTCGGCGTAGAACGGGCTGCCGGACAACTGGCCGACGTTGCGCAAGTGATGCTGGCCAACCTTGCTCCACAAGGCTTTGATCTTCTCGGGGAATGCAGGGTCGTTCCGGGTGCACTGGGCCAGGATGCGCAAGGACAAGGCGGCATCCAGGTTCGAGCGTTCGAGGAGGAACATCGACAGTTGGCGGAAGGATTCAATGTCGTCGCTGGCGGCGCTGCTGACTTCCTGCGCCAGCGCGGCACCTGCCCACAGCGGGGCAAACAGGCCAGCACCGGTCAAGGCTGCGCCTGAATACAGGAGTTTTCTTCGGGTTATCACGGGATATCTCCTCATGAGTCGAACAACTATCGGCGCACGGGCCTAGTTCGACTTCACTGCAAAAGGCTGAGTACTTCGTTCACGGAGGTTGAACGGACTTTAAGAGCCCTTTTTATAACTGCCAGGAGAACGCCAAGCTGTCGTGCAGCTTGTTAATGATGAGAATGAGCAACAACGCGACCGTCTATAACAGCCGCTTAAACACCGTACAGCAATTTATCCTGCAATAACATGAAACATCCATTTGGATGTTTGCTCAGTTGTGCAGGTAATCCGCGAGGGGATACTTCGCGCACAAGGCTTGAGCCTGCAAGCGCAGTGATTCCTGTGCATTCGGATCCAGGGTGAACTTGTGCTCGTTGAGGGGCGTGACCGCATCGAGTACCCGGCACACCAGTTCGACGACCTGCCGACATCCATCGGCGTCGAGCTGGCGTTGCGCCAGGGAGCCGGTGCCGATACACAACCCGCCAGCGACGAATGACGGTCGCGTCTCTCCCGGTGCGCGATGCTTGTCCACGATGATGCCGCACTGCTCCAGCGCCGCCTGGGCGATGGCGCCGGTGATGCCGCCACGCAAGCGAATCAGCACCGAGTGGTTTTCACTGCGCCCGCCCACCACCTCGTAGTCACAGGCCTGGAACGCGCTGGCCAGTTCGTCGGCCGTGGTGCGAATACGCGCCATCCAGGCGTCGAAATCCGCGGACATGGCGTAGCCGAACGCCGCCGCCTTTGCCGCGATCATGTTGAAGGCCGGTGCGCCCTGCATTCGTGGGAACACGGCTTGATCGAGGAGCCGGCTGAAGCTGGTCTTAAGGCCCGGCACCTTGGTTTCGGAATCGCGACCGGAAAGGATCAGGCCGCCACGCGGGCCGCCCAGTTGTTTATGGGTGCACAGCGTAGTGACGTGGGCTGCGTCGATCGGGCTCGGATGGCGCCCGGTGGCGACCAGGCCGGCGATGGTCGAAATGTCCGCCAGCAGGATCGACCCGGCTTCGTCGGCAATCGCACGCAAGCGCGCGAAATCAATGGTGTGCGAGTAGGCCGTCGCCCCGCAGATGATCACGCGCGGGCGATGGGCCAGCGCCAGTGTGCGCACCTGGTCGTAGTCGATAACACCCTTGGAGGTAGTGCCGTACCGGAGCGCCTTGTAGTTCGCGCCGGTGAACGCGACGGGGCTGGCGTGGCTCAGATGCCCGCCATGATCGGGGGCCATGCCGAGCACGGTGTCTCCCGGCTCCAGCAAGGCCGCCAGTACCTGATAGTTGGCAGTCGACCCCGAGTGTGATTGCACGCCGGCGTATTGCGCACCGAACAGCTCACGCGCTCGGCGCACAGCCAGGGCTTCGACCCGGTCGGCATTCTCGCAGCCGGCGTGATGACGCCAGCCGGGCGTGCCCTCGGCGGTCACGTTGACCAGCAGCGAGGCGGACGCCGCCAGGATATTCGGCCTCACTGCGCAGGACGAAGCGGCCAGCGACAGCGTCTGGTGTTGGCGCGTGACTTCCGCATCCAGCAACGCTGCCAGCTCCGCGTCTTCTGCCCGTAGATCCGCCAGCCCTCGTTGCAGCAGGTCGGCCTGGTGGGTAAGTGGTTGCGTGTCGACTGCCATTGTCCTGTGTTCCTTCCCTGAAAATCCCGTGCGCCTTTCCGTTGGGCGCAGGGCAATTAAGCAGAAAAATGAACATTTTCCAAATTAAATGATTCTTTTTGGCCGCACACAGGGGGACAAGACGCGGTTTTTCCTGGCTGGATGATGGCCAATCGCCAAAAAACTGATCACGGTCTTTATTCTTGTGGCAGGCGCATGCAACACTTCGCGCCGCGGCGAAGCACGCACCCCAGCGCAACATGGACGCTCTGTGTAGAACATAAGGAAGTGGTGGGCATTTGATTCACAGAAAAGAACGCACCGAGTATTTGAAGAGCAATATCAAATACCTGATCAAAAGCCGCGGAGAGACGCAGCTGTCGTTGTGCAATGCGGCCGGCCTGACCAGAACCACGATCTACAACATTCTGGAAGGCAAGGTCGTCAACGTACAGCAGTCCACCATCCGCAAGATCTCGGATTTCTTCGGCGTTTCCTATGAAGAAATCGAGACCCTCGACTTCGAAGAAAAAGAGATCATCGACAGCAGTATTTCCCCTCAGGGCAACATGAACCCTGCTGCCGTGCCGATCATCAAGCAAAGCCAGGTCATGGCCAGCATGGACAAGCGCATTGGCGAACTCGCCACGCTGTACCCGCTGACCTACTACTTCGGCACTTCCTACAACTTGATAGCCGTGCTGCTGGAACATGCGATTGCCGGTGTCAACGAGCCGGGCGATTTGTTGATCGTGCAGAAAGGGACGTCGAGCGACGACAAGGAAAAGTTGGTGTACGACAGGCTCAGCAAAAAACTATTTATCACGGATCAAGCGTGTGTCAGCTCGGATCGTATCTGTGTGGTGGGAGATATCATCGAGGAGCGCTTCAATGACAACGTATGAGCACGAAGTCGAAAACAGCAAATACAAGTTGCTGGGGTTCGAGAATGACAAGAGCCTGGCGGTGATCATGGTGATCGCCACGGGCAAGATCATTCGGATAAAGCTGAGCGAAGTGCTGAACAGCGAAATCATGGACAATTTAAATAAAATGGAAGTCAAGAACATGTACAAGAAGTTCTACTCACAGGGCGGAGCGCTGACCGCGTACGACCTCAACGACCGCAACGAGAACTCATGGATGATTTACATCATCCTGAACCTGCTGCTCTTTACGTTCTATATCTTCACCAGCATCGCCGCGACCAAACCTATTTACCTGGAGTCGCTGGGCATTATCGTCACGCCCGGCACGTTCCTTTACCCGCTGACGTTTCTGATCGTGGACTTGCTCAACGAACAATTCGGCCTGCGGCTGGCGAGACGGGCCATCCTGTTTGCGTTTGCCAGTAACGCGATGATCATCATCCTGCTCTACGGCTCGACCTTCCTCCCCGGTTTGCCAGGCTGGAAGCTCGACGGGCCTTACAACGACGTGATCATCCAGGTGTCGTCGGTGCTCATCGCCTCTTCGGTTTCGTTCCTGGTGTCGGAGAACATCAACTCGTACCTGCTGTGCAAGATCAAGGAGCTGACCAATTCCAGGTACCTGTTCCTGCGGATTTTCCTGAGTACGTTCTTCGCGGTGATCATCGACAGTTTCCTGTTCTGCTTCATCGCGTTCTACGGCGCCATGCAGACCAGCGACATCCTGAACATGATCTACGTGCAGATTGCGATCAAGGTCTGCTTTGCCTTCTTCAACATCCTGCCGGCCTATGGCGCCCGCTCGCTGTTCAAGCGCTACATCACGGGCGATACCCAGGCCCAACCGCACGCCAGCTGATGATCGTTCCCACGCTCTGCGTGGGAATGCCGCCTTGGACGCTCCGCGTCCGCCTTTGTGACGCGGAGCGGCACGGGATGCGTTCCCACGCGGAGCGTGGGAACGATCGACATCACGCCAGTTTGCTTTTCAGGCTCTGCATGACGGCTGCCTTGTTTTCGAGGTAGTCGTTCAGGCCACGTGCGCGCAGGTTGCACGCGTCGCAGTTGCCACAACCCGTGCCGATAATGCCGTTGTAGCAGGTCAGGGTCTGGTTGCGGATCAGGTCCAGCTGCTGGTGATCGTCCGCCAGGGCCCAGGTCTCGGCCTTGTTCAGCCACATCAACGGCGTTTCCAGGCGCACGTCGTATTCCATGCCCAGTTGCAGCGCTTTGTTCAGCGCCTTGACGAACTCGTCCCGGCAATCGGGATAGCCGGAGAAGTCGGTTTCACACACCCCGGTGATCACCGTTTCCGCCTTGACCTGGTAGGCGTAGATCGCCGCGAGGGTCAAAAACAGAATGTTCCTGCCAGGCACGAAGGTGCTCGGCAAACTCTCGCCCGAGCTGTTCACCGTGGGTACCGGAATGTTGTCGCGGGTCAGGCTGCTGATGGCCAGCTCGTTCAACAGCGACACGTCCATCACTTTGTGAACGGTGGCGCCCAGCTGTTTGGCGAGTTTCTGTGCGACTTCGATTTCCGCCACATGGCGCTGGCCATAATCGAAGGTAATGCAGTGCACCTCGTCATACAGCGCCAGTGCCTGGATCAGGCAGGTGGTCGAATCCTGCCCACCACTGAATACGATAACGGCTTTTTTACTCATCACGCTGCTTCCTGCATTTGTAAGATTTGGCATAGTTTAAAGGCCCCTCAATAAAAAACCCCGCGCTTCTTTCGAAGGCGGGGTTTTTTACTGCTCGATCACTCAGTGAGCGTACGTCAGCAGCAACTCTTTCGGCACCTGGAAATCCAGGGACATCATCACGCTCAAGGCGGTGATGGTGAAGATCGAGAAGACGAACAGCTTGCGTGCCCAGACGGTGTCATCCACCGCCTTGTAGCCGGTCCAGGCCATGTACAACCAGTACATGCCCATGGCGGCGGCAACGGCGAGGTAGCTCATGCCGGCGTAGCCACTGAAGGTCAACATCAAGGTCGCCACGAGGAAGGCCAGGATGTAGAGCAGGATGTGTTTCTTAGCGACCTTGATGCCACGCTTGACCGGAAGAACCGGAATCGAGGCAGCCAGGTAGTCATTGAAGCGGAAGATCGCGATGGCATAGGAGTGCGGCATCTGCCACAGGCTGAACATCACCAGTAGCACCAACGCGGCCATGTCGAAGCTATTGGTCACAGCCACATAACCAATCACCGGCGGCATCGCCCCCGACAGACTGCCCACCAGCGTGCCGTGAACCGACTTGCGCTTGAGGTACAGGCTGTAGAAGCCGACGTAGATGACAAAGCCGATCACGGCAAACAGCGCCGCCAGCGGGTTGGCCACCTTGTACAGCAACACCACGCCGGCGATACCCAGGATGGTCGCGAAGATCAGTGCCAGTTTCAGGGAGATAAGGCCCTGGACCAGCACACGATTCTTGGTGCGTTCCATCTTGATGTCGATATCGCGGTCGATGCAGTTGTTGAATACACAACCGGAAGCTACCACCAGGGACGTGCCGATCATCGCAGCCAGGAAAATGGCCAGATCGACATGCCCCTTGGAGGCCAGGAAGAAACCGCCTGCCACAGAAAGCACGTTACCGAAAATGATCCCCGGTTTGGTGATTTGGATAAAGTGCTTAAGCGACATCGGGTCTTACCTCACTTCGCCATCATGAACGTATGGATGCTGAACATGATCCATACCGACAGGCCAACCAGCAGGAGGATCACCAAACCTGCGAACACGAACGCAATCACGTTATCGCGCTGAGCCTTCGAGCGGTCCAGGTGCAGGAAGTACACCAGGTGAACCAGGACCTGGATCACCGCGAACGCCAGGACGATCATCAAGGTGATCGACTTCGGCAAGGTTGGGTACATCACCAGGCCGAACGGGATCAGCGTCAGGATGACCGACAGGATGAAGCCAATGGCGTACGACTTGACGCTGCCGTGGCTGTCATCATGGCTGTCATGGGAATGTGCATTAGCCATTACAGAGTCCCCATCAGGTAGACAACGGTGAAGACGCAGATCCAGACCACGTCCAGGAAGTGCCAGAACAGGCTCAGGCAGCTCAGGCGAGTCTTGTTGGTGTTGGTCAGGCCATGTTTGTTGACCTGATACATCATGGTCGCCATCCAGATCAGACCGGCAGTCACGTGCAGACCGTGGGTGCCTACCAGCGTGAAGAACGCCGACAGGAAGCCGCTACGGTGCGGGCCGTAACCTTCGGAGATCAGCAGGTGGAACTCGTTGACCTCCATGCCGATGAAGCCCAGGCCGAACAGGAAGGTCAGTGCCAACCAGCTCAGGACGCCTTTCTTGCTGCCCTTGTAGAAGGCCAGCATGGCGAAGCCGTAGGTGATCGAGCTGAACAACAGCAAGGCGGTTTCGCCGAGCACGTAAGGCAGTTCGAAGATGTCGTGGCCCGACGGGCCACCCGCTACGTTGTTTACCAGTACCGCGTACACCGCGAAGATCGACGCAAACAAGATGCAGTCGGTCATCAGGTAGAGCCAGAAACCGAATACGGTCATTGGCCCCGAGTCGTGGTGATGGTCATCGTGCCCATGGTCATCGACATGGGCGTGTCCAGCATTGGTCACTAAGTTCGACATGGTTTAAGCCTGTTCCAACGAGGTTTCAACACGGTTGGCCGGGATCTTCTTCTCGGCAACCAGGCGAGCGTGTTGCTCGGCTTCGATGCGTTCGATCACGTCGACCGGCACCATGTAGCCTTGGTCATCACGGGCAGCGTGAACGATGAAGTAGCCGATGGTGCCCACCAGGCTCACGATGGCCAGCCACCAGATGTGCCAGATCATCGCGAAACCGAACACGGTCAACAGCGCGCCCATCACAACGCCGGTAGCGGTGTTGTTAGGCATGTGGATCGGTTCGTAACGCGCAGGCTTCTGGTACGCAGTACCGTCTTCCTTGGCTTCGGTGAACGGATCGATGCTGTCAGCCTTCGGCAGTACGGCAAAGTTGTAGAACGGCGGTGGCGACGAAGTCGACCATTCCAGGGTGTGTGCATTCCATGGGTCGCCGGATTCGCACATGTTCTGCTTGCGATCACGCACGCTGACATACAGCTGGATCAGCTGGCAGGCGATACCCACAGCGATCATCAGTGCACCCACCATGGCAACGTACAGGTACGGTACCCACTCAGGGTTGGTCGTGGCGTTCAGACGACGGGTCATGCCCATGAAGCCCAGAGCGTAGAGCGGCATGAACGCGACGAAGAAGCCCGAGATCCAGAACCAGAATGCAGCCTTGCCCCAGCCTTCGTGCAGCTTGAAGCCGAACGCTTTCGGGAAGTAGAAGCTGAAACCTGCGATGTAGCCGAATACTGCGCCGCCGATGATCACGTTATGGAAGTGAGCAATGACGAACAGGCTGTTGTGCAGTACGAAGTCAGCACCCGGGATGGCCAGCAGTACGCCGGTCATGCCGCCGATCGCGAAGGTCACCATGAAGCCCAGGGTCCACAGAACCTGGCTGGTGATACGCAGACGACCGTGATAGATGGTGAATAGCCAGTTAAATAGCTTCACCCCCGTCGGGATGGAAATCAGCATCGTCGCCAATCCGAAGAACGCGTTGACGCTGGCCCCCGAACCCATGGTGAAGAAGTGGTGCAGCCAAACCATGAAGCCCAGTACCGAGATCGCGCCCGAGGCGTAGATCATCGAGTGGTGACCGAACAGGCGCTTGCCCGAGAAGGTCGAGATCACTTCAGAGAAGATACCGAACGCTGGCAGGATCAGGATGTACACCTCAGGGTGACCCCATGCCCAGAACAGGTTCACGTACATCATTGGATTGCCACCAAGTTCATTGGTGAAAATGTGGAAATCCAGGTAACGGTCAAGCGACAGCAACGCCATGGTTGCAGCCAGGATCGGGAACGATGCAACGATCAGTACGTTGGCCCAGGTGCAGGTCCAGGTGAAGATCGGCATGTCCATCAGCTTCATGCCAGGGGCGCGCATTTTCAAGACGGTGGCCAGGAAGTTGACCCCCGTCAGTGTCGTCCCGAGTCCTGATAACTGTAGCGCCCAGATGTAGTAATCCACACCCACGCCCGGACTGTAGGCCAGGCCCGACAATGGCGGATACGCAACCCAACCGGTCTTGGCGAATTCGCCGACGCCCAGGGACAGGTTGATCAGCACTACGCCGGATACCAGCAGCCAGAAGCTCAGGGAGTTCAGGAACGGGAACGCAACGTCACGCGCACCGATCTGCAGCGGCAAGGCAAGGTTCATCAGGCCGGTGAAGAAAGGCATCGCCATGAAGATGATCATGATCACACCGTGGGCGGTGAAGATCTGGTCATAGTGTTCAGGAGGCAGGTAGCCAGGCGAACCCTCGGTGGCCATGGCCAACTGGGTACGCATCATGATGGCGTCGGCAAAACCACGCAGCAGCATGACCATGGCAACGATGACGTACATGACGCCGATTTTCTTGTGGTCGACCGAAGTCAGCCACTCGGTCCACAGGTAGGTCCACTTCTTGAAGTAAGTGATACCTGCAAACAGTGCCAGACCACCCAGCGCGATCATGGCGATGGTCACCATCACGATCGGCTCGTGGAACGGGACCGCATCCCAACTTAATTTACCAAACATCGTTTACTCCTCTGCCCCAGCAGTTGAATGCGAGCCCGTGTCAGAACCTTCAACCGCGGCCACTTCTTTCTTCTCGTGCTCGATCGGCTTGCCTGGCTTCATACCTTCGTACTTGTCGACGATTTTCTGAAACAGGTCCGGCTCGTACGTGGAGTACAGGGCGACTGGGTTGTTCTGGCTTGGTTTGGCAAGGGCGTCGTATTCAGCTTGATCAAGCTGTTTAGGTGCGGCCTTGACTTCGGCTACCCAGGCGTTGAAATCTTCCTGGCTCGTCGAGATCGCTTTGAATTTCATGCCGGTGAAGCCAGCACCGCTGTAGTTGGCGGAGATGCCTTCCATTTCAGCTTTCTCGTTCGCGATCAGGTGCAGACGGGTCTGCATGCCTGCCATCGCGTAGATCTGGCCACCCAGTGCAGGGATGAAGAACGAGTTCATCACGGCGTCGGAGGTGATCCGGAAATTAAGCGGGGTGTTCTCCGGGAACCGGATCTGGTTCACAGTGGCGATACCCAGGTCCGGGTAGATGAACAGCCACTTCCAGTCCAGCGCGACCACTTCGATGTTGATCGGCTTGACGTCGGAGTCCAGCGGACGGTACGGGTCCAGCTCATGGGTCGACTTATAGGTGATGTAACCCAGGGCGATGATGATGAGGATCGGCACCAGCCACACCGCGATTTCAATCTTGGTGGAGTGCGACCACTTCGGCGCGTAGGTGGCGCTGGTGTTCGACGCGCGGTATTTCCAGGCGAACGCGAACGTCATGATGATCACGGGCACCACGACCAACAGCATCAGCAGGGTGGCGGTGATGATCAGGTTGCGTTGATCCAGACCGACCTGACCTTTAGGGTCGAGCAAGGTCCACTTGCAGCCTCCCAGCATTAACATCATGCCAAGCAGCGGCAAAAAGCCTAGTAATCGGGGGTACCTGTTTTTACTCATCTCACGACCTCTAAAGCAGCTTGCGCAATGCAGTTGGGTTTTGATCGCCAACACTTCACCCTGCCAAGGGTTGGCATTTCTCTTCGATTGAATAAGGGCCTGCCCGTCGCACCTTGCGCGAATCGACACGTCCCGGGCTAGCGGTGAGTTCTTATTCGAATTCGTTGGTCAAAGGCCTTGTTACAGACCAATTCCATTTGGTGCGGATAGTTGAAAGGCTGCCGGCACCTGGGGTCGCATGAAACGTTACATCCGCTTCTCGACCGCCCTAGTTTGCTCAGGGGTGAGCAGCACCGGACATTCAGTGCGGGCGATTGTAGTTAGCTAGCGATGTATAAACCATGTCTTATCCAGAAATAATTTTTATCGTTTCCAGCAATAATCCTTCACCATTATTGCAAAGGTCCGCGATCGTATCGCGTTTGATTCTCGACAAAAACCACAAAAAATGCCGTGTTATTGGGCAATCTGCCACATCCCTTACAGCCTGTAAGGGCATCGAAAACGGATCCAAGTCCCCTAAAAACAAGGCATTCGGACATCGGGCAATGTCGCCGACCGCACGCCACTCGCGGCGTCGGCCAGACGACGAACTGACAGCCATAAAACGCCACTTCATGCAAATTTATGGCGCGTTTACGAGCGTCAGAAACGTCCTGCGACAGCTTCCGTGTGACAACATGTCGCACGCTGCGCACACCCAAACTTGCCCCGCGTCACGGCCTCTTCACAAATGCCTACAAACAAAAACGCCCCAGCCTTCTTTAGAGGAAGGCCGGGGCGTTGAGTTGTAACCGCTTAGGCTTTGCCCTGGCGATTACGGTAAATGCCCAGTGGCACCAGGATCACCGTCAGCACAAAGGCCACCAGCGCCCACTGGGCCAGGGACAGGCCGAGCACGGGCGGGTACGGCGTCTCACAGAAGCCGTCGACCTGGAACCCCAGGGGAAACACCGAGGCCAGCGGCAAGCCATCGACAATCGGTTGCAGCACGTCGATGCCGCAGCTGACCTTCGGAAAGAACTGGATGTACACGTGATAGCCGGCAGCGGCGACGCCCCCCAGGGCGCTGAGGGTCACCAGTGCTTCAAACACCGTGACACTGCGGGTGGTGCGCATGGCGGCACCGATGAAGGCGAAGATCGCGATCAGCAGCAAGGCATAACGTTGCAGGATGCACAGCGGGCAAGGGGCCTCGCCCAGCACCACCTGCATGTACAGCGCCCCGCCGATCAGCGCCAGGCAGATGATGCCCAGCAGTACCAGAAAGCGTCGCTCCCTGCCCAAACGCAATTCGTCGATCATCCCCGTTTCCCTTTAGCCAATGATGGTTGTGCCAATGGCCGCAAGTTTACACGCGGACGGTGAAAGTTGAGCAGTTGGCGTGTGGAGGTTTAAACAGGAGGCATTAACAGGAGATTAATCAGGGAAAATGGAGATCAAAATGTGGGAGCGGGCTTGCTCGCGAAAGCGGAGTGTCAGTCACTGAATGTGTGCCTGATACACCGCCTTCGCGAGCAAGTCGAATCGTCGCACCGCCGCTCCCACATTTTTGACCGAGTAAGTTATTCCAGAGCCGACGCCGGCCCAAAGAACTCATACCGGCTCTGCGCTTCCGGCACACCCAGGGCCTTCAAGTGACGCTTGATCGCCGCCATGAAGCCTTTAGGCCCCAGGAAGTACGCATCCACATCGCGCTTCTGGGGCAACCACGCCGCCAGTTGCTCCTGGCTCAGCATCCCGACCTTGTCCGCCGCCGGGCTCACGCCATCATCCTCGGCGTAGCAATAGAAGCGCTTGAGTTGCGGATGCTGCGCGGCCAGGCCATCCACCCATTCGCGGAACGCATGCACGCCGCCATTACGCGCGCAGTGGATAAAGTGAATCGGACGCTCGGTGGCCAGCGCCGCTTCGAGCATCGGCAATGTTGGCGTGATGCCCACGCCGCCGCTGATCAGCACCAATGGCTTGTCGCTGGCCGCCAGGGTGAACTCCCCCGAAGGCGGGAACAGATCGATGGTCGCACCCACATGGAACTGGTCATGCAGGTAGTTCGACACCCGCCCACCGGCTTCGCGCTTGACGCTGATGCGGTACTGGCCCGAATCGCCACGCGCCGACAGGGAATAGTTGCGGCGCACTTCCTCGCCCTCCATCACCAGCTTCATGCCGATGTACTGCCCAGGCTCGGCGGCCAGGATCGGGCCGTTATCCACAGGCGCGAAGTAAAACGAGATAATTTCCGCGCTCTCCTCCACACGCTTGACCAAGGTGAACGGCCGCGCGCCACGCCAGCCGCCCGGTGCTTGTTCCTTCTCTTTATAGATAGCCGCCTCGGCACCGATCAGGATGTCGGCCAATTGGCCATAGGCGGCGCCCCAGGCACTCATCACTTCAGGGGTGGCGATTTCGCTGCCCAGCACTTCGGAAATTGCCCGCAGCAGGCAGGTACCGACAATCGGGTAATGCTCCGGCAGGATCTGCAGGGCCACGTGCTTGTTGATGATCTTTGCCACCAGATCGCCCAACTGGTCGAGTTGGTCGATATGCCGGGCGTACATCAGCACGCCGTTGGCCAAGGCCCGGGGCTGGTCGCCGCTGGCCTGGTGGGCCTGGTTGAACAGCGGACGTACTTCTGGGTATTCGGACAGCATCATCCGGTAGAAATGGGTGATCAGGGCTTCGCCGCCACTTTCCAGCAGGGGCACGGTGGATTTGACGATGGCACGGTCTTGGGCACTAAGCATGGCAGACTCCTGAGTCTTCTTACTGAATACCCTTTACTACTCAGTATTCATGCCAACTAATAAATCCTTATAAATCAAATGCTTAATATTAATGTAGTCAGTATGACTTCCTACGTTATATAGTCACTATGACCACAAGGAGTCATTATGACTGCGAAGCCGCTGCTCACCACCCTGCTGCCCCTGGTCGCCGACCTGTCCCGCGAGTTGCCCGAAGGCGAGCGTTACCGGCGCCTGCTCCAGGCCATGCGCGCCCTGCTACCCTGCGACGCGGCCGCCCTGCTGCGCCTCGACGGCGAATGGCTGGTGCCGCTGGCGGTGGATGGCTTGAGTACCGACACCCTCGGCCGGCGCTTCAAGGTCAGCGAACATCCGCGTTTCGCCGTGCTGCTCAGCAGCCCCGGCCCTACCCGCTTTGACAGCGACAGCGAACTGCCCGACCCCTATGACGGCCTGGTGGATGGCCTGCACGGGCATCTGGAAGTCCACGACTGCATGGGCTGCCCGCTGTTTGTCGACGACCGGCCCTGGGGCCTGCTGACCCTCGACGCCCTGGATACCGAGCGCTTCGAACGGGTGGAACTGGACGCCCTGCAAGCCTTCGCCAGCCTCGCCGCCGCCACCGTCAATGTCGCTGAACGCATTGAACGCCTGGCCCTGCGTGCCGAAGACGAACACCAGCGTGCCGAAATCTACCGCCAGGCCAGCGGCCAGCAGCACAAGGAAATGATCGGCCAGAGCAAGAGCCACAAACGCCTGGTGGAAGAAATCAACCTGGTGGGTGGCAGTGACCTGACGGTATTGATCACCGGCGAGACCGGCGTGGGCAAGGAGCTGGTGGCCCAGGCGATCCATGCTGCATCAAACCGCGCCGAGAAACCGCTGATCAGCCTCAACTGCGCCGCCCTGCCGGAAACCCTGGTGGAAAGCGAACTGTTCGGCCACGTGCGCGGGGCGTTTACCGGCGCGCTCAACGAACGCCGGGGCAAGTTCGAGCTGGCGAATGGCGGCACGCTGTTTCTTGATGAAGTGGGCGAGTTGTCCCTCACCGTGCAGGCCAAGCTGCTGCGGGTGCTGCAAAGTGGCCAGTTGCAGCGCCTGGGGTCTGACAAGGAGCACCAGGTGGATGTGCGCCTGATCGCCGCTACCAACCGGGACCTGGCCGAAGAAGTACGCAGCGGCCGCTATCGTGCCGACTTTTATCACCGTTTGAGTGTGTACCCGTTGCAAGTGCCGGCGCTGCGTGAGCGCGGTCGCGATGTGCTGTTGCTGGCGGGCTTTTTCCTTGAACAGAACCGCTCACGCATGGGACTGGGCAGCCTGCGCCTGACCAGCGATGCCCAGGCGGCACTGCTGGCTTATACCTGGCCGGGGAATGTGCGCGAACTGGAACACTTGATCGGCCGCAGCGCCTTGAAAGCCCTGGGTAACTGCCGGGAGCGCCCGAAGATTCTCAGCCTCAGCGCGGCGGATCTGGACTTGCCGAACGCCACCGCGCCACCGCTCGAAGCGCAGCCCGACCCCGTGCCGGACGTCACCGGCGACCTGCGCCTGGCCACCGAGAACTACCAGCGCCAGGTCATCAGCGCCTGCCTGGAACGCCACCAGCACAACTGGGCCAGTGCCGCCCGTGAGCTGGGCCTGGACCGGGCCAACCTGGGACGAATGGCCAAGCGCCTGGGCCTGAAGTAATGAACGGTGATTCTCAGGTAAAGGAGATCAAATGTGGGAGCTGTCGAGCCCCCCACACTAAACCTGCTTCGCCTTGTAGATTGGATTGATCGGCGCGCCAGCCTTGGGCTTGCGAAACACCAACACATTCCCCAGCATCACCAGCACCAACCCCGCCAACGCCGGCGCCGTCCACTGATAGCCCTCGGCAAACGCCGAGACGTTCAACGCCACCACCGGGAACAGCACGGTGCAATACGCCGCCCGCTCCGGCCCCATGCGCCCGACCAGGGTCAGGTAGGCGGTAAAGCCAATCACCGAACCCGGGATCACCAGGTACAGCAGCGAACCGATGTACCGGCTGTTCCATTCCATGTCGAACGGAATGCCCTGCACCGCGCAGTACATCGCCAGCATCGACGCACCATAGGCCATGCCCCAGGCATTGGTGGTCAGTGGCTTGAGGCCCGCCTTCTGCTGCAGGCTCGACAGCATATTGCCCGCCGAGAAACACATGGTGCCGAGCAATGCCAAACCCAGGCCGAGCAAGGTTTGCGGGCTGGCGGTGTGCCCCACCAGTTCCGGCCAGAACAACAGCCCCAGGCCCAGCAAGCCAAGGCCGCCGCCCATCAACACATTGCGTGCGACCTTCTGCCCGAAGAACACCCGGGCGTTCAGCGCGTTCCACAAGGTGGCCGTCGAGAACACCACCGCCACCAGGCCGCTGGGAATCCACTGGCTGGCGGTCAGGAAGCACATGAAGTTGACGCAAAACAGGCACAGGCCCTGGGCCAGGCAGATCAGATGCCCGCGCCGGTTCACCACCTGCAGCTTGCGGCTGAGCAGCAGCATCACGAACAGCACCAGCGCCGCGAGGCCAAAGCGATAGACGATGGACACCGGAATCGCCACCACGCCCAGTTGCCACTTGAGGGCAATCCAGGTGGTGCCCCAGATCAATACGGTGAGTAAATACAGGAAAAGGTTCATGGCGGGCTCCGAGGGTTGAGCCACAGTTTCGCCCCTGGCGGCACCAGGTCTCTTGCACATTCTTGCGCTTTTGTCGGCTGCCGGGATCACAGCCGCCGCCGCTGGGAGTAGGATGCAAGCCGTCAGAGAGTACGAATATGCCGCCACTGGAAACCCTGCAAGTCTTTCAATCCCTCAACCGTTCGCCCAACGCTCGCCTCGAGCTGTGCGCCGAGCTCGGTGACGGCTTGTCTGCAGCCTTGTGGAGCAACCATCACGACGCCCAGGATTACGAAGCCCCCGAGCACCACACCTTGTCCTGCTACATCGGCGGCGGCACCGGCACCTTTCGCCGCGACCAGCCCGGCACCAAGGGCGGCCCGGACAAGCTGTGCATCCTGCCGGCCGAGCATCAGTCGGCCTGGGTGATCAACGGCGAAATCCGCCTGGCCCACGTGTATTTCAGCCCCGAGCAATTCGCCCTGGGCTGCGTCACCTTGCTGGACCGCGAACCCCGCGAGTTGCAACTGCGCGAGAGCACCTTCCTCGACGATGCGCGGCAGGCCCGGCGTTTTCACCAGTTGATCAGCCTGAACTGGAAAGAGCCCGGCGAACGCCTGCTGACCAGCAGCCTGGCCCATGAGATGCTCAGCCATACCTTGCTCAGCCAGGTGGGGATGCGCGAGGGTTTGCGTTTGAAAGGCGGGCTGGCCGCCCACCAGCGCCGGCAACTGGTGGAGCACATCGACCAGCAACTGGCGGAGCCGATCAGCCTGGGGCAGTTGGCAGGCTTGTGTGCGTTGTCGGAGTACCACTTTGCGCGGATGTTTCGCGAGAGTTTTGGACTGCCGCCCCATCAATATCTGCTGGCGCGGCGCCTGGCCCGCGCCCGGGAGTTGTTGCGGGGTGGGTCGTTGCCGCTGGGCGAGATTGCCCTGGCGTGCGGATTTTCCAGCGCGAGCCACTTTACCAACCGGTTCCGCCAGGCGATGGGCGCCACCCCTGGTGAATACCGGCAGGCGTTCCTGCCTTGAAATGCAATCTGCCTGACAGCACAGGTCCAATGTGGGAGCGGGCTTGCTCGCGAAAGCGGTGTGACAGTCAACACATGTACTGACTGAACCAGCGCATTCGCGAGCAAGCCCGCTCCCACCTTTGATCTTCGGTGCTCAATAGTCCGTGCTGTTGGCCAGTGCCGTGGCCAGGCGGTTTTCCAGCGCCTTAACCCGCGCGCCTGCGACCACGTAATTGTTGGTCACCATCGAAAACACCAGCTTGCGCCCATTGGCATCGGTGACATACCCAGTCAACGACGACACGCCACTCATGGAGCCGGTCTTGCCGTGCAGGTTGTTTTCCGCAGCGGTGCTCCGCAGGCGGTAACGCAGGCTGCCGCCCACCAGTCGCTGCGGATTACCGGCAACCGGCAACGCGTTGTACCAGGCGTTGAACCAGGGCTGTTTGCTGGCGGCCAGCAGCACATCCGTGAGGTTCTGCGACGACACCAGGTTACGCCTGGACAACCCTGAACCGTCCACCTGGTTCAACGTCGCCGTATCAATCCCCTGACGCTTCAGGAACCCGGCCACCGCCGCCACACCGGCAGGCGCCGTACCGGCATTCACGGTCTTGCGCCCCATGCTCTTGAGCAAGGCTTCAGACATGTTGTTATTGGAAAGCTTGAGCAACGGCGTGATCAGTTCCTGCAACGGCGCCGACTCATGCAGCGCGAGCACCGTCGCCGTGGTCGGCGTCACACCCCCGATCATCCGACGCCCCTGCACGACAATCCCCTGCTGCGCCAAGGCCTGTTCAAACAGGTTGGCCACCAGTTGCGTCGGCTCCCACACACTGACCAGTTGCGGGCTCTGCCTGCCCGGCGCCAACGCGCCACTGAGGCGCAACAGGTTGGTGCCGTGCTGGCGATTGATTCCATAGCTGTTGCCTGCGCCGCTGACCGCACGGTTGCTGAGCTGCACGTAATCGGTAGCCGGGCTGATCTCCACCGTCACCGGGCGCCCTGCCACGACCGGCGCCCTGGCCGTGACCAGCAGGGAGCCCGCATCAAAGTCGTCATTGGGCGACACCGTCAGCGCCGAAATCTGCGCGCCGTAGTAGGTGCTTTCATCGTCCTGGGACCAGTCGGTGCCCAGGCGCTCGGCGTCGAAGAACGTGTCGTCGAACACCAGGTCGCCCCGCACCTGCCGGATGCCCTGCTGCGCCAGGTTGGCCGCCAGCGCCTGGTAATCCGCCCACTGGATCGTCGGGTCGCCCAGGCCGCGCAGGTAGAGGTTGCCGTCAAGCACCGCGCCCTGGCGGATGCCGTCGCTCAACAGTTGCGTGGAAAACCGATACTGCGGCCCCAGCACATCCATCGCCGCCGCAGTGGTCAACAGCTTGAGGCTCGAAGCCGGGCTCAGCCGTGTGCGTGGGTTGTGCTGGTAGAGCGTGTTGCCGCTGCGGGCATCACGCACCATCAGCGATACGCTGGCGCCGTGCAGTGCCGGGTCGGCCAGCAACTGGACGAGGCTGGCACTGGTGGAAGTTTTCGGCGCCGTGGCGCAACCGCCCAGCAACAAGCTCAAGCCCAGCAGCAGCCCGCCGGCGTGTGTCCATCGTCCCAACCGCATAAACCTGGTAGTCCTTGAATTTCGAGAGTGCGCAGCTTGTGGAATTCCTCCCGGTCAATCAAGGCCCGTAGGTCGTGACGGAAAACGTATTGGCATGAAACAGCGGGTCCGGCTTGGGCTCGGCCTTGCTCGGCGCCGGCTGGGTAAAGTCCATGGCCGGCAGGAATACCCGCTGGCTCGCCGGGTCGAACGCCATGTTGTAGGCCATCGGCAAGGTGCTGACGCTGGCGCGTACGGCGTAGTGGTCGGCATCCGTTTGATCCACCAGCGTCAGGTTGGCATCGACGCCACTGGGGATCAGCAAGCGCCGGTGCTGCTCGTCGTAGGCCAGGGCGTTGACGTCGCGGGTGATCGGCAGCTTCGCCTTGACTTCACCGGTTTTCCGGTCGGCAACGATCAACACCGGCACTTCACCGCGACACGCCACAAACAGTCGCTGGCGCGCCACGTCCTGGGCCAATGCGCTGGGCTTGGGGCAATCGGCAAACTGCCAGGTGTCGAGCAACGCAAAGGTGCTCGCCGAATAGCGGGCGACCTTGCCTTCATCGCGCATCGGCAGGAAGAAGCTGCCGTCGCCCTTGATCAGCAGCGGGTCGATTTTCTTCACCGCCAGTTCATGGGCGCCGGTGATTCGTTCCTGTTTCGGGTCGAATTCAAACAGCGTCGAACGATCCGCCCGACGCCCGCTGACAATAATCACCTTGCCCGTCGATGGCTCGTACACCGCGCTGTTGAGGTTGCTTTGCGCCACCGGGATGCGCTTCAGGAATGTGAGTGTGGATAACTCCACCACACTCAGACTGCCGTCGGTGTTGAGCACGAAAACCCGGTCTACCTCAGGCACGAACACCACGCCGTTGGCGCCTTCGGACTGCGCCACCGTCTCGACCAGGCGCTGCTGTTTCACATCAAACACGCTCAGGCCGTTTTCCCGGCGAGCCAGGAACAGATACGGCCGGGTCGGGTCCAGCCCGACAAAGCCCCAACTGTGGCCAGAGCCGGGCAATGTCACCCGGTGTTCGCGATGGTAGGTCGAGTCATCAGCCGATGCTGCGCCGCTGATCAACAGTGCTGCCAGTAACCAGTGTTTCATCAGAACTCCAGGGTGCTGGAGACGGACACCTGACGGGCGTCGCCGATGGAGACAAACTGCGTGTTCACGGCCGAGGTGTAATAGGTACGGTCAAACAGGTTCTTCACGTTGAGCTGGAACTTGACCTTCTGCCCCTCGATTTTAGTGTCATAGGTGGCGAACGCATCGGCCACGGTGTAGCTCGGCAGGTCGAAATCGTTGGCGGCATTACCCGCTCGCTCCCCCACATAACGTGCACCGGCGCCCACCCGCAGTTGGTCACCGCCAAGGATGCTGCCGAAGTCATACACCGCCGACAGCGAGCCGGTGTTCTTCGCCACGTTTTGCAGGCGATTACCTTTGTATTCGGGGTCTTCGGTGACTTCGGCATCGGTGTAGGCATAGCTGCCGATCACGCTCCACTTATCCGTCAGTTGGCCGCTGGCATCCAGTTCCAGGCCTCGGGAGCGCACTTTGCCGGCGACGCTGTAGACCGAGGTCAGGCCATCGCCGACCTGCACCAGCACGTTGCGTTTTTCGATGTTGAACAGGGCGGCGCTGGCGGTGATGCGCCCCGGTATATCGAGCTTGGTCCCCAACTCCCAGGACTTCGACTGCTCCGGCTCAAGGCTGCCATCCAGCACACTTTTGTTCGCCAGCGGTGCGATGGTGGAGTTGGGCTTGAACGACTCGGTGTAGCTGCCATAGAACGACAGCTCGTCAGTGTAGCGGTACACCAGGCCCGCGCGTGGCACCCACTTCTGGCCATTGCCGTCGGTGTTGGCGGTGAACGGGACACCCTTGCCGGCGTATTGGTCGTACATCTGATAACGCGCGCCACCCACCAGGATCCACTGGTCGGTGAGGTGGATCGCATCCTGCAGGAAAAGCGAGTCGCTGCGCAGCAGGTCCATCTGGTTGCTGTCCGGCGCGCTGACGGTGGTGCCCGCCACTTCATTGCCATAGACCGGGTCGTTGTAGTTGAACGTGCCACGGGGCGCCTGGCGGATCAGGTCGGCCCGGTAGATCTTGCGGTATTCGTCATCCAGGCCGAAGGTCAGGTCGTGCTGCATGCCCGCGACGTTGACCTTGCCTTCAAGGCTGGCGGTGGCGAAGCGGTCGGTGGTCAGTGCGCCCTGGGTGCCGTCCATGCTGCGGGTCAGGGTGCCATTGGCGTTGACCTTGACCACACGCACCTGGCTGGCGTCGTAGGTCTCGCGGTTCCAGCTGTAGCCGAAGTGGGCTTTCCAGTCGTCATTCAAATCGTGGTCGGCCTCGAAGCGGTACAGGTCGGAGCGGCCTTCCATGTTGTTGAAGGGCTCGTCCAGGCGGCGAGTCGACGGGATGTTGAGCGGGTGGTTGGTCTTGGGGTCGATGGCGGTGCCCCGGTCGAACGGCGAGAGAAACTCCCGGTGCTCATAGGCAAACAACAGCTTGGTGTTGTCGCCGTACCAGGCCAGCGACGGTGCGATCAGGCTCTCGCGGTGAGTGCCGTAGTTGCGCCAGTAATCTTCGTCTTCGTGATCGACGATCAAGCGGTACGCCAACCCGCTGTCACCGATGGGCCCTGTGGTGTCGAGGTTGCCGCCGCTGCCGTTCTTGCCGTCGCCAAAGGTCGAGCCGCGCACGGTCAGCGAGGTGGATTGGATCAGCTCGGGTTTCTTGCTGACGATATTGACCACGCCGCCCGGATCCTGGATGCCATACAGCAACGACGACGGGCCCTTGAGCACTTCGACGCGCTCGGCGGTGGAATTCAGCGCGCGGCCCTGCACCAGCGGCATACCGTCCTGCATGATCGAACCGTTTCGGTTGTCACCAAAACCCCGCAGCATCACCGCGTCCTGGGTGCTGCCCAAGGTGTTGGCCTGGGTGATGCCACTGATGTTGGTCAGGGCATCGTCGAGGTTGCGCGGCTGTTGATCGCGCATCACCTGGGCCGGTACAACGTTGACAGTCTGTGGGGTTTCCAGCAGCAGGCCGTGGGAACGCATCACCGAACTGGTAGGCGGCGGTTGATAGCTGGTGGTATCCGAGGCCAGGGCGGCACCGTTGATGGTGGTGGCGCCGAGGTTCAGCGCGCCGTCGGTGGGCAGCGGTTCCAGGGCCAGGGTGCGGGCGTCGATCTGGCGGAAGGTGAAGCCGGAATTACCCAGCAGGCGTTGCATGGCCTGGGCCGCACTCATCTGCCCGGTGATGGCCGGGGCCTTGATGGCGTACGGCGCTTCGTCGGTGTAGACCACGCTGATGCCGGTCACCCGGGTGAAGTCGCTCAAGGCCTGGGGCAGCGGCTTGGCGGCCAGGGCAAAGTTGAACAGCGTGCTCTGCTGCTGCGCCTCGGCCGCCTGCGCCACGCCCAGGGGCAACAGCGCCAGCCCCGAAACTGCCAATACCGAGGCTCCCAGCCAATGTTTAACCGAACCCGCCGACGTTGCCCTGGACTTCATGCTTGAGAACCCGTGTGTAAAAACGCTGTTAATGCGAATTAATCGCAGTTTCAAGCACTACACGGATGGCCGACAGGTTTACCTCACACCGATTTGAAAATAATTTCAGTCACGCCGGTTGGATCCGAAATCCGAAGCGCGGAACGTGCACATGCACGGTGCCGGCGCGGTCATCGGTGCGCCGCAGAATCAGCTCTTCGCGGCCGGCAAACAGCAACTCCCCGGCCACCGGATCGGTGCCGTAGTCGGTGGCGCTGATGGTCACTTGCTGGCCGGGCTTGAAGCCGTTCGGGTCTTCGAAGATTTCTTCCGGCAGGTTGGCCGGCGTGGCATTGCGCGCGACTTCCAGGGCTTGCTCGGCACTCATCTGGCTCGACGTGCCATGCCCGAAACCCAACACCCGGGCGAGCCAGGCGGCCACCGCAGGATAGGTTTCCACCAGCGGCGAGGTGACCGACGATCCCATGAGGAACCACAGCGGGTGCGCCAGGGCGAAGTCGGCAATCGACGGCTCGCCGAACAGGAAGTCGCCCTGCTGGTGCTGCAACTGCTGATTGATACGACCGATGATCACCGGCCATTGATGCTTGGCCTGATCCAGTTGCACACGGGTGGCCGTGCCGCCACTGAACAATTTGCTGCGGTCGGCCACCAGCACCTGGAGCATTTCCGGCGGCACTTTGGCGAACTTGACCGCCAGGGATTCCGGCTGGAACACCAGGCTCACGGCATGGGAGAACACCGTCGAATCAGCCCAGGCGGCGAAGCTTTGGCTGACCAGTTCCAGGCCTTGGGGAAACAGCGCCGGCACGGACTTTTCCTGCTCCAGGCGGCGGGCGATCAGTGCGGTGTCGCAGTAGATATCGGCGCCCACCTGCAACACCGGGGTCTTGCGATAACCACCGGTGAGGGCCGTCAAGTCAGGCTTGGGCATCACCGGCGAGATGTGCACCGAACGCCAGGACAAGCCCTTGAAGCCCAGCAACAGGCGGGCTTTTTCGGCAAACGGGGATTGCGGGTAGTGGTGGAGGATCAACTCAGTCATGCCAGGCTCCGCTCAATGAGTGAGCGTCCAGCTTAGCCTGCAAACCCGGCAAAGGCGCGCATGGGAACCTATCAGTCAAACTGATGGGCCGATCGCCGCCAGGCACTCCTTGGCGCTTTTCTTGAGTTTCTTGATCAGCCGTTCCTGGCGCAGCGCCTCGGCCTTGCTGATGCATGCCTCGGTGTACACCAGCGCCACGGCGGGGCTTGAGAGAAAAAAGCGCGCGCCCTTGCCACTCTGGTGCATGGCAAAGCGGCGCACCGGGTCATTGCTGATGCCGCAATAGAGCGAGCCATTGGCGGCGCGCACCAGGTAGACAAACCACGGTTTGGCTTCAGAAGGAGTCGTCACGGATCAATTCGGCAAACCAAAGGAACGCCAATCTTATCAACGACTGGCCTGGAACGCCTTCAACCCTTTCAGCGCCTGGGCCCGCACGGCGTTTTTCACCAGCGGCGTCCAGCCCAGCAACAGGCCTTTGGTGCCCAACGCCTGCCGCGACCAGCGCCACAGGTCAAAGTGGTCGTGGTGCTCGCAGATCTTGCCGTCACGAAACACAAAGCGCGCCCGGATATCGTTGACCACGGTGTTGCCCGTCGCACTGAACAGGTAGGTCGCCACCCAATGGGCGCTGCCGGTGATTTCATCGCTGCGCACACTGTCGAAGGTCAGGGAAAAGTCCTTGGCCCGGGTGGTCAGCATGCGCCACATGTCGCCGGCATCACGGCCACGCAGTTCACCGAATGCCGGGTCGCTGAACACCACGTCGTCGCTGTAGCAGGCGCTCATGGCCTCGGCATCCAGCCGCTGGAAGGCACTGTAGAACTCGGTGATCAAGGCGTTATGGGCGTCGCTCATGGGCAGGTTCCGCAAAAGAAGTTGGGATGGCCGGTACGATAATCCCCAAGGCCGGGGAACACTACTGGCATCAACGCCAGGAATACCTCATCCCGTCCCTTCAGGGCACCATTCCGCTGCTGCGAGCATAGTGGAACAAATCCACATCGGTGGAGATACACAGCCGGTTCATCGCGGTACTTTTCTGTTTGCTGATGGTGGAGATGCTGCGATTGACCCGCGCGGCAATCTGGCTGACGGTCATGCCGCTGGCCAGCATGCGCACCACTTCGCGTTCCTTGCCCGACAGTTGCGGCGGTTGTGATTGATCGCCCGTGCCGGCCTGCACCAACTGGGTCCGCAGGGACTCGCTGACGAAGGTCTTGCCCTCGCAGACTTCCTTGATGGCCGTGGGCAACTCCTTGGCCGATGCACTCTTGGCGACAATGCCTCGGGCGCCCTCGGCGAACGAGGCACGCAGGGTGGCGATATTGGCGAACATCGTCACCAGGATCACCGGCACCCCGGGGTATTGGCGTTGCAACAAGCCCAACAACACATAGCCGTCAGCCTGCTGCCCGCCCGGCATGGCGAAGTCCGTCACCAGCACATCGCAAGGGGTGCTGCCCAGTACCCGCAGCAACTCATCCGGGCCGTTGGCCTCACCGACCACCTTGCACTTGCCGTTGGCCTCGATCACCACCTTCTGCCCGATCCGAACAATGGGATGATCGTCAGCAATAATTACGCGAAGCATAGAAATCCATGAGTGATGGCAAATTGATTTGCGCAAAATAACCCTGTCCGTCCCGGGCAACAACCGCCCACCTGGGAGCGGTTTTCAATGGCGTCCCGTGTTCTTAAGCGGGTGATTTTTTACCTACAACAAAAAAGGAAACCACCTACAAACTAAGCCCACAGACAGAGGTAATACCCCCTACAGAATCGCTGAAAATGTCATAAATCTGTCAAATAGCGCAGATACACCAGCAGGTCCTGGTCGAACCGCTGCAATGCCCGCCTGTTGCACCGGATCCCGTGCTTGCGCACCTGTTCGATCAACTCCCCCGCACAGCGATCCAGCTCCGTCTCGCCAAAAAACGCCAGGCTTCCCGCCAGGCGATGCAGGCAGTCGACCAATGCATGCGGGTCGACGATGCGGCAAGCCTGTACCAGGCCTGCGTAATCAGCCTCGGCCTCGCGCACCAGGGTGCGCAACATCTGGTTCACCACCTGTTCATCGCCAAATGTCCTGATCAGTTCGGCACGAGTCGGCCAGTGCGCCCCGGCGCAGGCTGTGGCAGGCGGGTTCGTACTGGCGCCCGGCGGCTGTGGCAGCCACTGCTCCAGCACCCCGCGCAATTGTTCCAGGGTCAGCGGTTTGAGCAGCCAGGCATCCATGCCGGCCTCAAGGCAGCGGCGCGCATCGTCCGCAGAGAGTTTGGCGGTCAAGGCAATGATCGGCACACGCGGTCGGCTGTGTACGGCCTCTCGCCGCCTGATCTCACGAGCCATGCTATAGCCATCCAGCACCGGCATGCGGCAATCGCTGATCACCAGGTCGAAATGCCGCAGGGCGATGGCGGTCAACGCGGCCTGCCCGTTGCACACCAGTTCGTGATCGACTTCGAATTTTTGCAGGAACCAGCCCATCAAGGCGCGATAGGCCTGATGGTCCTCGACGATCAGCACGCTCAGGTGCTTCCAGTGAACAGGAGGACTGCGCCATGGCACCGTTTGCTGCCTGGGGGCGTCGTCAGCAAACACGCTTGGCATCATGGCCACCTCGATATCGGCGCCGACCTGCCAGGGCCATCAGACGGCCCTGGCATATCGTCTAGTGAGGGTGCGCTTGACGGTGATCCTTAACCCATCCGCCTGGCACCCATTACCGAATCAAGCTATCCACATGAATACCACTCTTGCGATACAAGAACTACGAAAAGACAGTTTTTCCTACAGCTCCGCCCACCTATTCCGACTTGACGCAGGCGAGCTAGAGGGATAGCGGATTGTCGTAATTCTTGTATTTCCCCTCCTCCCCCCCGGCGCTAAATTGCGCCCCACCCCAAGAGGGCAACCCGCCAACTCACCTGGCGGCCAACTATCCGAACTGACCCGACGCCCAACCGCGCCTCTTTCTGCGCTGCGGTGAGCTGCACCCGTCAGTTGATCCAACACCGAGACAATACAACCATGAACAAGCACCTGATCGCCGTCGCCAGCGCCCTGCTGATCACTGGCACCGCCCCCGCCTTCGCCGCCAGCACCGTGGACCTGACAGTCAAGGGCATCATCACCCCGAATGCCTGCACGCCGAGCCTGTCCAGTGGCGGGGTCATCGACCACGGCAAGATGTCGGCCAAGGACTTGAACGCCACCCAGATCACCCTGTTGCCGAAAGTCACGCTGCAAATGACCGTGACCTGCGATGCGCCGGTGATCTTCGCCCTCAAGGCGACCGACAACCGTATTGGCTCCGGCAGCGGCAGCGGCTTCGGGCTGGGCTTTATCAACGGCACGCAAAAGCTGGGTTCCTATAGCTTGACCCTTGGCGCCAACGGTAGCCCGCCCCAGGCCGACGGCGAAACCGTGCAAGCCATCGGGTCTTTCGACAATGGCGTCACCTGGGAGCGTTGGAACAGCTTTGAAACCGGCACCTATCTCTCGGTCGCCACCCTGGCAGACGCCAGCACCCCGCGTGCCACCCAGCAACTGGTCACCCCCGTGGCCTACAGCGGCTACATCAACCGCACCGACGGCCTGGACCTGAGCAACGAAGTCAATATCGACGGCTCGGCCACCATTGAAGTGCTCTACCTGTAACCCACCTTCGCCCCTGACCTGCAACCAAAAGGTGCTGCTCGATGATGAATTCCTCACCCGCTGTCTTTCTCGCCACGTTGCTGCTGGCCCCCACCGTACTGGCCACCAGCAGTACCGACTTCGCCGTCACGGGCACCATCACGCCGAATGCCTGTGAACCCATGCTCTCCGGCGGAGGCGTGGTGGATTACGGAAAAATGCCGGCCAAGGAACTCAACACCGACAGCCCGACCTCACTGCAGCCGCAGACCATGCAAATGGAAGTCCTGTGTGAGGCGCCAACGTTCATCGCGCTGAGCACGATCGATAACCGCGCCGGCACTTCGGCAATTAACGACTACTGGCATGGCCTGGGGTTGACGGACAGTGGCGAAAAACTTGGCGCCACCGCATTCGGCCTGCTCAACCCGGTCGCGGACGGCGTCACGGTCAAGACGATCAACTCGACCGATGGCGGGGTGACCTGGCTCCCGTCGATTTACCTGGGCCACTACACCCAAACCTCGGTCGCCACCAACGGCGGTGCGAACACCCCGATTGCGATACGGCAATTCAGTGCCGACCTGCGCGTGTACACGATGGTCGACGGCACCGACCGCCTGACCGTGCTCGACGAAGTGCCGCTGGACGGCCATGCCACCGTGCAACTGAAGTACCTGTAACCCTTTATTCAACCGGCCCCACTCGAAAGGAAACGTGTGCCCCATGAAACTTACGCTCAATGCCCTGGCCACCGCGCTGCTGCTCAGCACCAGCGCCTCTGCCCTGGCGGCGTCCACCGTCGACCTGACTGTCAAAGGGGTGATTACCCCCAACGCCTGCACACCTGGCCTGTCCGGCGGAGGGATGGTGGACTACGGCAAGATCTCCGCCAAAGACCTGAACCTCACGACTCCCAAACAACTGCCACGCACCACCTTGCAACTGACCATCACCTGCGACGGCGGCACCCTGTTTGCCGTCAAGGGCACCGACAACCGCGCCGGGTCCAACTCCAGCGGCGGCACCTACGGCCTGGGGTTGATCAACGGTACCCAGAAGCTGGGGGCCTACGACCTGATGCTGAATAACGCAGTCGCCGACTCTGTCGCCGTCACGGTGCTGGAATCCGGGGATAACGGCACGACCTGGGCAGAGTCGGCGGACGCGATCCTGCCACCCAGCGCATTGGCGGCTTTCGGCGATAGAACCTCGGGCACCTGGCTGCCGGTACCGATCCAGCAAGTCGTCAGCGACCTGGTGGTGTACGCGCAGATCGCCCGGGCCGACAGCCTGGACCTGAGCGATGAACACCCGATCGACGGCTCGGCCACGCTGGAAGTGAAGTACCTGTAAACCCGCGGCCTCGTCGTTCGCGGCGAGGCGCCTTACTTGCACCGAACACATTGAAGACCGAATGATGAACAGAACCCTACGCCTGTGCACGGCGCTGTTATTGCTCAACACCGGCTCTAGCGTGTTTGCCAGCACCGCCACCGAGATGACCCTGTCGGGCCTGGTTACCCCCAGCTCCTGCACCATCGCGCTCTCCGGCAGCGGCATCATCGACCACGGCACCATCCCTGCCCATCTCCTCAACCAGGTGGCTCCCACCCCGTTGCCTACCCAATGGCTGGAGGTAGAGATCCACTGCAGCGGCCCCTTGTTGTTTGGCCTGATTGGCCTGGACAGCCGCGAAGATTCGTCCGCCGCACCGGACACTACCTACGGCCTGGGGAGAAACCCCATCGCGCCCGCGGAGCAGTTGGGTTACGTCGACCTGGCGTTCGAAGCGGCGCAAGGAGACGGCCAGGCCATGCAGTCACTTGTGTCAAACCCCGAAGGCGGCCTCTGGGCTCCCCAACCGGCCATCCACCCCAAGACACTCATGGGCTTTGCCCGTCCCGGCCGACCGTTTCCGGAACCCATCGTCACCCTGACCACCCGGATCCGCGCACAGACCACCATCCACCCGGCGAACCGTCTGACCCTCAGGCAAGACGTTCCCCTCGATGGCTCACTGGTCCTGGATTTGCGTTACCTCTAAGCCCTGTGATCATTTTAGGAACTGCGTCATGAAGACCTATCCAACCTTGCTGGCCCTGGGCTGGCTGCTGAGCACCCAGGCGTTTGCCGACGGCATGGTGCCCGACACCTCGGTGGTGATCGTCAACGAGGCCGACGGCGAAGCTTCGGTGTCGGTGACCAACACCGACGGCAAACTGGCCCTGCTGCACGTCACCCTGGAAGACATTCCGGAAGACACCGAATCGCTGCTGTTCGTCACCCCACCCCTGTCCCGAGTCGAGGCCGACAAAAGCCAGCTGGTGCGCTTTATCCTGCGCAACCCCACGCCCCTGAAAACCCAACGCCTGAAGCGGGTGATCTTCGAAGGCATGCCCAAGGACCGTGACGCCGCCCAGGCTGGCCATGCGCGGGTGGGCGTGACCGTGCGCCAGAACCTGCCGGTGATCATTCATCCCAAGGGCCTGGCGCCGAACCGCACACCCTGGACCGGGCTGACCTGGTCGTTGAACGCCGGTCACCTGAACGTCGCCAACCCCACGCCTTACGTGGTGCGCCTGGCCCAGGAGCTGCAATTGCTGCCCGGCAAGCAGAGCCTGGTGCTGCCGCGCACTTATGTGTTGCCCGGCGAAACCCTGCGGCTCAGCACGCCCCACACCGCCACGGCCGTACGCCTGCAACCGGCCACCGTGTACGGCTTTGCCGTCGCCGCCTATGAAGCACCGATAACCGCCGCAAACGCTGAATAACGAAGTGACAGCCCTGTGACTGTCACCGGGAAGCCCGCCAACCGTTGCCGGCTTCCATAACCTGAGTGCCTTTACGTGAACACAGTAACCACTGACCCGGCTGGCGAAGCCGTGCCCGACTGTCCTTTACGCCCCGCCCGGATGCGGGCCGCGCTGCCACTGACCATGGCGTTGCTGTCGGCCGATGCCTGGGCCGATGCCTTCGACGCGCAAACCCTGCACCAGCGCGGTATCGACCCGGAGCTGGCCTACCTGCTGCTCGACGCACCGCGCTACACCAGCGGCCGCCATGCCGTGAGCCTGACGGTGAACGGCCAGCGCCGTGGCCGCCTCGATGTGCAGTTCGACAGCCAGGGCGCGCTGTGCTTCGACCGCCCGCTGCTGGACGCGGCCGACCTGGTGATACCGGCCCCGCTGGCCGACAGCCGCTGCCATGACTTCCTCGGCGAATACCCGCAAACCGTGGTGGAGCAAGACCCCGCCAGCCTGAGCGTGAGCCTGATGGTGCCCACCGATGCCCTGCGCCCGCGCCAACGTGAGCTGTCCGGTTATGAAACCGGAGGGTTCGCCGGCTTGCTCAACTACGACCTCACCGGTTTGTACAACCGTTATGGCGACGACGCCAGCCGCTTCGGCTCGGCCAATACCGAGCTGGGCTTCAACGCCGGCGACTGGATCGTGCGCAGCCGCCAGGTACAGACCTGGCAAGACTCCCGGTCCCGCAGTACCCACCTGGAAGCCTATGCCCAGCGCACCTTCGCCGAGCAGCAGGCGGTGTTGCAGGCCGGGCAGATCAACCTCTACAACCCGGTGCTGTCGTCCGCGCAGATCACCGGCATGCAGCTGTTTACCGAACAGGCCCTGCAGGACCAGGAACAGGGCTCGACTATCAGCGGCATCGCCAACAGCCCGGCCCAGGTCGAGGTACGCCAGAACGGCGCGCTGATTCACTCCACCGTGGTGCCGGCCGGGCCGTTCTCCCTCACCGACGTACGGCGCCTGAACACACGCTCCGACGTTGAAGTGACGGTCAAGGAAAGCACCGGCGAAGAGCGGCGCTTCACCGTGCCGGCGGCGATGCTCGGCATCGGCTTGCCAGCCCCGGGTTACTCGTTGGGGGCGGGCCGGGTGCGCAATATCGGCGATACACGGGGCGACGATCCATGGGTAATCAGCGGCGGCTGGAGCGGTGCGTTGAACCCGCGCCTGAGCCTGGGGGCCGGCGCGCTTGCCGCCGAAGACTACCGTGCCACGGGTGCCAGCCTCGGCCTGTTGCCGTGGCCAGACGGCCAGGTACAACTGTCGACCCAGATTGCCGATGCCCAACGCCTGGGTGAACGCGGCGTACAGACCGACCTGAGCCTGTCCCAGCGCCTGGGCCGGCAATGGTCGATCACCGCCGGCGCCTCCCACCGCACCATGGGCTACCGGGAGCTGGAAGACGCCGCCTACTACGACTCACGGGACGACGAGGGTCGCCTCACCCGCTATCGCGACCAGCAGAGCCTGGCCCTGGGCTGGGCCCATCCATGGCTGGGCGCCTTCAATGCCGGCCTGTCGCGCACCACCACGTTCAACGGCGAAAACAGCAGCCGTGCCCTGGCTTCATGGGGCACCAGCGTGCGCGGCGTGTCGCTGTCGGCCAGTGCCGAGTGGCAGGTCAGCGGCCGGCAGAATAACGAGAACGCGGTGTACCTGAACCTGAGCGTGCCACTGGGTGAGAACCGGCGTGGGCGCTCCTGGGTGCGCAACTCCGGTGGCGAGCATCGCATCGGCCTGGGGGTGAACGAGCAGGTCAACGATCAACTCAGTTACCGGGTCAGTGCCGAGCACGACAGCCGCGACCAACAAGTGGAATCCACCCTCGGCGTGTCCTATCTGCCGCGCTATGCACAACTGGACATGAACTACAGCCGCTCTGACGCCGAGCGCTCCAGCTACCAGGGCGGTGTGCGCGGTGCGGTGGTGGCCCACAGCGGTGGCGTGACCTTCTCGCCTTATCCGGTGCGCGACACCTTTGCGCTGGTGTCTGTCGGCGATATGGCCGGGGTCAAGCTCACCACGCCCAGCGGCCCGGTGTGGACCGACTTCCAGGGCCAGGCCGTGGTACCGCAGGTGTCCGCCTACGGGCGCAGCCCCGTGGAAGTGCAAACCCAGTCGCTGCCGCGCAATGCCGATATCAGCAACGGCCTGGCCGTCATCAGCGCCGGGCGCGGCGCGGTGGATCACGTGGAATTCGGCGTGGCCCTGACCCGTCGTGCCTTGCTCACAGTGACCACCGACCACGGCACGCCACTGCCCCGTGGCGCCACGGTGAGTACCGCCGATGGCGAGTTCGTGACCCTGGTGCAGGAAGGCGGCCAGGTGTTCCTGCCGAACGTACTGGACCCACGCCCCCTGTGGGTCAAGGCACCGGGCATGAGCCGCTGTGAACTGCAGGTTGAACTCGCGGAAAAAGCCGACCCGCAGGTGTATTTCGAAACCGCCCCGGCCCGCTGTGTGACGCCATGAGGAAGACTGTGATGAAGCGATTGTTACTGCTGGGATTGACCCTGGGCGCCATCGTCCAGGGCCGGGCGCACGCCGACGAATGCCAACTGACCCTAAGCCAGTCGCGCCTGGATTTCGGCGTGATGAACCGCGCCGTGCAGCGCAACCCCGGCACAGAAATCCTGCTGGGAGAACGCCGCCTGAGCCTCAACCTGAACTGCCCGACGCCCACCGATATGCACGTGTTCTACCGGGCCCTGGCCGGGACCGCCGAGCGCTACCGCTTTACCGAGCGTGGCAGTTACCGCGTGCACATCAGCGATGCGGTACTCGACGGCCAGGCTGTTGAACTGGGGTTGACCAGCGGGCAAGGCCAGGCGCCCAGTGCCAGGGGCAGGACACTCGACTGGCGGCCCGACCAGGCCATCGTACCGTTGCGCGACGGTGCGCCGACCACCGGCAGCAGCTTCTCGGCGCAATTGCTGGTCAATGCCTGGGCGCAGGCCGACGCCCTGCAAGTGCGCGACGCGGTGACCTGGGAAGCCAGCGGCTTGATCGACGCCGTCGCCAGCGGCCGCGCACGGGAGTTGTCGCTGCAAGCCGGCTTCGCTCCGGCGGCCTGCGAGACCACGCTGTCCAACGGCGGCATCATCGACTTTGGCCGTATGTGGTCCAGGAGCCTTAACACCGACAAGGAAACCGGGCTGGTCTCCCGCAGCCTGCTGCTGAGTATCGGCTGCGACGGCCCGACTCATTTCGCCTTGCGCATGCATGACAACCGCAAAGGCTCGGCCACCGGCGGCATCGACGAAACCGCCTACGGCCTGGGAGTGGACGACAGCCGTAATAAAATCGGCCGGTACTTCCTCTATTTCGACCCCTTCGACCTGCGCGCCGATGCCCTGCCCCAGGTATATCGCACCGACTCCACCACCGGTGGCGTGGCCTGGAGCAGCTCCAGCGCCTACCCCATTCCCATCGGCAGCAGCAGTTTGCTCGGCTTTACCGCTCTACCCGGCAGCAATGCCGGCCCCACCGCGATCCAGAACCTGAGTGGGCAGATCAGCGTGCGCGCCGTCCTGTCCCCCATGAACAGCCTGGACCTGCGTACGGAAGTACTGCTCGACGGTTCGGGCACGATTGAAATTATCTACCTCTGATCAAGGAGTATGGTCATGCACCTACGCCAGCGTTCTCTCGCAACACTTGCCCTGCTGACCCTCAGCAGCGGTGCCACGGCAGCCTCCAGTGTCGAACTCGGCGTCACCGGCTTGCTCACTCCCAGTGCCTGTACACCGGCGCTGTCGAGCAACGGGCTGATCGACTACGGCAAGATTTCCCAACAGGAGTTGAACATTGATCGCGGCAAACGCCTACCGGTGCGCTACCTGAGCGTGACCATCAACTGCGAGGCAGCGACTCGCTACGCCCTGCGCATGAGCGACAACCGCGACGGCACCGCCAACGTCAACAGCGAAATCTACTACGGGCTGGGCCTGGACCCGAGTGGCAACAAGATCGGGCTGTACTCCCTGACCTTCGACCCCAAGCAGACGGTGATCGACAGCCTGCCGGAGGTTTACGGCACCGAGTCCACCAGCGGCGGGATCGCCTGGCGCACCGCCAACAGCAACCCGATCGACATCGGTTCGCGCAGCTTTCTCGGCTTTACCGACACCGTCGGCAGCACCAGCGGGCCGACGGCCTTTCAGACGCTGAGCAGCCTGGTCAGGGTCGATACGGTGATCGCTGCCAAGAACAATCTCGACCTCAGCAGCGACGTGCATATCGATGGTTCCAGCACTATGGAAGTGCTGTACCTCTAGACCTTTTCGCTGGTCACGCCGACATACCGCGCACGCCCGGCGCCCAACCCCGCGATGATCGCGCCCAGGCCGATCACCGCGAAAATCCAGCCGGTGGCGTTCCAGCCACCGGTCCAGTCATGCACCAGCCCGACCGCGAACGGCCCCATGGACGCCAGGGTGTAGCCGATGCCCTGGGCCATGCTCGACAGGTTGGCGGCTACATGGGCGTCCCGTGAACGCAGCACGATCAAGGTCAGCGCCAGGCTGAAAGTGCCACCCTGGCCCAGGCCCAGCAGAATCGCCCAGCCCCACAAGCCGTCCAACGGTGCATACAGGCAACCGAACAGGCCGCCCAGGGTCAGCACCATCACCACCACGATGGCCAGGCGCTGGTCCTTGCCGCGGGTGGCCAGCCAGGGCGCAGCCAGGGAACTGGCCAACTGCACAATCACCGAACCGGAAAGCACCAGGCCCGCCTGGGTGGCGCTCAGGCCACGGCCGATCAGGATCGACGGCAGCCAGCCAAACACAATGTACGCCAGGGAGGATTGCAGGCCCATGTACAGGGTCACCTGCCAGGCCAGCGGATCACGCAACAAGCCCTTCACGCGATAGGCCACCTGGTGCGCGCCGTGTTTCTGGCCAACTTGCGGCAACCAGAACAACGCCGCGACCAACGCCGGGAGAATCCAGAACCCCAGGCCGATGTTCCAGCTGTCGCCGAAGTAATGACTCAGCGGCACCGTGGATCCCGCCGCCAGCGCTGCACCCAGGCACAGGGCCATGGTGTACACGCCGGTCATGGTACCGGCCTGTTTGGCGAAATCGCGCTTGACGATACCGGGCAACAGCACCCCGATGATGCCGATACTCGCGCCCGCCAGCAGGCTGCCGGCGAACAGCCCGGCCTCACCGAATGAACTGCGCAGGATGATGCCACCGGCCAGGGTCAGCAGAATGCCCAGCACCACCCGCTCGGCGCCAAAACGTCGGGCCAGGATCGGAGCCAGTGGCGCGAACAGGCCCAGGCACAAGACGGGCAGCGTCGTCAGCAACCCGGCCTTGGCCGCCGAGAGACCCAGGCTGTGGGAGACCTCAGCGAGCAGCGGCGCCATGCTCGACAACGCCGGGCGCAGGTTCAGCGCCACCAGGATCAGGCCCAGCAGCAACAGCCACGGACGGCTCACCACCGGCGGGCTGTGCTGGACCTCATCGTCATCGGCTTCAGCGTCGATCAGCAGTTCTTCAAGAGCATTTTCTGAACGGGGCATGGTGGTCTCGGGTTCAAGGTTCATTGATCAACTGCCGGGACAGGGCCTTGGCGCGTTCCGGGTCCTGTTGTTCCACGGCATCGAGCAAGGCGCCGTGCAGGTCGAACACCGCTTGCCGGCGCGGCTGGATGTTCAGGGTCTGGCGCAGTTGCGCGCCGACAATGCTCGAGAAGTACTGATACAGCTCGCTCAAGGCCGGGTTGTGGGCCGCGTCCACCAGGCGTTTGTGGAACACCAGGTCGCAGCTGATGTAGTGCTCAAGATCACCGTGGTAATGGTCGCCGCTGGCGTTGAGGGCCGCGCGCAAAGCGACCAGGTCTTCATCGGTGCGGCGCAACGCGGCCAAGCCGACTGCCTCGACTTCAAGAATCTGCCGCGTCTCCTGCGCCTGGGCCAGGGTGCAGTGGGACAAGGCTTTCATGGCGCCCAGAGGGTCGGTCATGGAGCGCAGGTAGCTGCCGTCACCCTGGCGGATCTCGATCAACCCGGAGAACGCCAATACGCGCATGGCTTCACGCACGGTGTTGCGGCTGATCCCCAACTCGGCAGACAACTCGGGCTCGGTGGGCAGGCGTTCGCCGATGGCCCATACGCCTTGGGTGATGCGCTGGCGCAACTGTTCGAGGGCTTGATCGACGAGGGAGCGTTTGATCAGGGGGGCGATGTCTGTCATGGGTTTCGTCCTTTCATCCAATCATAGGATGAATTTTCCCACAGCCTATTCGGAGTTGCCTACAAAGGCAACGCACTAGGGTTCTTGGGCAGGCAAAGGAGCAGTATTTTCGATTGGTAAAATTACCCTCAGAGGGTAATTATTGGACTCAGGTGTCTTATGGAAAAGTACACACCTCATTACGATCTGGCGGTGATAAAGGCGGATGTCAGGCGGCTAGGAAAGCAAGCATTTACTCAAAGCGCACGCCGTTGCGGCGAGGATCTTGATTTAAGCATCGAACAAATGCAGGCGGTCATTTTCGAGTTGAAAAACACGATGTTGTACAAGTCGATGACCACTCATGACGACCATCGAGTTTGGCAAGATGTGTATCACATTCACTCACATGATCTGGAGATCTACATCAAGGTGACCTACCGCACGGATGGTAAACCTCCGGTGATCTCCTTCAAGGAGAAAAACCCATGAAAACAGAGCAATGCTTCAGCTGCGGCAGGCATGACGGAATGCATCACTTCTCAGGACGTAGCGAAACATCGGAAGTCAAAGGTTTGCATCGCCGTATAGACGATCTGTCTGGATGGGAGTGCCAGGCATGTGGAGAGGTGATCCTGGACCCCGAAGACGCGGAACGCTATTCAGACCACTGCGATGAAATCGTTCACAGTTTCAGGCAGATGGTCGGCACCGAGATGAAGCGCATACGCCGCAAACTGCACCTTTCACAAAAAGAAACGGTACAACTGCTATCGGGTGGCGGCCACAACGCCTTATCTCGTTACGAGCGCGGTGAGGTATTGCCCCCCAAATCCCTGGTAGTCCTGATGCGTTTGCTTGAGCGTCACCCCCACTTGCTGGTCGAAGCAAAAATCCTGAGTGAAGGCGCAGATCTTCGCAATTCCGTGCATACGGTACATAAAGAGCACGAGACCCTGACGACAACTTGATTGATGGCAAAAATAAACCCGGCACCAGGCCGGGTTTATTGTTTCAAGCATTACCCATGGATCAATGCAAAATCTGGCTCAAGAACAACTTGGTCCGATCATTCTGCGGGTTGTCGAAGAAGTCATTCGGCGCCGCCTGTTCAACGATCTCGCCCTTGTCCATGAAGATCACGCGGTTGGCCACGGTGCGCGCAAAGCCCATTTCGTGGGTCACGCAGAGCATGGTCATGCCGTCTTCCGCCAGGCCGATCATGGTGTCCAGTACCTCTTTCACCATTTCCGGATCGAGCGCCGAGGTCGGCTCATCGAACAGCATGATTTTCGGCTTCATGCACAGCGCACGGGCAATCGCCACGCGCTGTTGCTGGCCGCCGGACAACTGCCCCGGAAACTTGTGGGCCTGCTCCGGAATACGCACGCGCTCAAGGTAGTGCATGGCAATTTCTTCAGCCTTGCGCTTGGGCATCTTGCGTACCCACATCGGGGCCAGCGTGCAGTTCTGCAGGATGGTCAGGTGCGGGAACAGGTTGAAGTGCTGGAACACCATGCCGACTTCGCGGCGGATCGCTTCGATCTGCTTGAGGTCGTTGGTCAGTTCCACGCCATCGACCACGATGCGGCCCTGCTGGTGCTCTTCCAGGCGGTTGAGGCAGCGGATGGTGGTGGACTTGCCGGAACCCGACGGCCCGCACAGCACGATACGTTCGCCCTGCTTGACGTTCAGGTTGATGTCTTTCAACACATGGAACTGGCCGTACCACTTGTTGACGCCCTGCATCTGAATAATGCCTTCAGGGCTCACAGGCTGTTTGATCGCTTCACTCATCACAAAACTCCTAACGCTTGTGGCCTGTGTCCAGCTTGTGTTCCAAATGAATGGAATAGCGGGACATACCAAAACAGAAAATCCAGAACACCAGGGCGGCGAACACGTAGCCTTCAGTGGCCATGCCCAACCATTTCGGGTCGGCGGCGGCTTGCTTGACGCTGTTGAGCAGGTCGAACAGGCCGATGATGATCACCAGGCTAGTGTCCTTGAACAACGCGATAAACGTGTTGACGATGCCCGGGATCACCATCTTCAGTGCCTGGGGCAAAATCACCAGGCCCATGCTGCGCCAGTAACCCAGGCCCATCGCGGCCGCAGCCTCGTATTGGCCCTTGGGAATCGCCTGCAAGCCACCGCGCACCACTTCGGCTACATAGGCCGACTGGAACAGGATCACGCCGATCAAGGCCCGCAGCAATTTGTCGATGCCCATGCCTTCCGGCAGGAACAGCGGCAACATTACCGACGACATGAACAGCACCGTGATCAACGGCACGCCGCGCCAGAACTCGATGAAGGTCACGCAGACCACACGAATCGCCGGCATGTTCGAACGCCGACCCAACGCCAGCACGATGCCCAGCGGCAAGGCCCCGGCAATGCCGACGGTGGCGATCACCAGGGTCAGCATCAAGCCGCCCCACTGGCTGGTGGCCACGTTGGTCATGCCGAAGATCCCGCCGTGCAGCAGGAAGTAGGCAACGATCGGGTACACCACCAAAAAGCTCAGGCCGTAGACCGCCTTGCGCGTGAAGCGCGAGATGAACAACGGCGCCACACCCACGATGGCCAGCCACACGGTCAGGTCGACACGCCAGCGCAGGTCGCCGGGGTAATAGCCGTACATGAACTGCCCGAAGCGCTGTTGGATAAACACCCAGCAGGCGCCCTCCTTGGTGCAGTCGGCGCGGGTGGTACCGACCCAGTTTGCATCGAGGATCGCCCAGTGCAGGATCGGCGGCACGACCAGGTAGATCAGGTAGAACGCCAGCAATGTCAGCAGGGTGTTGAGCCAGCTGGAAAACAGGTTGGCGCGCATCCATGCCATCGGCCCGAACACTTTGTTCGGTGGCGGCATATCAGGTTTGAAAGTATGCGTACTCATGCAGGTTTCCTCACCGCTCGATCAGCGCAATGCGCTTGTTGTACCAGTTCATCAGCAGGGAAATGCTGATGCTGATCGCCAGGTACACGCTCATGGTGATGGCAATAACCTCGATGGCCTGGCCGGTCTGGTTGAGCACCGTGCCGGCAAACAGCGAAACCATTTCCGGGTAACCGATACCGGCCGCCAGTGACGAGTTTTTCGCCAGGTTCAGGTATTGGCTGGTCAGCGGCGGAATGATCACGCGCAGGGCTTGCGGGATGATCACCTTGCGCAGGGTCGGGCCGTTGCGCAGCCCGAGGGAACGCGCCGCTTCGGTCTGGCCGTGGCTGACGGACTTGATGCCTGAACGCACGATCTCGGCGATAAACGCCGCGGTATACACGGTCAGGGCCAGGGTCAGCGCCAGCAACTCGGGAATCAGTACCCAGCCGCCGACGAAGTTGAAGCCTTGCAGCTTGGGCATTTCCCAGTGCAGCGGCGCGCCGAACACCAAAGCGCACAGCGCAGGGATCACCACCAACAGCGCCAGGCCGGCCCAGAACTTGTGGAACGGAACACCGGTGGCTTCAAAGCGTTTATTTGCCCAACGGGCCATCAGCACAATGGCGATGATTGCCACCACGACGCTGATCACAAACGGCCAGAAACCCTCCGCCATCAACGCGGCGGGCATGTTCAGGCCACGGCTGCTGACAAAGAACGTGTCGCCGAAGTTGTGGCTGTTGCGCGGCCCCGGCATCGTCAGGAATACCGCGAAGTACCAGAACAGGATTTGCAGCAGCGGCGGAATGTTGCGGAACACTTCCACATACACCGTGGCCAGCTTGTTGATCATCCAGTTGGGCGACAAGCGCGCCACACCGATGATGAACCCGAGGATGGTCGCCAGGACCACACCGATCACCGTCACCAGCAGGGTGTTGAGCAGACCGATCACAAAGACCCGGGCATAGCTGTCCGATTCGGTGTAGTCGATCAGGTGCTGAGCGATGCCGAAGCCGGCACTGCGCTCAAGAAAGTCAAAACCCGAGGTAATGCCCCGGTGTTGAAGGTTGGTTTGCGTGTTGTTGAACAGGTACCAGCCCAACGAGACCACCGCCACAATCGTGATGATCTGGAATAGCCACGCACGCACTTTTGGATCACTGAAGCTGAGCTTCTGTTTTGGTGCGCCGATTTGATTTTGCATTAAGTGCCCCAGAAATAATGGAACAGAACATCACCCGGCGGTTGGCCCACCGGGTGATAGAACCATCAGCGATCAGCGCACAGGTGGTGCGTATTGAATGCCACCGTTGGTCCACAGAGCGTTCAGGCCACGATCGATTTCCAGAGGCGTGCTCTTGCCGAGGTTTTTCTCGAACACTTCGCCGTAGTTACCGACCTGCTTGACGATCTGTACGACCCAGTCCTTCTTCACTTTCAGGTCTTTGCCGTATTCGCCGTCAGCACCCAGCAGACGGGCAACGTCCGGGTTCTTGGTGGACTTGGCTTCAGCTTCGACGTTTTTGGAGGTGATACCGGCTTCTTCGGCGTTGAGCATGGCGTAGCCAACCCAGCGCACGATGGCCAGCCATTCGTCGTCGCCGTTACGCACGACAGGGCCCAGTGGTTCTTTGGAAATGGTTTCCGGCAGTACCACGTAGTCTTTCGGCGAAGCCAGCTTGCTGCGCTGTGCGTAGAGCTGGGACTTGTCGGAGGTCAGTACGTCGCAACGACCGGATTCCAGCGACTTGGCGCTTTCATCGGAGGTGTCGAACGTGATCGGGGTGTACTTCAGGTTGTTGGCGCGGAAGTAGTCGGAGACGTTCAGCTCAGTGGTGGTACCGGCCTGGATGCAAATGGTTGCACCGTCCAGTTCCTTGGCACTTTTCACGCCCAGCTTGTTGTTCACCAGGAAACCAACACCGTCGTAGTAGGTGATGAAGCCCGGGAATTTCAGGCCCATGCCGGCATCGCGGGAGCTGGTCATGGTGGTGTTGCGCGACAGGATGTCGACTTCGCCAGACTGAAGCGCGGTGAAACGCTCCTTGGCATTCAACTGGCTGAATTTGACCTTGGTTGCGTCGCCGAATACGGCAGCGGCAACAGCACGGCACACGTCAGCGTCGATCCCAAGGATCTTGCCGCTGGCGTCCGGCACCGAGAAGCCCGGCAGACCGTCGCTCACGCCACACTGCACAAAGCCTTTCTTCTGCACGGCATCCAGAGTGGCGCCAGCCTGGGCGAAACCACTGACACCCAGTACGGTAGCCGCGGTCACGATGGCCAGGGTGGATTTCAATACCTTCATTCAAACCTCCAGTTTTGCTCTTGTTGTGTCGGAGCTCAAACCCCACCGCACCCTTATGAGGCGACATCGACCCGTGTTGGCTTTTTTTGGGGTCAAACAGCATGAGGTTTTTGCTTTAAGTCCAGTTGCTATCCCACAGGCGCCAGTCACTGATAGTGTTACCGCCTGGGGTGAGCCTTGACATCGGGTTTCACGTAGCAAGCCCCGTACCAGACTGATGGCTGAGTCGTTTCAGCCCATGGTCAAGAGCAAAAGATTCAACCTTGCGACATTCTCTTAACAGATCAACCCGTCGCGCACCGTTCCGACGCACTCAATCGGAGCGCACGCACATATATGGAGCAGACATGACCGAACCCTTGATTCTTCAGCCCGCCAAGCCCGCAGACGCCTGCGTAATCTGGTTGCATGGCCTGGGTGCCGATCGCTACGACTTCCTGCCCGTGGCCGAAGCCCTGCAGGAAAAACTCCTGTCGACGCGCTTTGTCCTGCCCCAGGCGCCGACACGCCCGGTGACCATCAATGGCGGCTACGAGATGCCGAGCTGGTACGACATCAAGGCCATGAGCCCGGCGCGTTCCATCAGTGTTGAAGAGCTGGAAGCCTCGGCAAAAATGGTTACCGACCTGATCAAGGAACAAAAAAGCAGCGGGATAGACGCCTCGCGGATTTTCCTTGCCGGTTTTTCCCAGGGTGGCGCCGTGGTGTTCCACACCGCGTTCCTGAAATGGCAGGGTGCTTTGGGTGGCGTGATTGCCCTTTCCACCTACGCTCCCACTTTCGGTGACGAACTCGAATTATCGGCCAGCCAGCAACGGATTCCGGCGCTGTGCCTGCACGGCGAATACGACGACGTGGTGCAGAACGCCATGGGTCGCAGCGCCTATGAGCATTTGAAGTCGCGCGGTGTCACCGTTGCATGGCAGGAATACCCAATGGGCCACGAAGTGTTACCCCAGGAGATACACGATATCGGTGACTGGTTGGCCGCCCGCCTGGGCTGAAAACCACCCATTGTGTAGCCGCATGACCAACGCACTACGCCGCGCCCGATTCTTGCATTACACTGGCCGGCGTACATTCCTTAACCAATTGATGAGATGACCGTGCTCAAAGCACTCAAGAAGATGTTCGGTAAAAGCGAGGCTGAGCAGCTCGCGCCAGGTTCCAGTGCCCCCGCCCACGTTCAAGGCAGCCGCAATGACGGCCAGCAGCCTGGCCGGACCGCACCTGTAGCCTCGCCAAAAAAAGAGCCGGTGACCACACCCGCCACGGTTAACGTCGCTGAAGAGCCAGCCGCCGACCAACCACGCCAGGAGCCACGCCAGGAAAAGCCGCGCCGTGAACGCGCGCCCAAACCTGTGGTTATTCCCTGGAAACTGGAAGACTTCGTTGTCGAACCCCAGGAAGGCAAAACCCGCTTTCATGATTTCAAACTCGCCCCGGAACTGATGCACGCCATTCAGGACCTGGGTTTCCCGTACTGCACGCCGATCCAGGCGCAAGTGCTGGGCTTCACCCTCGCCGGCAAAGACGCCATCGGTCGCGCCCAGACCGGTACCGGCAAGACCGCCGCCTTCCTGATCTCGATCATCACCCAGCTGCTGCAAACCCCGCCGCCGAAAGAGCGCTATATGGGTGAGCCCCGCGCCCTGATCATCGCCCCGACCCGGGAGCTGGTGGTACAGATCGCCAAGGACGCCGCCGACCTGACCAAGTACACCGGCCTCAACGTGATGACGTTTGTTGGCGGGATGGACTTCGACAAGCAGCTCAAGCACCTGGAAGCGCGCCACTGCGACATCCTGGTGGCCACGCCGGGGCGCTTGCTGGACTTCAACCAGCGCGGCGACGTGCACCTGGACATGGTCGAAGTGATGGTGCTGGACGAAGCCGACCGCATGCTCGACATGGGCTTCATCCCGCAAGTGCGTCAGATCATTCGCCAGACCCCGCCGAAAAACGAGCGCCAGACCCTGCTGTTCTCCGCGACCTTCACCGAAGACGTGATGAACCTCGCCAAGCAGTGGACCACCGACCCGTCCATCGTCGAGATCGAGGCACTCAACGTCGCCAGCGAGAACGTCGAACAGCATATCTATGCCGTGGCCGGTGCCGACAAATACAAGCTGCTCTACAACCTGGTCAACGACAACGGTTGGGAGCGGGTCATGGTGTTTGCCAACCGCAAGGACGAAGTGCGCCGCATCGAAGAACGCCTGGTGCGTGATGGCGTGAATGCCGCGCAACTGTCCGGCGACGTGCCGCAGCACAAGCGCATCAAGACCCTGGAAGGTTTCCGCGAAGGCAAGATTCGCGTGCTGGTGGCCACCGACGTGGCCGGACGCGGGATTCACATCGACGGCATCAGCCACGTAATCAACTTCACCCTTCCGGAAGTGCCGGACGACTACGTGCACCGGATTGGCCGTACCGGCCGTGCCGGTGCTGCGGGCGTGTCCATCAGCTTTGCCGGTGAAGACGATTCGTACCAGTTGCCGTCAATCGAAACCTTGCTGGGCCGCAAGATCAGCTGCGAAACGCCGCCGACGCATCTGTTGCGTCCGGTGGAACGCAAGCGCCCTTAAGCCAAAGGCTCAGGCCGAATTCCATTCGGCCAGGATCGGTTGGCGAACACGCGAGGCCTCCTGCGAAAAGGCCTCATGGAAAGTGAAGCTGCTGCCCGACATATCGACAAGGCGATGGGCCTGAGGCTGGGGTTGCGGCTGCCCCAGTGGCTGCTGCAAGTTCTCGGCATCGCCCCCGATAGGCGCTGCCGGTTGGCGCTTTCTGATCCGACCGTCGACCGAGCGGTACAGATTGACCACGCGCAAGCCAAAACGCGTCACCCCCCAGGCTTGGCTTGGCAGCGTAATGTCATTGAAGAACTTGTAAGAAGCACCGGTCAGCAACTTGCCAGCGGCCTGCAATCCAGCCCTTGCTTGGGAACTCAATAGACTGAAGCTTCGGACCGCCGGGCTTGCGGCGACTTCAACCGCCCGGGAAGCGCCCGTCGCCGCTATGCCTGCGCCCCCTAAACTGGCCGCGACACCCACCGCTGCAAAGGTCAGCGATGCCCAGTTCAGGACGTTGATTTGACTGGAGCGATCCCAGCCCATCTGATTGTCGACCGCCTCAACGCTCAGTGCGGCAATCCCCAACGTCCCACCTACCGAGGCCGCGCCTGAGGCTACCAACAGCGCGCTCTTGCCGGCAATGGTCAGTGCAGCGGCTTGAGCGCCGATGGCAGCGAGCAAGCCCGCGGTTGCAAGCCCAGCGGTGACCACCGACATGCCCAGTGCAACACCGGTCAGTGCCCACCGGGCCCATGTTGGAAAACTGAAGAGGCCGCTGGGGTCCGACCAATTCACCGGGTCACCGCCACAATAGGCGTAGCTGTTGATCCCGCCCTCGTCAAAAGGACTGAGGGGATCAGGAGAGAGAAGCACCATCAGTTCGGGGTCATAGGCACGGCGCCCATTACCCAGGTGATAGAGGTTGACCGGTACGTCCAGCCGCTCGCCGTTGTAGGCGGGCAATTGCATTTCCATCATCGTGGGCGACACGTCATCCCGCAACTCGATCCTGGCGTCACCGTAGGGTGCGTAATGCCGGCGCACCTGGTCCGTGATCGGTGCCACCACACCGCGGACGCTGCCAGCGCCGTCAAGAACCAGTAGTTTCTGGTAATTACCACTATCTCGGTAGGCCACCACCTGGTCACCGTCGCGCACGTAACGTGCCCGCATGCTGACCTGCGCCAGCGTGTCGAGCCGATCCCCGGCATAGGCCAGCATCACGGGAGCTTCGTTGCCTCGCGCAGCAAGCACCTGGCGTGCTTCGCCGTCGTACTGGTAGCTGTACTTGTCTGTGGCGGTCTGTACAGCAGTGAGCTGGTCAAAACCGTTGTACGTGAAACCGCGACCGAAGGTGCCCTGTTGCAAATTACCGGCGGCGTCATAGCTCAGGGTCAGGTTTCGTACCGGGTTTGTATGGGTCAGGTGCGTCAGGCAGGCAGGGTCCTTACCCTGGAAAAACCGCTCGCTGCGGTCGCTACTGCCATCGATAAACGTTGTCCGCACTTCAGTCATATTATCGAGACCGTCATAACTGAAACGCTGTTCCTTGATCGCCCGATCCAATTTATCCATCGGGTATTGCGTGCCCTCGCACACATAGGATTTGAGTCGCGAATAACCATCGTAAGTGAACGTCTCGCCCGTGACCACGGCGTCATTCGCGTCTTTCAACGTGCGAGTGGCCAGCAGGCCATCGTCGTAATAGGTGCTGACAATGTTCTGCAGTAGCGCACCGTCCTGTTCCAGCTTGCGTTCCGACTCACGCCCCCATGCGTCAAAGGTCACCGAGTCGGTAAGACGCATTTGATAATTGAGGGTTCGCGCCGAAAGGCGGCCCAGACTATCGTAAGTCCGGATCATGCGGACGAAACCGGTGGTGGTCTGTTGGAGGCGTCCGAACTGGTCATATACGAGGTCACTGTGCTGCCCATCCGCCGCGGAGTGCCGCAACAGCCGCCCACCCGGCGAATAACTCGTCAGGCTAGTCAAGGGCTGGCTGCCCAGCGTCTGGACTTCCTTGGCGAGATAGCCGTTCTCGTCGTAACTCATCTCATGCTTGAGCCCGGCGGTGAGTGATTGTCGCATCGCTCCACTGATGGGGTCGTACTCAAGGTCTATCGGTGCATGCCCTGCCATCTTGACGCTCGTTAATGTCTCCAGCTCAGGATCATGACCGTACTCTTGACGATCACCGCGCGGCGAAGTCACCGCCACTGGCGCAACCTGGTTGGGCTTGTACTCCCAGGTCGTGGCTGTTGCGCTGCCGCGCGCCTGGGAAATGACGCGGTCCAGACTGTCGTATTCACGCGTGCCAACCAGCTTGCTGTCTACGGTGAGGGTGCGCACCATTGGCTCGCTGGTGCCAAGCGCATACGTCGTCAACGTCTCACGGGGTGGCGTTCCGTCGGAAGGGGTTTCCAGGCTGCGCACCACACGATCAAAAATGTCATAGGTGTATTCAGTCCGGGTCTTCCTGGCATCGACGCGCTCCGTGCAGCGGCCCAGCCCGTCATAAGTCCGGGTTTCCACCACGATGCGTGCACCGCCAGCGCTCACCCGCTCAACCCGCGCCGGCTGATTGTGTTCGTTGAACCAGGTTTCCAGTTGCGCCCCACCTTGTACCCCCGTCACCCTGCGATTGAGGAGCGGGTCATACTCGTCGATCAGTACCCGACCATCGGGTTGAGTTACCGTCCACGGATTGCCCCAAATGTTATAGGCGTGACTGGTTTTCAACGTACGCGGCCCATCCCCCAGATAATCCAGACGGGTTTGCTTCACGAGCCGCCCAAGTGCGTCGTACCCCCAGTCCCCCAGGAGCCTGTCATTGCCTGCAATACCATCAAGCGATTGTGCAGCAGAGAGCTGGCGTCCCATGCCATCGAAATACGTAAAGAGCACGGTGCCTTGTGCGTCCGTGGTGACCAAATGGGCCATCTTGGCCCCGGCCGAAAAGTGATAGGCATAACGACGTCGGGCCATCTGGAGCGTGGCTGGCGCGGCGGTTTCCGATGTCAGCCGCCCACTGACATCGTACGTCATCGCCAGGCTGCCGACGGCATCACGTGTCATGTCGAGCAGACGCTGATTGGTCAGTGACCACGTGCGCGCGGACTCGAGCCATTGACCAGGCTCACGCCCCTTCAAGCTCCGGACTTCGGTGATCGAGTCGCCATTGAAGGTGCAGGTGAAATCGGAGACCAGAGAGAGTTTGTCGATCGTCGTCGTGGAGCTTTTCAAGCGACCATGCAGGGCGGGGTTGGCGGCCACAGAATGATAGGTATAAGACGTATGGGTGCCCCCTTCAAGGTTGATGGCAAGCGGCATGACGAAGTAGCCGCCCCCCGTTATCGAGACGTCGGTGTGGGAATGTTCAGTGGTCCGAGCCGCAGTGGTCGATCTGGCCGGGAAAAGCTTTTCCAGCTTCAGGTAACGTTGAAAGAGTCCATGGGGGTCGGCAGGGCATCTTCGAGGCTCGCCGGTCACCGGGTAATAAGTGTATTCGGTGCGTACGCCGGAGGCCTCGGTGCGGCTTAGTTCGTTGCCGAAGTCATCGGTGGTAATACTGACCACTTCCGCCCTTGGGGGGTTGCCACCCTGGGGATACAGCTCAAAGGTCTTGGTGATGCGGCTCGGAAGTTGGAGATTGGCGGGCTGATTTGGAAACTGGATGCCCAGAACTTCATTGTAGACAGTCTCGGTTTTGACCTGGCTGCCATTGGCTAGCATTAATTCCTCAGTCATCAGGTGAAAACGATTATAAGTGGCGCGGGTCGACCGCAGGGGCTTGACATTATTATCAACGTAAGTTTCTTCCGCCCAATAAGCGTACTCGCTATCCACCCGATACAAATTATCCTGGCCCTGGCGGAATCCGCCATTCAGAGGATATCCCGTGAAGTTACGGTTGGGACTGTATTTATAAGATCGGACGACAGAGGGCTGCCCGCGCCCAGGGTTTTGCTCCCAGTGGGTGACGACCGGAATATACAAACGGGCATCGTATTGAAGCCCATTGGGGTTATACCGAATTATCTCTTGCCCCCCCATGGGTGTCATAACCTGCGAAATAGCCACCATTGCGTCAGGCAACCTGAGGTACTGAAACGAATAGGCCTCACTTGCGACTGGCCCGGCCAGGTCATAAGGAACCGTGACCTTGGTCAGTTGGTTGTCGATATGAGTATATTCAAATCGCGTACGGGCATAACGATTACCATCAATTAGTGTATCGGCGGTTACCAGCGATCCGGCGGAATACTTCAGCATCAACAGGTCGGTTTCTTTATCGTCAACAATGCTCTGCAATAAGTTATTACCGCCATACCGGAAGCTCAGCCGCTCGCCATTTTCGAACTGGATAGCACTGATCTTATAGGGACCGGGAATGCTGAGGGGACGCAGGATTTCGACAGTGCCATCCTTGTAAATTACGTGCAGCGTATTTTGCGCAACCCGTTTTATGGTGAGGTCCTTCAACTTATGGTCGGTAATAACAGCATTGTCCCCTACGGAGGGCAGCCCTTGGGTTAGATATTGTTCACCGTTGAGTAGCGTAAGCTTGAAGCTGTTCGGGTCAAATTCGGTATTCGACAAGCTCCAGCCTTTACCGTAGCCACTGTTGCGGGTATCCATCATCGAGAACGCCAAGGCAATCTCTCGACTGACCTCTAACGGCCCTTTTGGGCTCAAGACTGCCAAACGAATCAGACACCCATACTGCCCGGTACGCAGGTCAACCGAACCGCCGAGGTGGGCACTGAAATTAAACGCGTTCGAATAGATGTCCATAGGTCCACCGCTTCGCACTTGGAGAGGGGATGAAATGCCTGGAACGTCAGGGTTTTGAAGTGGCGCGCAGCACCATCACATTGTAATTGTCGGTCTCGGTCAGGTAATAGTGATGCGAGCAGCCATAACTATCGACCATTGTCCAAATACTGGCCCCTTGTTGATCGGTGTTGGGGTTATCCAACCAGGCCTTGACTCGCGCAGCACGCATGATGGTATTGCGCTTGTTCGCAGGAATTGGGTCATTTCCCCCTGAAGATTTTTTCAGCAGGCTATTCATTGTGATGTTTCCAACAGTATTACCCCGTATGACACCGCCGATCTGTCTAATACCGTGCCCAATGTCCCGAGTGTAGTAAATATCAAAGTGATCCCCCTGAACAGATGAATCTTTTAATTTTACGGGATCAGTCGGAGGTATATTCTCGACAAATCTCAACCCAAGGGGGGGCGTCCAATAATAAATATCCACATCCACACCCTGCACTGAAAAGGCGTCGGTATCAGCCCAATGATCGAGCCGCTCAGCAGACAATGTATAGGGCTCTTGACACTTAACAGTGACAGATGATTGATAATTAACATTATCTCTCTCCATATTAGTTGTATATGTTTTACGTCCCACCGTAATTTTTGCCATAAACTGCTGATTACCACTTGATCTCAGATCACACCTCAGGTATCGCTTCTCATTTTCGAGCGGACCAATACCGGGCATCGGCTGAATAATAGGGTTAGAAGGGGCTGTAGCCATGCTGGGTTCCTCAAGCACCCCCGACCACCGACCCATGTTAAATTCGTTCCTTTTTGTATCACAATACCATCCGGCCGGAATTGTCGCTTCTGGGTTTGTGGAATACTCAACCACCGTGGCACTTTCAAGCTCCGTCGCCTCAAAGGCTGCCAGCTCCCATATACCTTCAGCGTTTCTCCTCTCCTTTTGGACAATTATATTGACTTGACATTGCTGTTTGCCACCCAGATACACCTCATTATTAACTACATTGCCACCATCGCGAGGAAATTCAATATCAAACGTTTTTAAACGAACATTGGGATCTTCCGCTTTCATTTCCTTCTCCTTATCCAACATAGAGAACAGTTATCATCAACGCCACATCTTGTACCGGCCTGATGCAAGTAAGCGCTTTATAGAAGGGACCGCCTACTGTTAGAAATAACAGTTTTTCCGGAATTTTCAGGTCAAAAGGAAATAGCGATTTCCTGCTTTATCGCCAGGCTGAATATAAATGTGAAAGCGGGCTTGTGGAGGAGCAAGCAAGCCTGCACATTTGGTTTCAGCATTTTCAAATCCAGGAGGAACACATGAACCAGGCCGACTACCTCATCATCGGCGGTGGCATCGCCGGCGCATCCGCCGGCTACTGGCTGTCACACCATGCCCGCGTCATCGTGCTGGAACGCGAGTCGATGCCGGGTTACCACTCCACCGGCCGTTCCGCCGCCCTGTACATCGCCGCCTATGGTACGCCCCAGGTCCGCGCGCTGACGCTGGGCAGCCGCGCCTTCTTCGATCAGCCGCCCGCAGGCTTTGCCGAACACCCCTTGCTCACCCCACGGGGCGAATTGCTGGTGGACTTGATTGGCGACCCCGGTGAGTTGCAGCGCCAGTACCTGAGTGCCAAAGCCCTTGTGCCAGAAACGCGACTGCTCGACGTCGAGGAGTCGATGTCCATGATGCCGATCCTGCGCCGGGAAAAAGTCCATGGCGGGATCTACGACCCGACCGTGTGTGACATCGATACCGATGCGCTCTATCAAGGTTACCTGCGCGGCATTCGGCGCAATGGCGGAGAAATCCACACCGACAGTGAGGTGCAGAAACTGACCCGTGACGGTCAGGGACTGTGGCAAGTGCGCACGGCCCAACAACACTTCAGCGCCCCGGTGATCATCAACGCCGCCGGCGCCTGGGCCGACCATATCGGCGAGTTGGCCGGTGCACAGAAAATCGGCCTGCAACCCAAACGTCGCAGCGCGTTCGTCTTCTCTCCACCCGCCGAGCTGAACATCCACGCATGGCCGGAGCTGGCGGCCCTCGATGGTTCGTTCTATATGAAACCCGACGCGGGCATGTTCCTCGGCTCACCGGCCAATGCCGACCCGGTGGAGCCCCACGACGTGCAACCGGAAGAGCTGGACATCGCCACGGGCATCTATCACATCGAGGAAGCCACCACCCTGAGCATCCGCCGGCCTGCGCGGACCTGGGCCGGGCTGCGCAGTTTCGTCAGCGATGGTGATCTGGTCTGCGGGTTCGATCCACAGGTGGAGGGATTATTCTGGATTGCGGCTCAGGGCGGCTACGGGATCCAGACGTCTCCGGCGATGGGCCAGGCCAGTGCGGCGCTGGTGCGCGGCAAGCCTTTGCCGGATGCATTGGCGGCGTTCGGGTTGACCGAAGCGATGCTTTCTCCACACCGGCTGCACGCCTCGACCTGACCTGTGTGGCGGGGGAGCTTGCTGTGGGGAGGGAGCTCCCTCGCCACACGTTATTTCCAGCGGTCAGCGGCTGCGTGATCGCTGTCGCGCCCTTCCACCCAGCGTGGCCCTTCGCTGGTGTTTTCCTTCTTCCAGAACGGAGCGCGCGTCTTCAGGTAGTCCATCACAAAGGCGCAGGCATCGAACGCGGCCTGACGATGGGCGCTGGCCGCCGCAACAAACACGATCGGCTCACCCGGCTCCAGGGCGCCAATGCGATGCAACACTTCCAGCTTGAGCAGCGGCCAGCGTTGCTCGGCCTCCACGGCGATTTTGCCGAGGGCCTTTTCAGTCATGCCCGGGTAGTGTTCGAGGAACATCCCTGCCACATCCAGGCCATCATTGAAGTCGCGCACATAGCCGACAAAACTCACCACCGCGCCTACGCCCACATTGGCCGCATGCATCGCATTGACCTCGGCGCCGGGATCAAACGCCTCGGCCTGCACCCGAATCGCCATGGTCAGCCTCCGGTCACGGGCGGGAAGAATGCCACTTCGTCGCCAGCTTGCAGCGGCTCTTCAAGGTCGCACAGTTCCTGGTTACGAGCGCACATCAGGCTGGCCTCATTGAGCACTGCGAATTCCGGGTCACCGGCCAATGCCTGGCGTACAGCGTCGACCGTCGCGAAATCGCCTTCCATCTCCAGGGAGTCCAGGCCAATCGCTTCGCTGTAGCGCGCAAAAAACAGTACGTTGATGCTCATGCCTGGTCCGCCTTGAAATGCCCGCTCTTGCCGCCGAGTTTCTCCAGCAGCCGAATGGTTTCGATGGTCATGCCACGGTCCACGGCCTTGCACATGTCGTAGATCGTCAGGGCGGCAACACTGGCCGCGGTCAGCGCTTCCATCTCCACGCCCGTCTGGCCGGAGAGTTTGCAGCGGGCGATGATGTGCACCGCGTCCAGGCCATCGGCGCTGAGTTCAACCTTGACCCCGGTGAGCATCAACGGGTGGCACAGGGGAATCAGATCACTGGTTTTTTTTGCGGCCTGGATCCCGGCGATACGGGCCACGGCAAACACGTCGCCCTTGGGGTGGGCGCCGTCGACAATCATTTTCAGGGTCTCGGGCAACATGCGCACCCGCGCTTCGGCCACGGCTTCACGGAACGTCACGGCTTTTTCAGTGACGTCGACCATGTGGGCGCGACCTTGGGAATCGAGATGAGTCAGCACAGGGATACTCCTGATCAGGAGCTCCGATTGTAAACCCAACGCCGATCAAATGTGGGAGCTGGCTTGCTCGCGAAGGCGGTGTGTCAGCCTATAAATGCATCGACTGAACCACCGCTTTCGCGAGCAAGCCCGCTCCCACATGGGTTGATGGGTTACAGGTGAGATTCGGCGTATTCGGCCAGAATCGAACGAGGGACACCTTGCAAGGCGATGTGCACGCCGTTCGGGAAGTCCTTGAAGCGTTCCGTCAGGTAAGTCAGCCCGGAGCTGGTCGCGGACAGGTAAGGGGTGTCGATCTGTGCCAGGTTGCCCAGGCACACCACTTTGGAACCGGCGCCGGCACGGGTGATGATGGTTTTCATCTGGTGCGGCGTGAGGTTCTGGCATTCATCGATCAAAATCAGGCTCTGCTGGAAGCTGCGACCTCGAATGTAGTTGAGGGATTTGAACTGCAACGGCACTTTGCTGAGGATGTAGTCGACGCTGCCATGGGTGTTTTCGTCATCCATGTGCAAGGCTTCGAGGTTGTCGGTGATCGCCCCCAGCCACGGCTCCATTTTTTCCGCTTCGGTGCCGGGCAGGAAGCCGATTTCCTGGTCCAGGCCCTGCACGCTGCGGGTGGCGATGATGCGGCGATAGCGTTTGGTAACCATGGTCTGTTCGATGGCGGCAGCCAGGGCGAGGATGGTTTTCCCCGAACCTGCGGCGCCGGTCAGGTTGACCAGGTGGATGTCCGGATCAAGCAAGGCATACAGCGCCAGGCTCTGGTAGATATCGCGCGGTTTCAGGCCCCAGGCTTCCTGGTGCAACAGGGGTTCCTGATGCAGGTCGAGGATCAGCAGCTTGTCGACCTGGATCTCTTTGATCCAGCCCACAAAACCCTGTTCGTCGATGATGAATTCGTTGATGTGCACAGCCGGCAGGTTGTCGATCAGCTGTACCTGGTGCCAGGTGCGGCCATGGTCCTGACGGGTTTCGACCTTGCTGACGCGATCCCAGAACGAGCCGGTCATGGTGTGATAACCACGAGACAGCATCGACACGTCGTCAACCAGTTGGTCGGTACTGTAGTCCTCGGCAGCGATCCCACACGCTCGTGCCTTGAGGCGCATATTGATGTCTTTGGTCACCAGCACCAGGCGCAGGTCCTTGTCGCGTGCGTGCAGGTCGATCAATTGGTTGATGATTTTGTTGTCGTTCAGATTTTCCGGCAGCAGGCTGTTGGGCTCGCTGCGCTTGCTCATCAGAATCGACAGCAAGCCCTTGGGCCCGCCTTTGCCACGCTGGATCGGTACGCCCACCTCGACGTCGTCGGGGGAGGCTTCGCCGAGGGTCTTGTCGATCAGGCGGATGGCCTGGCGGCATTCGGCGGCAACGCTGTGGTGCCCGCTTTTGAGTTTGTCGAGCTCCTCAAGCACGATCATCGGGATGGCGACGTGGTGTTCTTCGAAGTTGAGCAGTGCGTTTGGATCGTGAATCAGTACATTGGTATCAAGCACATAAAGGATTGGCTGGTCGGAAGAAGGGTTACGTCCATGATCATCCATACTCGGTCACCTTTGTGGGAGCCAGTCGACGCAATACCGCGACAGTGCTGCGCCTCGATTCGACCGTCGAACGCACTTGAGGGGCGTCAAGTGCGGTGCACACAAGAGGTGTCTTGGAAGACGCCACCTGTGTTGCAGGTTTCGGCTGTCTGTCTTCGTAATACCGCAAAACACATGACAGGAAAAAGCACTTTGACGCTTTTTTGAAGTTTATTTTTCAGGATGACGAATAGCACTAGGCGCGCCGGCATTGCACCGTTAAAGTCGGAAGTCCGCCTGTATCGAAATACCTCTCAAATTCCCCCCTGAAAAACCTCAGCCCCAACAGGGCCGGGCTTTTCGTGCTTTTTCAGCGAAACGCTTCGCGGCAATCCTGCCAGCCGAGTCCACTTTCTGCCGTGGCGTGTAAAAGCCAGGGTAAAGCGATGCGCGCCTTGTCCTGGGTGTCGTGGAAGACGATCACCCCGCGCCGCCACAACAGCATCAGTGTGAGCACGCGGTTCGCCGACTCATCAGCCTTGAGCTTGCCGGGTTCGTCTTCCGAGTCGATGTCCCACAAGGCCACTTGCAGCCCTTGTGACTGGAAAAATCCCTGGCTGTCGGACCGGCGCTGACCGTACGGCGGGCGGAACAGCGGCAGGTAGTTTTCCGGCATCAGGTTTTGCGCCAGGGAGGCGCTGCGGGTGATGGACGACTGCCAGTCGACCCAGTGGCTATGGGAGCGGTACTGCCAGCCCTGGATGCCAACGCACTGGCCCTGGTACAGCGCCTGCACATCGGTGGCCGAGCTTTTCTCGACGCGGGTTTGCAGGCTGTTGCCCAGCACGAAGAAGAGGCTGTGCATTTTCTGTTTGCGCAGGTAGTCGGCGAGCCAGTCGGTATTGCCGCTGACCGGGGACGGTCCGCTGTCGAAGGTCAGCAGGAACATCCGGTCGTTGAGTTCGTCGCCGTTGCGCTCGTGGTCGCCGAAGCGCGCGATTTCGCTGCTGATCTGGGGGAACAGGGCGGCCTTGCGCAACTGTTCATCCAGGTAGCGTTCGTGGAATGCGCGGCTGGGGCCGGCCCAGCCTATATAGAAGGAGTTGTCGCTGACTTCGAATTTGGCGGCTTGTTCGCGCAGGTCGTCCATGTTTTCCACCAGGTAGCAGAAGGAGGCGTCCTGTTCGCAGCTTTGTTGGGCGAAGGTGTAGTTTTCCAGTAGCCGTTGCCAGAGTTGACGGCGCAGGTCGTCGATCGAGGCCTGGTTGATGATCTTCAGGCCCAGGCGCTGCTTGAGGGCGGGCTCGTCGAGGGATTCGCTGGCGAGCAGGGTGTGGGCGAACATCAGGATTTCTGCGCGTGAGGCGACGTCGAACAGGGCGGGGCTGCTGAGGCGTTCGGGCCAGGTGCCGCGGTCCAGGGTCGCGACATCCACAGGGGCGGCTTGGGCGCCCAGGCAGATGAGCCAGGCTGACAGTAAAAGCGCAATTCGCACGAAGGGTCTCCCTTTCCAGAGTCGTCGGGCACTATAGCCGATCGTGTGGGGGCGCTATTGGGTTGGTGTGTATATGCGTTATTTGAGTGATGGCTTGTATTGGTTCCGCTCTTACAGCGGCTCACTTTTGAACGCTTTTGCAAAGTGACTCGCTGTAAGAGCGAAACCATAAGCCGCCGTGACCGCAGAAACGGATATGCCCCCCCAACGACCGCACAGCTATCTATCACCATCATAGGTGGAGTCAAACCGCCCTACCCCCTAGAATCCCCCCACGATTAAAGGAGACGACTTCATGCTGACGGTGATTTCCCCCGCCAAAACCCTCGATTTCGAGTCAAAGCCGGTCACCCCGCGCTTCACCCAGCCGCAATACCTCGACCACTCCCAGGAGCTGATCGAACAACTGCGCGAACTCAGCCCGGCGCAAATCAGCGAACTGATGCACGTCTCCGACAAAATCGGCGGCCTCAACGCCGCACGCTTCGGCAGCTGGACCCCCGCCTTCACCCCCGCCAACGCCAAACAAGCCCTGCTGGCATTCAAGGGCGACGTCTACACCGGCCTCAACGCCGAAACCCTCAAGGACGCCGACTTCACCTACGCCCAGGACCACCTGCGCATGCTCTCCGGCCTGTACGGCCTGCTGCGGCCGCTGGACCTGATGATGCCGTACCGCCTCGAAATGGGCACCAAACTGCCCAACGCCCGTGGCAAGGACCTGTACGCTTTCTGGGGCACCCGCATCAGCGAGTGGCTCAACGAAGCCCTGGCCGAACAAGGCGATGACGTGCTGCTCAACCTCGCGTCCAACGAGTACTTCTCGGCAGTCAAACGCCCGGCATTGAATGCGCGAATCATCAACACCGAGTTCAAGGACCTGAAAAACGGCCAGTACAAGATCATCAGCTTCTACGCCAAGAAGGCCCGGGGCATGATGAGCCGCTTTGTGATTGAAGAACGCATCAACGACCCGGCCAGGCTCAAGGAGTTTGACGTGCAGGGTTATCGCTTCAATGCGGAGCAGTCGAAGCCGGATAACCTGGTGTTCCTGCGGGATCACTCCCCGGAATAACCTGACAACGAAGATCCAAATGTGGGAGCGGGCTTGCTCGCGAAAGCGGTGGTTCAGTCGATGCCTTTATTGCCTGACACGCCGCTTTCGCGAGCAAGCCCGCTCCCACATTTTGTTTGCATTCCAATTCCGAATTCGTCATTTATTTGGCGTCAAAAATAATTCTTCAGATTCCCTAACATTTATTTCACTCGACATTCGTCAATTTTTTTCGTAGTGGCACCACTTTTTTAAAACAGTAGTGGCACAAAACTATTTACCCCTCGCAACTCCCCGCAACTACTGGCCTAAATAGCAAGTGCTATCAGAATAGTACTAGTGCCATCTTTCCTAATATTTCAAGAAATTTCCGGAAACAGGATGAGTGGACAGGAACTATGTCCTAAAGCACCGCTCATACCACCGGTAACGATTATCTCTGAAGATGTAAGAGATGACTTACGTGGCGACCAAGGGAAGTAGCAAAGTTGTCATATAACTTTGACTCAATGGTCAAATCATCAACTGATTAGTTGAAGGCGGACGCAAAGGTTTCACTACTTTCTCCGACAAGGCCAAGGCTGAGCTCACCTGTATGGGTCAGTGAGACAACCCAAGCCGTTGATATATAAGGGCTCAAAGCCCCTATCAACGCCTTGCGGCACTGGCGCCAGGCCCTTCCCCAGGAAGGCTGGCTGCATTTCAGGGCAAGCCCCAACAATAAGGCCAAGTTGCGCACAACTTGAGTGCATTAGTTAGTCACTCGACTTTTAGTATGCCTGCACTGGATATACCGACGTTTATTCGTCGCACTTCCCAGTGCCTGGGTGACGCTTCAAAACATGAACTCCGGCCATCTAGTGGCACGATTAACAATGAGGTAAATGCGATGCGCATCAGCATATTTGGTTTGGGTTACGTCGGCGCGGTATGTGCCGGTTGCCTGTCTGCACGGGGCCATGAGGTCGTTGGCGTAGACATCTCCAAGGAAAAGATCGACCTGATCAACGCGGGTAAATCCCCCATCGTTGAACCGGGTCTGGGCGAGCTGTTAAGCCAGGGCGTTCAAACCGGCCGACTGCGCGGCACCACCAATTTCGCCGAGGCAATCCGTGATACCGACCTGTCGATGATTTGCGTCGGCACGCCGAGCAAGAAGAACGGCGACCTGGAACTCAACTACATCGAATCGGTGTGCCGCGAGATCGGTTTTGTCCTGCGTGACAAGACCTCCCGTCACACCATCGTGGTCCGCAGCACCGTGCTGCCAGGTACCGTGGCCAATGTGGTGATTCCGATTCTCGAAGACTGCTCGGGCAAGAAAGCCGGCGTCGACTTCGGCGTCGCCGTAAACCCTGAGTTCCTGCGTGAAAGCACCGCCATCGCCGACTACGACCTGCCGCCGATGACCGTCATCGGTGAATTCGACACCGCTTCCGGCGATGTCCTGCAGTCGCTGTACGAAGAACTCGACGCGCCGATCATCCGCAAGGACATCGCCGTCGCCGAGATGATCAAGTACACCTGCAACGTCTGGCATGCGACCAAAGTGACCTTCGCCAACGAGATCGGCAACATCGCCAAGGCGGTAGGTGTCGACGGTCGCGAAGTGATGGAAGTGGTCTGCCAGGACAAGACCCTCAACCTGTCCCAGTACTACATGCGCCCGGGCTTTGCCTTCGGCGGTTCCTGCCTGCCCAAGGACGTGCGCGCCCTGACATACCGCGCAGGCTCTCTGGACGTGGATGCGCCGCTGCTCAACTCGCTGATGCGCAGCAACGAGTCCCAGGTGCAAAACGCTTTCGACATCGTTTCCAGCCACGACAAACGCAAAGTCGCCCTGCTGGGCCTGAGCTTCAAGGCCGGCACCGATGACCTGCGCGAAAGCCCGCTGGTGGAACTGGCAGAAATGCTGATCGGCAAGGGTTTCGACCTGAGCATCTACGACAGCAACGTCGAATACGCTCGCGTGCACGGCGCCAACAAGGACTACATCGAAGGCAAGATCCCTCACGTGTCGTCCCTGCTCAACTCGGACTTCGACGAAGTGATCAACAACTCCGACGTGATCATCCTGGGCAACCGCGATGAGAAGTTCCGTGCCCTGGCGCACAACGCCCCCCACGGCAAGCAAGTGGTCGACCTGGTGGGCTTCATGTCCAAGGCCACCAGCGTGAGCGGCCGTACCGAAGGCATTTGCTGGTAACAGCAACGGCAAGTTTCAAGCGGCAAGCGTCCTGATCCCCGGCGCTTGCTGCTTGAAACCTCCTTCACCTGCGGAATGACGCCTATGTCCAAGTTAAAACACGTACTCCTCCAATCTGCCGGCTGGCTGTTTTTCCTGAGCCTGCTGATGGGACTCGCCCTGCTGTTGCCGGCGAGTACGTTCGACTCAGAGTCGAAGAATTTTATTTTCCTGATTGGCGCCGTCGGTATCTGGCGCTACTCGATGGGTGCTACGCATTTCTTTCGCGGCATGCTGTTCCTGTACGTGGTCTACCCGCACCTGCGGCGCAAAGTGCGCAAGCTGGGCAAGGCGGCAGACCCGTCCCACGTATTCCTGATGGTTACCAGCTTTCGGATCGACGCGCTGACCACGGCCCAGGTCTACAGCTCGGTGATCCGCGAGGCCATCGAATGTGGCTTCCCTACCACCGTGGTCTGCTCCCTGGTGGAAATGTCCGATGAGCTGCTGGTCAAGAGCCTGTGGGCCAGGATGAACCCGCCCGACCACGTCAAGCTGGACTTCGTGCGCATCGCCGGTACCGGCAAGCGTGACGGCCTGGCCTTCGGTTTTCGCGCCATCTCCCGCCACCTGCCGGACAACCGCGCCGTAGTGGCCGTGATCGATGGCGACACCGTGCTCGCCGAGGGCGTCGTGCGCAAGACCGTGCCGTGGTTCCAGCTGTTCGGCAATGTCGGCGGCCTGACCACCAACGAGTTCTGCGAAGTGCGCGGCGGCTACATCATGAGCGAGTGGCACAAGCTGCGCTTCGCCCAGCGCCACATCAACATGTGCTCCATGGCCCTGTCCAAACGCGTGCTGACCATGACCGGCCGCATGTCGGTATTCCGCGCCAACGTGGTCACCGACCCGGGCTTCATTGCCGATGTGGAAAGCGACTCGCTGCAACACTGGCGCCTGGGCCGCTTCAAGTTTTTGACCGGTGACGACAAGTCCAGCTGGTTCAGCCTGATGCGCCTGGGCTACGACACCTTTTATGTGCCGGATGCCGCGATTCACACCGTGGAACACCCGCCGGAAAAGAGCTTTATCAAGGCCAGCCGCAAACTGATGTTCCGCTGGTACGGCAACAACCTGCGCCAGAACTCACGTGCCCTGGGCCTGGGTATGCGTCGCCTGGGCCTGTTCACCAGCATCGTGCTGTTTGATCAACGCGTGTCGATGTGGACCTCCCTGCTGGGGCTGACCGTGGCAATCATCGCCACCTTCAAATACGGCGGCGCGTTCATCCTCGCCTACCTGCTGTGGATCGGCATCACCCGCCTGATTCTGACCCTGCTGCTGTCGTGCTCCGGCCACAAGATCGGCCCGGCTTACCCGGTGATTCTCTATTACAACCAGATCATGGGCGCGCTGGTGAAGATCTACGTGTTCTTCCGCCTTGATCAACAGTCCTGGACCCGCCAGGACACCAAACTGACCCGCGATTTGGCCAGCTTTCAACGTTGGTTCAACACCTGGTCGTCTCGGACCATGACCTTCTCCGCCGGCAGCATTTTCGTCGCCGTGTTGCTGATGATGGTTTGACCCTGCCAAGCCTGAATTAACTAGGAACTAAACACCATGAATAGCCCAGTAAACGCCAACGTTGTCCACGAATCCGAAGCCCAGCGCCAACACGCCCGGGTCAAAATCCCGGCCAAGCTGCGCTTCTTCGGCGCCGATCAAACACCGATGGAAGTGCGGGTGATCGACCTGTCAGCCGGCGGCCTGGCCTTCAACGCCCCGCAGCAGCCGCTGAAAGTCGGCGATGTGCACAAGGGTCGCTTGCAGTTCGTGATCGACAACCTGGGCCTGGCGATGGACGTCGAGCTGCAGATTCGCTCCTACGACCGCCAGACCGGCCGCACCGGTTGCCAGTTCCAGAACCTCGATGCACAAGACATCTCCACCCTGCGCCACCTGATCACCTCGCACCTGGCCGGTGACATCGTGACCATGGGTGACGTGCTGGCAACCCTGCAACGCGACAACTTCACCAAGGCGCGCAAGGTCAAGGACGGCGGCAGCAACATGAGCGTCGGTGGCCGCCTGCGGGCGGTGACTTTCAGCCTCGGGATCTTCGTGGTGGGCCTGGCGGCATTCGGCTTCGTGGTCAAATCGGTGTACGGCATGTACTTCGTCAGCCACGCCACCTCCGGCCTGGTGAGCGTGCCCGGGATGAACGTGACCATGCCCCGCGATGGCACCGTGCAAAGCCTGATCAAAGGCGATGCGGTCGCCGCCAAAGGCGCGCCATTGGCAACCTTCAGCACCAGCATGCTCGACGTACTCAAGGGCCATCTGGACGAAGACCAGCTGCAACCGGCCAAGGTCGAAGAGCTGTTCGGCAAGCAAATGACCGGCACCCTCACCTCCCCTTGCGACTGCGTCGTGGCCCAGCAACTGGTCGCCGACGGTCAGTACGCCAGCAAGGGCGACGTGATCTTCCAACTGGTGCCACGCGGCAGCCAGGCCAACGTTGATGCGCGCTTCTCCTATCGCCAGTTTGCCGACGTACGCCCGGGCACCCGCGTGAACTTCCAGGTAGCGGATGAAGAGCAGGTACGCACCGGCACCATCGTCAGCAGCACCAGCCTGAACAGCAGCGAAATGTCCTCCGACATCCGCGTGCAGATCAAACCCGACGCCCCGCTGGACAGCACCTACGCCGGTCGCCCGGTTGAAGTGACCAGCGATCGCGGCCCGTCCCTGAACTGGCTGATCGACAAAGCCATGGCCAACGGTCTGTAAGCAGAGGACATGCCTGTGATGACTCTCTCAAAAACACCGCAATCCCTGTGGGAGCGGGCTTGCTCGCGAAAGCAGTGTGTCAGCCAACACATGCATCAACTGACAGGGCCCCTTCGCGAACAAGCCCGCTCCCACATGGGAACTGTGGCGTTGCTGGCTGTTGCGGTCAGCCTCGCCGGTTGCGCCGGCCTGCCCGACCAACGCCTGGCCAATGAAGCGCTGAAACGTGGCGACACCGTCACTGCCCAGCAGAACTACCAGCAGCTCGCGGATTTGGGCTACAGCGAGGCCCAAGTGGGCCTGGCGGATATCCAGGTCGGCACCCGCGACCCCGAGCAAATCAAGCAGGCCGAAGCGACGTACCGCGCGGCCGCCGATACATCGCCCCGTGCCCAGGCACGCCTGGGCCGCCTGCTGGTGGCCAAGCCCGGCGCGACCGAAGCCGAACACCATGAAGCCGAAGGCCTGCTGAAAAAAGCCTTTGCCAATGGCGAAGGCAACACCCTGATCCCGCTGGCAATGCTCTACCTGCAATACCCGCACAGTTTCCCGAACATCAACGCCCAGCAGCAGATCAGCAAATGGCGCGCCTCGGGTTACCCGGAAGCCGGTCTCGCCCAGGTGCTGCTGTATCGCACCCAGGACACCTACGACCAGCACCTGGATGAAGTGGAAAGCATCTGCAAGGCGGCGCTGAACACCACCGATATCTGCTACGTCGAGCTGGCCACGGTCTACCAGAAAAAAGCCGAGCCGGAAAAACAGGCCGAACTGCTCAAGCAGATGGAAGCCGGCTACAGCCGCGGCACCGTCACCGCCCAACGGGTCGACAGCGTGGCTCGTGTACTGGGTGATGCAAGCCTGGGCAAGACCGACGAAAAAACCGCCCAGGCCCTGCTGGAAAAAATCGCCCCCGGCTACCCGGCCTCCTGGGTCAGCCTGGCGCAACTGCTCTACGACTTCCCGGAACTGGGCGACGTCGACCAGATGATGAAGTACCTCGACAACGGCCGCGCCGCCGACCAGCCCCGCGCCGAACTGTTGCTGGGCAAGCTCTACTACGAAGGCAAGTGGGTCCCGGCTGACGCCAAGGCCGCCGAAGAGCACTTCCAGAAAGCCGTCGGCCGCGAAGTCGCCGCCGACTACTACCTCGGCCAGATCTACCGCCGTGGCTACCTGGGCAAGGTCTATTCGCAAAAGGCCCTGGACCATCTGTTGACCGCTGCGCGCAACGGCCAGAACAGCGCCGACTTCGCGATTGCCCAGCTGTTTTCCCAAGGCAAGGGCACCAAGCCCGACCCGCTTAACGCCTATGTCTTCAGCCAGTTGGCCAAGGCCCAGGACACGCCGGAAGCCAACGACCTGGCGACCCAGCTCGAAGCGCCGCTGACCCCGGAACAACGCGCCGAAGGCCAACGCCTGGTGCAACAGGAGCTGGCCGTGCGCGGCACCCTGGCCCAAAGCACGCTGCAATTGCACGCCCTGCAAGAAGAAGACGGCGAGGAATCCCTATGAAGCTCAACCCATTCGTCAAGGCCGGTATCGGCCTGACCTTCGCCCTGCTGTGGTCGTGCCCGACCCTGGCGGCGCTGACCGAAGCCAAGAACTTCGGCCTGGAAGTCAAAGTCACCGGCCAGTCCGAAGATGACCGCGACCTGGGCACCCAGAAAGGCGGCGACGTCAACGGCATCGGCCTTGACCTGCGCCCGTGGATCTACGGTGAAAGCGGCAACTGGAGCGCCTACGCCATGGGCCAGGCCGTGACCTCCAGCGACATCATCGAGACCGACACCCTGCAACAGTCCTCGGATGACGCCACTCAACAGACCAGCAATGACGACCGCAAGAGCAAGAAGAACTACCTGGCGATGCGCGAGTTCTGGGTCGCCTATGGCGGCTTCACGCCCTACCCCGGCGAGATCCTCAAGCTCGGTCGCCAACGCCTGCGCAATGACGACGGCCAATGGCGCGACACCAATATCGAAGCGCTGAACTGGACCTTCGACACCACCTTGCTCAAGGCCAATGTCGGCGTCGCCGAGCGCTTCAGCGAATACCGCACCGACCTCAAGGAACTGTCGCCCAAGGACAAGGACCGTCAGCACCTGCACGCCGACGCCGCCTACCAGTGGACGCCAGGCCAGTGGATCGGCCTGCGCGCTCACCACACCCATGATGACGGCAAGCTCGACTACCCGGAACCGGGCGTGGCCACCGACTCGCTGGACAAGCGCGAGAACGGCGACCTGACCTGGCTCGGCATCGAAGCCAACAGCGACGCCTACAACTGGCGCAACACCAACACCGTCAACTACTGGGCGAGCGTCACCGGCATGCAGGGCGACCGCGACACGGTCAACGCCTTGAACGCCGACGGCACCCGCCCGGCCAACGCCAAGCGCAGCGATGACGTGAATGGCTGGGCCACCGACCTGGGTGTGCGCCTGCGCCTCGACCCGCAGTGGCAAGTGGGCGCCGCCTACTCCCGCGCCAGTGCCGAATACGAGCAGAACGGCCTGCAAAGCAACCGTTCGAACTGGACCGGTACCCAGTCCCGCGTCCATCGCTTCGGCGAAGCGTTTCGCGGCGAGATGAACAACATGCAGTCCATGAGCCTGTTCGGGTCCTGGCAGCTGCGCGAGGACTATGACGCAAGCCTGGTGTACCACAAGTTCTGGCGCGTCGACGGCAACAAGCCGGTGGGCAGCAACGGCATCGATGCCGTGCAGAACAACACCGATGACGTGACCGGCGCGATCCTGTCCAGCACGTCCCTGCCGCTTGAAGACGGCAAGAAAGACCTGGGCCAGGAGATGGACCTGGTGGTCACCAAGTACTTCAAGAAAGGCCTGCTGCCGGCCGGGCTCAGCCAGTCGATCGACGAGCCGTCGGCCCTGGTGCGCTTCCGTGCAGGCGTGTTCAAGCCGGGCGACGCCTATGGCAGCCAGGTCGACTCGTACATGCATCGCGCCTTTGTCGACGTGATCTGGAAGTTCTGATGGGAGCCTGCGCAATGAAGTCTCAAAGCCTGCTCGTCGCGGCCATGCTGCTGGCCAGCGCCTCGGCCTTCGCCGACAAAGCGCCGACCATCGCCAAAGAGCTGCAACAGGCCAAGACCTACACCATCTCCAGCCCGCCGACCGAGCCGCTGGAGATGGCCAAGCCTGCGCTGCCGGACGTGTCCGGCTACACCGCGGCGAATATCGCGAAAAAGATCGTGCGTACCAAGCCAGGCAAAATCAGCATCCGCCGGATGATGCAGGAAGACGCCCTGAAGGACTTCATCGGCGGCGACAACAAGATGGCCGAATGGGTAGTGCGCCAGCACGGCATTCCCCAGGCGATCTTTGTCGACGACGGCTACATGAACCTCAAGGACCTGCTGAAGAAAGTGCCCAAGCAGTACTTCAGCGAAACCTCGCCGGGGGTGTTCCTGGCCAAGTTGCCGATCGTGGTGGGCCGTAAAGGCATCCTCGAAATCGACAAGCAGACTCAAGAGCTGCGCCTGTCCCAGGAAGCCGGTTCGTTCCTGATCAACGACGGCCAGTTGTTCGTACGTGACACCAGAATCACCGGCTGGCGCGAGAAGACCAACGGCCCGGCGACCTTCCAGTCGCCCAAGGAATTCCGCCCGTTCCTGCTGGCCTGGGGCGGCACCGAGACCTACATAGCCAACAGCAAGATGGCCAGTTTCGGCTACGCCAACAGTAAGTCGTATGGCGTGAGTATTTCCCAATACACGCCGAACATGGCCAAGGTGCTCAAGCGCCCCGAGCCGACGGGCTGGATCGTCGACTCCGAGTTCTCGGACATGTGGTACGGCTTCTACTGCTACGAAACCACCGGCTTTGTGCTCAAGGGCAATACCTACAAAGACAACATCGTCTACGGCATTGACCCCCACGACCGTTCACACGGCCTGATCATCACCGACAACACCGTCTACGGCACGAAGAAGAAGCACGGCATCATCATTTCCCGGGAAGTGAACGACAGCTTCATCTTCAACAACCGCAGCTTCGACAACAAGCTCTCGGGCCTGGTGATCGACCGTAACAGCGTCAACAACCTGATCGCCGACAACGAGATCTACCGCAACCACACCGACGGCATCACCCTCTATGAGAGCGGCGATAACCTGCTGTGGGGCAACAAGGTGATCAGCAACCGTCGCCACGGCATCCGCGTGCGTAACAGCGTGAACATTCGCCTGTACGAGAACATTGCCATGGCCAACGGGCTGACCGGCGTGTACGGCCACATCAAGGATTTGACCGACACCGACCGCGACATCGCCCTCGACCCGTTCGACACCAAGGTCTCGCTGATCGTGGTCGGCGGTGAACTGGCCGCCAACGGCAGCGGGCCGCTGTCCATCGACTCGCCGTTGAGCGTCGAGCTGTACCGCGTATCGATGCTTGCGCCGACCAAATCCAGTGGCATCAGCTTCTCGGGCGTTCTTGGCGATCGCCAGGAAGAGATCCTCGACTTGCTGGTACGCCAGAAGAAAGCCGTGCTGATCGACCCTGTCGAACGCCAGACCGAAATGCAGGACTGAGGATGACCTTTATGCACCCACACATGATCAAACTGCTCAGCCTTTCGGGTTTGACCCTCGGCCTGCTCGCGGCCAGCCAGGGCGTGCGCGCCGACGAAATCAAGGCGCCAACCTTCACCGCCGAGCCGTGCTGCAGCCTGTGCCCGGCCGCCCACGACGCGAAGAACTACACCACCCGCTACCAGCAGAACTTCACCACCCTGGTGCAAGCCCAGGGCGACTGGCTGTTCCGGACCCAGGAAGACCTGCGCACCGAATTCGACACCAGCCCCGCCGGCTACAAACGCATGCAGCAGCTGCACGATGCGTTCAAGAGCAAGGGCGTGGAACTGGTGGTGGTCTACCAGCCGACCCGTGGCTTGGTGAACCGCAACAAGCTCAACCCTGAAGAGAAAGCCAGGTTCGATTTCGACAAGGCCCTGGGCAATTACAAGACCATGCTCGGGCGCTTCGCCAAGATGGGCTACGTCGTACCGGACCTGTCGCCGCTGACCAACGAGCAACTGCCGGATGAATTGCCGGCCCACGATTTCTACTTCCGCGGCGACCAACACTGGACGCCATACGGCGCCCAGCGCACCGCCAAAATCGTCGGCGCGAAAGTGCGGGCGATGCCTGAATTTGCCGGCATCCCCCAGCGCGAATTCGAGACCAAACGGTCCGGGCGCATGGGCAAGACCGGCACCCTGCACAACATGGCCGGGCAACTGTGCGGCACCAGCTACGCGATCCAGTACATGGACCAGTTCACCACCGAGCCCAAGGGCGAAGCGGCGGACGGCGACCTGTTCGGTGATTCCGGCAACCCGCAGATCACCCTCGTGGGTACCAGCCACAGTGGCAAGAACTACAATTTCGCCGGCTTCCTGGAACAGGAAATCGGTGCCGACATCCTTAACGTCGCCTTCCCCGGTGGTGGCCTGGAAGGCTCGATGATCCAGTACCTGGGCAGCGAAGAATTCCAGAAGACCCCGCCGAAGATCCTGATCTGGGAATTCTCGCCGCTGTATCGCCTGGACCAGGAGACCATCTACCGCCAGATGATGTCGCTGCTGGACAACGGCTGTGAAGGCAAGACCGCCCAGATGAGCGCCAGCACCACGCTGAAACCCGGCAAGAACGAATTGCTGGTGAACAGTTCGAACAAAGACCTGCGCAACAGCAGTCACCAGGTCGACATCCGCTTCGCCGACCCATCGGTGAAAACCCTGCAAGCCACCCTCTGGTACATGAACGGGCGCCACGAGGACATCAAGATCGAGAAACCCGAAACATCCGATACAGACGGGCGTTTCGCCTTTGAACTGCGCACCGATGAAGACTGGGCCACGCAAAACCTGCTGGCCGTGGAAGTGCAGGGCCCTGAAGCGGGCCAGGCCGCGCAGAAAGTCGAAGCGAAAATTTGCACACGCAACGTATTCCCCGCCGGTGGTCAACAGACTGCTTCAACGGGGCAATGAGGTTACTTATGCAGAAGTTATTGATTCCAACGCTGCTGGGCCTGGCGATGTTTGCCGGCCAAGTCAACGCCGCCGCACCACTGCGTCCGCCCCAGGGTTATTTCGCCCCGGTGGAAGCATTCAAGACCGGCGACTTCAAGAATGACTGCGACGCCATGCCCGCGCCGTACACCGGCTCGCTGCAGTTTCGCAGCAAGTACGAAGGTTCGGACAAGGCTCGTTCCACCCTGAATGTGCAGTCCGAAAAAGCCTTTCGCGACAGCACCGCCGACATCACCAAGCTGGAAAAAGACACCAGCAAGCGCGTGATGCAATTCATGCGCGACGGCCGTCCGGAGCAGTTGGAATGCACGCTGAACTGGCTCACGAGCTGGGCCAAGGCCGATGCATTGATGTCCAAGGACTTCAACCACACCGGCAAGTCCATGCGCAAATGGGCACTGGGCAGCATGGCGTCGGCCTATGTGCGCCTGAAGTTCTCCGACTCTCATCCGCTGGCCAACCACCAGCAGGAGTCGCAGTTGATCGAAGCCTGGTTCAGCAAAATGGCCGACCAGGTGGTGAGCGACTGGGACAACCTGCCGCTGGATAAAACCAACAACCACTCCTACTGGGCTGCCTGGTCGGTGATGGCGACCTCCGTCGCCGTGAACCGCCGCGACCTGTTTGACTGGGCCGTGAAGGAATACAAGGTCGGCGCCAACCAGGTGGATGCCCAAGGCTTCCTGCCCAACGAATTGAAGCGTCAGCAACGGGCCCTGTCGTACCACAACTACGCCCTGCCGCCGCTGGCGATGATCGCCAGTTTTGCCCTGGTGAACGGTGTAGACCTGCGCCAGGAAAACAACGGCGCGTTGAAACGCCTGGGTGACAAGGTGCTGGCCGGGGTGAAAGACCCGGAGATCTTCGAGCAGAAGAACGGCAAGGAACAGGACATGAAGGACCTCAAGGAAGACATGAAATTTGCCTGGCTTGAGCCCTTCTGCACCCTCTACACCTGCGCCCCGGATGTGATCGAGCGCAAGCACGGCATGCAGCCGTTCAAGACGTTCCGCCTCGGGGGTGACCTGACCAAGGTCTACGACCCGGCGCATGAGAAAGGCAACAAAGGCAGCTAGTCGCTGATCGTTCCCACGCTCCGCGTGGGAATGCAGCCAGGGACGCTCCGCGTCCCAAAAGCGGACGCAGAGCGTCCAGTGAGGCATTCCCACGCAGAGCGTGGGAACGATCACATAGCCCTCTCATTTCGGTGGGGGGGTTTGGGGGGGCCGTTGGCCCTTGACTGTTGGTTAAACATGGAGAGATCGGGATGGTTTTCTCGTCCAATGTGTTCCTGTTCCTGTTCTTGCCGATCTTCCTCGGCTTGTACTACCTGAGCGGGCAACGCTATCGCAATCTGCTGCTGCTGGTTGCCAGTTATGTGTTCTACGCCTGGTGGCGAGTGGACTTCCTGGCGCTGTTCGCCGCCGTGACGCTGTGGAACTACTGGATCGGCCTCAAGGTCGGCGCGGCAGGCGTGCGCACCAAGCCGGCCCAGCGCTGGCTGCTGCTGGGCGTGGCGGTCGATCTGTGCATCCTCGGCTACTTCAAGTACGCCAACTTCGGTGTCGACAGCATCAACCTGATGATGAAGTCGGCGGGCCTGGAACCCTTCATCCTCACCCACGTGCTGTTGCCAATCGGGATCTCGTTCTACATCTTCGAGTCCATCAGCTACATCATCGACGTGTACCGCGGCGACACCCCGGCCACCCGCAACCTGATCGACTTTGCGGCGTTCGTGGCGATCTTCCCGCATCTGATTGCCGGCCCGGTGTTGCGTTTTCGCGACCTGGCCGACCAGTTCAACAACCGCACCCACACCCTCGATAAATTCTCCGAGGGCTGCACGCGGTTCATGCAGGGTTTCATCAAGAAGGTGTTTATCGCCGACACCCTGGCGGTGGTCGCCGACCATTGCTTCGCCCTGCAAAACCCCACCACTGGCGATGCCTGGCTCGGCGCACTGGCGTACACCGCGCAGCTGTACTTCGACTTCTCCGGCTACAGCGACATGGCCATCGGCCTGGGCTTGATGATGGGTTTTCGCTTCATGGAAAACTTCAAGCAGCCGTACATCAGCCAGTCGATCACCGAGTTCTGGCGGCGCTGGCACATCAGCCTGTCCACCTGGCTGCGTGACTACCTGTACATCACCCTGGGCGGCAACCGTAAAGGCACGCTGACCACCTACCGCAACCTGTTCCTGACCATGCTCCTCGGTGGCCTGTGGCACGGTGCGAACATCACCTACATCGTGTGGGGCGCCTGGCACGGCATGTGGCTGGCGATTGAAAAAGCCATCGGCCTCAACACCGCACCGCGCAGTTTCAACGTTGTGCGCTGGGCCTTCACCTTCCTGCTGGTGGTGATGGGCTGGGTGATCTTCCGCTCGGAAAACCTGCACGTCGCCGGCCGTATGTACGGCGCGATGTTCAGCTTCGGCGAGTGGTCGCTGTCGGAACTCAACCGCGCCAGCCTCACCGGCCTGCAAGTGGCAACCCTGGTGGTGGCATACGCAACCCTGGCGTTTTTCGGCCTGCGGGACTTCTACAACAACCGCCCACCGGAAAAAACCAAGCCTGCGGTCAACACCCAGGCCGATGGCCCGGCGACTGCGCAACCGGGCTTGATCAAGGCCGTACCGGGCGACAACCCGGGCAGCATCCATGAGCCCGGCTACACCGTGGGCACCGAGGCCACCGTGCAACCGGCCTACTGGAGCGCCACCTGGCCACGCTACGCCATGCGCGCCGCAGTACTGCTGCTGTTCGTGGCGTCGATTCTCAAACTTTCGGCGCAGAGCTTCTCGCCGTTCCTTTACTTCCAGTTCTGAGGGAGCCGACCATGACCCGTTCATTACGCGTCCTCTACATCGCCTTGTTCCTCGCCGTGCTGCTGGCGTTGGGCGCCTGGTCGATGCGCAGTTTCCTGGGCTTCAGCACCAACGCCGACGCCACCGTGCTCAACGGCCGCTGGACCAAGGCCGTCGAGACCCACTACGACGACCAGTTCCCGATCAAGCGCCTGGGCACCAACCTCTGGGCAGCGCTGGACTACAAGCTGTTCAACGAAGGCCGCCCTGGCGTGGTAATTGGCCGCGACCACTGGTTGTACAGCGACGAGGAATTCAACCCGATCGTCAACGAAGACCAGAACCTGCAAGGCAACTACGCCTTGGTGGAAGGCGTGCGCCAGAAGCTCAAGGCCCAGGGTATCCAACTGGTGATGGCGATCGTGCCGGCCAAGGTGCGGCTGTACCCGGAACACCTGGGTGAAGTGCAGCCGGCGAGCATCCGCGCCGGTCTGTACCAGGACTTCCATGCCCGCATGGCCGCCGACAAGATCGTCGCCCCTGACCTGATGGGCCCGCTGCAACAGGCCAAGCTGCACGGCCAGCAAGTGTTCCTGCGCACCGACACCCACTGGACCCCGGACGGCGCTGAAGTGGCGGCCAAAGAATTGGCCAAGACAATTGCCAACAAAACGCCCCTGAGCGGCGAGCCTCAACGCTTTGTCACCGAAGCCGAGAAGACCGAGCCACACAAGGGCGACCTGCGCCTGTTCCTGCCGCTGGACCCGCTGTTCGAAAACCTGATGCCGCCCAAGGAGCCACTGCAAAAACGCGTGACGCACCTGGCTGAAACCAAGGGCGACGATGCGCTGTTCACCGACAGTGAAACCCCGGTGGCACTGGTGGGCACCAGCTACAGCGCCAACCCGAACTGGAACTTTGTCGGCGCGCTGAAGCAAGCCCTGGGCAGCGACGTCATCAACTACTCCGAAGACGGCCACGGCCCGATCCTGCCGATGCTCAGCTACCTGAAAAGCGACGACTTCAAGAACAGCCCGCCACAGGTGCTGATCTGGGAGTTTCCCGAGCGTTATCTGCCTGTGAACAACGAAATCGGCGATGCCGACCCGCAGTGGGTTGCGCAGCTCAAACAAGCCGGTATGCGCCAACAGAACATGGCTATCAACACCCCCACCGTTAAAAACATGAACTCCGAGACGCCCGACCGGGCGCAAAACTGAAAGAGAGGTAACTCACATGACTTTCACTACTAACCTCGCAAAAACTTTTGCCCTCGTCGCCGGCATGAGCGTTGTTTCGATGTCCGCCTTCGCCGGTGGCGACGCCGCCCTCTACGGTCCCGTCGCGCCAAAAGGCTCGAGCTTTGTGCGGGTGTACAACGCCAGCAACCAGGAAGTCAGCGCCACCGTCGGCAGCACCAACCTCAACGAGGTTGCACCGCTGGCCAGCAGTGACTTCAGCTTCATGCCGGGCGGTGACTACAGCGCCAAGGTCGGCAGCCAGACCCTGCCGGTCAAGCTCGCCGCCGACCACTACTACACCCTGGTCAGCAGCGGCAGCGGCCAACCGCAACTGATCGAAGAACCGCCGTTCAAGAACAAGCAGAAATCCCTGGTGCGCGTGCAGAACCTCAGTGACAAGTCGCTGACCCTGAAAACCGCCGATGGCAAGACCGACGTGGTCCAGGCCGTGGCCGCCAAGGGCCGTGGCGAGCGCGAGATCAACCCGGTGAAGGTCAGCCTGGCGCTGTATGAAGGCGATAAAAAAGTCGGCGACGTGAAGCCGGTAGCTCTGGAACGCGGTGAGGCCGCAGTGCTGTACGTCACCGGCACCGGCGCCAACCTGTCGCCAGTGTGGGTGAAACGCCCTGTGTCGACCCGCTGATTAGATTTTCAGATTGACGCTGCCCCCTGTGGGAGCTGGCTTGCCTGCGATACGGACAACTCGGTGTATCAGGTACACCGAGGTGATGCCATCGCGGGCAAGCCCGGCTCCCACAGGCTCTAACCAAATTTGATTCAAGGAGAAACACCATGATCCCAGTAATCCTTTCCGGTGGTAGCGGCTCACGGCTTTGGCCGCTTTCGCGTAAACAGTTTCCCAAGCAGTTCCTGGCCCTGACCGGCGAGCACACCTTGTTCCAGCAAACCCTGGAGCGCCTGGTGTTCGACGGCATGGACGCGCCCATCGTGGTGTGCAACAAGGACCACCGCTTTATCGTCAACGAGCAACTGGCTGCCCGCAAACTGGAAACCCAGCGCATCCTGATGGAGCCGTTCGGCCGCAATACCGCGCCGGCCGTGGCCCTGACGGCGATGATGCTGGTCAACGAAGGCCGCGACGAACTGATGCTGGTGCTGCCCGCCGACCACGTGCTGGATGACCAGAAAGCCCTGCAACGCGCCCTGGCCCTGGCCACTGTGGCGGCTGAGCGTGGCGAAATGGTGCTGTTCGGTGTGCCGGCCACCCGTCCGGAGACCGGCTACGGCTATATCAAGTCGACCAACGATTCGCTGCTGCCCGAAGGCGTCAGCCGCGTGCAACAGTTCGTGGAAAAACCCGATGAAAAATGCGCCGCCGAATTCGTCAAGAGCGGTGGTTATTTCTGGAACAGCGGCATGTTCCTGTTCCGCGCCAGCCGCTTCCTCGAAGAGCTGAAAAAACACGACCCGGACATCTACGACACCTGCCTGCTGACCCTGGAACGCAGCAACCAAACCGCAGACACCATCGACATCGACGAATCCACCTTCGCCTGCTGCCCGGACAACTCCATCGACTACGCCGTGATGGAAAAAACCCAACTGGCCTGCGTGGTGCCATTGACTGCCGGCTGGAGCGACGTGGGTTGCTGGGCATCGCTGTGGGACGTGAATGAAAAAGACGCCAACGGTAACGTCAGCAAGGGCGACGTGGTGATCCAGGACAGCAAGAACTGCATGATCCACGGCAACGGCAAGCTGGTGTCGGTGATTGGCCTGGAAAACATCGTGGTGGTGGAAACCAAGGACGCGATGATGATTGCCCACAAGGACAAGGTCCAGGGCGTCAAGCAGATGGTCAACACCCTCAACGAGCAGGGCCGCAGCGAAACCCAGAACCACTGCGAGGTGTACCGTCCATGGGGCTCGTACGACTCGGTGGATATGGGCGGGCGCTTCCAGGTCAAGCACATCTCGGTGAAACCGGGCGCGTGCCTGTCGTTGCAGATGCACCACCACCGCGCCGAACACTGGATCGTGGTCAGCGGCACCGCCGAAGTCACCTGTGACGAGAACGTGTTCCTGCTCACCGAAAACCAGTCCACCTACATCCCGATTGCCTCGGTGCACCGTTTGCGTAACCCGGGCAAGATTCCATTGGAGATTATCGAGGTGCAGTCCGGCAGCTACCTGGGTGAAGACGATATCGAACGCTTTGAAGATATCTACGGTCGATCCACGCCAATCGAGCGTGGCGTGTCGGTAAAAACCATCGCGCAGTAAACAGAGCAGCACAACAAGCCCCCGCCCCACCGACTGCGTCCCCTATCCGCAGCCGGTGGGCCGGGGGCTTTTTCTTTGGGGCCGGGGAACCCGAAGATGGTCAACTCCACCTACGCTTGGTTAGGATGCCCGTTCCGTTTTCGAGGTTGTTGCCATGTTCTTTGGTGTCTTGCTGATTATCACCTGGCTGATCCTCTTGCTGCGCTACCCCGCCAGGGCGTTGCCGGTTTCCCTCGCGGCCGCCGTCGGCCTGGGCCTGGTGGCGGTATGGGTGGTGTGGCTGGACAACCGCGAGGCCCAGCAATTGGCACGCCTGGAACTGCGTACCGTCTACGCGCCGAAAGAATGCCCCGCAGACCGCCCGCTCAAGCTCACCTTGAACAACGGCAACAACGTACCGCTGACCGAACTGCGTTGGCGCATCGCCGCGTATGCGCCGGGCGATACGGTCAACCTGGCAGACAACGTGTACGCTGCCCCGCGCTATCGCGGCCCCGGCGAACTGCAGGCCGGCGCCACCTGGGAAGACTGCCTGCCAGTGCCGCCGCTGCGCCCCGGCTACCGCCCGCAAACCCTGGAATTTCGTGCCGAGCATTTGCAAGGCAGCTTCTCTGACTGATAACGACAAAGGACTGATCCATGCCCAACGTACTGATCACCGGGTGCTCCAGTGGCATTGGCCGTGCCCTGGCGGACGCCTTCAAGCAAGCCGGCTTTGACGTGTGGGCCAGCGCCCGGCGCAGCGAGGATGTGGCGGCACTCGCCAGCGCCGGCTTTAACGCGGTGCAACTGGACGTCAACGACAGCGCTGCACTGGCGCAGTTGGCCGGGCAGGTCGGCGAGCTGGATGTGCTGATCAACAACGCCGGCTATGGCGCCATGGGTCCGTTGCTCGACGGCGGCACCCAGGCGATGCAGCAGCAATTCGAGACCAACGTATTCTCAGTGGTGGGCGTGACTCAGGCGCTGTTCCCGGCCCTGCGTCGCCGTAAAGGGTTGGTGGTGAATATCGGCAGCGTGTCCGGCGTGTTGGTCACACCGTTCGCCGGTGCGTATTGCGCCTCGAAAGCCGCAGTGCATGCCTTGAGTGATGCGTTGCGCATGGAGCTCGCACCGTTCGGCGTGCGGGTGATGGAAGTGCAGCCAGGCGCCATCGATACAAGTTTTGCAAAAAACGCCGGCACCCAGGCCGAACTGTTGATCAATGAAAAGTCGCCCTGGTGGCCACTGCGCGAAAGCATCCGCGCCCGGGCCAAGGCCTCCCAGGATCGGCCTACGCCCGCTCGCGATTTTGCCGTGGACGTGCTCAAGGCCGTGCAACAGGGCACGCCGCCGCGCCTGTTGCGCTCGGGTAATGGTTGCCGGGCACTGCCATTGATGGCGGCGTTGCTGCCCAAGGGCTTGCTGGAGACTGTCTTGAAAAAACGCTTTGGCCTGAGCGGCCAGCTCTAAGAGTCCCCGCCTCCCCGTGGCGAGGGAGCTTGCTCCCGCTGGGCTGCGCAGCAGCCCCAAAACCACCCATCCAAGTTTCCTGAAAGAATGCGCTGACCTTTTCAGGGGTGCTTCGCCCCCCAGCGGGAGCAAGCTCCCTCGCCACACGGTTTCTCGGCTGATCAGCCTTTCATGAAATCAATGAAGGCCCGCACTTTCAGGGGCAAATGCCGGGTATCCGGGTACAACGCGTACACCCCCTGCGGCGCAAATCGATACCCCGGCAGCAACCGCACCAAACGCCCCGCATCCAGGTCTTCCTGCACCAGCCACTGGGGCAGGATCGCCACGCCATGCCCGCGCACGGCAAACGCCTGGAGAATGGCGGCACTGTCGGCAACCAGTGAAGCCTTGCCGGGGCCTGGACGGTACAGGTGCTCATGGCCGGCCGGGTCGAGCACCGTCAACTCCGTCAGCCGCCCGTGCCCCAGCTTGGGCAGTTGCTCCAGTTCTTCCAGCGTGGCGACCCCGGCAAACCCCGGTGCAGCCACGGCGAGGATTTCGTAGCTCGACAGCTGCACCGCCCGATGATTGGAGTCGAGCATCCGCCCCAATCGAATAGCCACATCGAAGCGCTCGGAGATCAGGTCAGCGTGGCTGGAGGAGGTGGATAACTGGATGTTCAATTCCGGGTGCAGGCCGCGAAAGGTTTCCACTGCCGGCACCACCACCGCCAATCCGTATTCGACGGTGGTGGTGATCCGCAATGTGCCCTTGAGCTGGCTGTGCTCCGAACGGGCTTCTTCCACCGCCAGGCGCGCTTCTTCCAGCATGCGCGTGCAGCGCAGGTAAAAGCGTTCGCCCGCATCGGTCAGTGCCAGTTGCCGAGTACTGCGGGTCAGCAGGGTCACGCCCAGCTCGGCTTCCAGGCGCTTGAGGTTGAAGCTCACCACTGCTCGCGTCTGCCCGAGGACATCCGCGGCTGCCGTCAACGAACCGGCCTCGACCACGGCCTTGAAGGTGTCGAAACGATCCAGACTGACCATTGGTCACGCGCTCCTTTGTCAAAATATTTTTGACAAACTAACAGTCAAACCGCTGTTTCCCAAGTGCCCGCACCCGCCTACCCTGCCGCCATCCACAGCAGGAACTGCGCAATGACCTACCGCTCGAAAGTCACCTGGATCTTTCTACTGGGCTTCGCCCTCGACCTGGTGAACATGTTTGTCGCCACCATCGCTTACCCGGACATCGCCCGCGAGTTGCACGCCTCGGTCACGCAACTGGCATGGATCGGCAACGCCTACATGCTCGGCCTGACCGTCGTCATTCCCCTGAGTGTTTGGCTGGCGGCGCTGCTGGGTGAACGCCGGTTGATTGCCGTCAGCCTGTTGCTGTTCGGCGTAGCCTCGGTGCTGGTGGGCCAGGCCGCCTCGATTGAAGCGCTGATCGGCTGGCGCCTGTTGCAGGGCTTGGGTGGCGGCTTGTTGATTCCGGTGGGGCAAGCCTTGGCCTATCGGCATTTTCCGCCGGCAGAACGCAGCCAACTGACAGCCAGGGTCATGCTGGTGGCGCTGCTGATTCCGGCGTTGTCGCCAGCATTGGGTGGCCTGGTGGTGGACAGCGTGTCGTGGCGCTGGATCTTTTTCGCCAACCTGCCGCTGGCGCTGATCACCGTGATGCTGACCTTGCGCTGGCTGGTGGCAGACACGCCCGCGTCCACACGCCCGGCGCTGGAGCTCGGTCACGTATTGGGCCAGGCTCGCCGCCCGATGCTGCGGGTCGCGATGCTGGTTTACCTGTTCATCCCGGGCGTGTTTATCGGCACCAGCCTGGTGGCGATTCTTTATCTGCACGGCCTAGGCTTTACCGCCAGCCACATCGGCGCGCTGATGCTGCCGTGGGCGCTGGCCTCGGGGCTGGCGATTGCCTTGAGCAAAAAACTGTTCAATCGCTGCGGGCCGAGGCCGCTGCTGCTGGCGGGCATGCTGCTGCAAGCCCTCGGCATCCTGTTGCTGATCGAGCCGCACCCGGTTGTCGTGGTGCTCGCCTACCTCCTGATGGGCATGGGCGGCAGCCTGTGCAGCAGCACCGCGCAAACCCTCGCCTTTCTCGACATTCCGGCCGAGCGCATGGGGCATGCCAGCGCCTTGTGGAACATCAATCGGCAATTGAGTTTTTGCCTCGGTGCCGCCGTGCTCAGTGGGGTGCTGGCTGCGCTGGACTCGTTCACCGTCACCTTCGCGATTGCCGCAGCCTTGACCCTGTTTCCGTTATTTGCCGTACTGTGCCTGGATGCGTCCAAGGTACGGACACTGCTTCACCCTGCCAGCGAGCCCACACGATGATTGACTACCGCGATTTTTTTGATGAAGTGATCCAGGCCCATGTCGAGATCGAACAATGGTTTGCCGGCACAGCCCCCGAGGGAACACTGGAGGTTTTGCTGAAGCGTTTTTCGCCGGACTTTTCCATGATCACCCCGGCGGGCAAACAACTGGATTTTGCACTGCTCAACCAGCTGTTCAGCCAGGCTGGCGGCAAGCGGCCCGGGTTCAGGATCAGCCTCAGCGAGTTTGCCGGGATTGACCGACACGCCCGTGGCGCGACGGTAAGTTATCGCGAACAGCAGGTGGATGGCAGCGGTGCCCAAACCGATCGGCGATCGACCGTGGTGTTTGAAAAACAGGCCAGTGGCGCCCTGCTGTGGCGCCATTTGCACGAGACGTTTCTACAGGCCTGACACGGTCAAAATGTGGGAGCGGGCTTGCTCGCGAATGCGGTGGATCAGTCGATATTTTCGTTGACTGACACACTGCCTTCGCGAGCAAGCCCGCTCCCACATTCAGTTTTGTGTTTGATTGACGATCACGGTGCAGGTGATCCCCGCCGCCAACAGCACACCTTCCGGCACTTCATCGATATGAATCCGCACCGGCACCCGCTGGGCCAGGCGCACCCAGTTGAACGTCGGGTTCACATCGGCGATCAACTCGCGGCTCTCCGGGTTGTCCCGGTCGTAGATGCCGCGCGAAATGCTTTCCACGTGCCCCTTGAGGGTTTCGCCGCTCATCAACTGCATGTCGGCCTTGTCCCCGACTTTGACGTGGGGCAGCTTGGTTTCTTCGAAGAAGCCGTACACCCAGAACGAGTTCATATCCACCACCGCCATCTTCGCCTCGCCAATACGCGCGTAGTCGCCACGGTGCACGTTGAGGTTGGTGACGTAGCCGTCGACCGCCGCCACCACCTGGGTGCGCTTGAGGTTCAGTTGCGCCGCTTCAAGCTGGGCCAGGGCATGTTGGTAGTCGGCAAGGGCCGAGTCGGCGATGTTACTGGCGTCGTCGCGGTTTTCCTTGGAGATCACCAGGGCGTCGAGGTCGGCGCGGCGGTGGGCGTTGACCCTGCGCATCTCCCAGGTGGCCTTGCGGGACGCCACCAGGGATTGCGCCTGCTTGACCGCAATCTGGTAATGCTCGGGGTCGATCTGCATCAGCAGGTCGCCCTTTTTCACCAACTGGTTGTCACGCACCGGAACGTTGACCACTTCGCCGGTGACGTCGGCGGCGACGTTGATGATGTCGGCGCGCACCCGGCCATCGCGGGTCCAGGGAGTTTCCATGTAGTGCACCCACAACGTGCGGCCAATCCAGATCGCCAGGGCCAGTACCAGCAAGGTCGCGAGCAGGCTGAAAAACTTTTTCATCGGGGCATTCTCAACGGTAGACGGTCAGCGCCAGGGCGCCGAACAAGCAAGCGAACAGGCTCAGGCGCAGCAGCGCCGGGTGCCAGAAAAAACGGTATAGGTCAAAGCCGGCCAGAAACCGGTCGAGGGCCCAGGCCAGGCCCGCCGCGATCAGAAACATCAGGGTCATGGTGGGCATGTAGACGCCGTGGAAGGCGATTTCACGAGGCATGGGCGGGTCCTTCTTGCTTGAGGGCAGCCAGGGGTGATTGCGGGTCCAGCAATGAGGTGCGGATAAAGTGCAGGTAGCTTTTTACCCGGCGCAGGGCCGAGGTGTCGAAGTGCGGGGCGAAGGGTTCGTCGGTGGCCTGCACGCGGCTGATGGCGTGGTCCACGGCGATCAGGCTGCGCTCCAGGTTGCTGGCGCTGGGTTGCAGGAACAGCCGCACCAACGAGCGGCCCATCACCCGGATCGCCTGGCGCCACGGCTGGGATTCGGCATACGCCGGGTGCACCGGCAGGATCGCCTGTTCCTTGCGCAACTCGATGATCGCGTGACCGACTTCCAGCACCACGAACATCCAGCGCAGCAGGTTGCGTTGCACCTGGGGTTGCCCGGCGGCAAAGCCGTAGGCCTGGTGCAGCAGGTCGCGGGTGCGGCTTTCGAAACCCGACGCCAGGCCCTTGAGTTTGCCGCTGATGGCGAACACCACTTGCTCGCGCAAGTCCTGCTCCAGCCGACGCCACAACCAGCGGCTGTTGGGCGGCAGGATGATCGCGCCCGCCGCCGCACACACCAGCATGCCGATGACCATGGCGATGTAGTCGTTGATGAAGGTATAGGGGTTGTAGATCGTGAGGTTGTCCGGCACCGAGCCGGTACTGAAGAAGATCAGCAACCCGACGCCGACTCCCGCGTACTGCGGGCGCGAAGCCAGGAACGAACCGAAGATGATCACCGGCGCGAGCATCACGCACAGCAACGGGAAACCGTCGATCCAGGGGAACACGAAGAACATTTCGACAAAGCCCACCAGCGCCCCGATCAAGGTGCCGCAAGCCATTTGAAAGGCCATGCGCTTGGGGTTGGGGGTGGCGGCCGACAAACCCACCGTCGCCGCGGCGATCAGGGTCATGGTGGCGCCACTGGGCCAGGCCGTGGCCACCCAGTAACTGCCGAGCACGATCAGGATAAACGAGGCGCGAATCCCCGAGGCGGCGCAGGCCAGCCAGTTGGTTTTTGGGGTGTAGGGTTCGTCCCAGTGTTCGCGCTCGTGGCTGTGATCCGCCAGGGAGGCGTGGGTCTGGGCGTAGTTGTGCAAGTCGTCGACGAAGCGGTACAGCAGCTCATAGGCGGTGTGAAAGTCCAACAGTTCGGCGTCGCTGGGGGCGCTTTCCTGGAAGCGGGTGCGCAGGCTGCGCACCTTGGCGGGCAGGCCTTCCTTGTAGGCGTTCAACTGATTGGCCAGGCGCGCCGCATCGGGGCTGGTGAGCGCACGGCCGGAAAAACCGTCGAGCAGTTCCGCCAGGTCTTGCAGGCCCGGCTTGATGGCAGCCACCACGTGATCGGCCTCCTGGCTGCGCAGGCGCTCGAGCAATTGGTGCAAGGCGTTGAAGCGCGTGGTGATGCCCATGAACTCGCTGTTCAAGCGCGTCAGCCGGCCATTGCGCCGACGCATGTGCGGGTCTTCGAACACGGTGATGCTGCGCAGCCCTTCCAGGCCCACGGCTTCGGCGATAAAGCGCACGTTGCTGCGTTCAAAGCCTTCGCGCTCGCTGCGACCGCGCAGGCCATCGGTGACGAACAGCGCGAACACACCGAAGCGCTGGTACAGGGCGTTGCGCATCGCAGCGCTGGAGGTTTGCGGCAGGATCGCGGCGCTGACCAGCGTGGAGCAGACGATCCCCAACGAGATTTCCAGGACTCGCCACACCGCCGCCATAAACGCGCCGTCGGGATGGGCCAGGGCCGGCAAGCCGACCATCGCCGCGGTGTAGCCGGCCAGCACAAAACCGTAGGCGCGAAAGTTGCGATTGCGGGTCGCGCCAGCAGTGCAGATGCCGACCCAGATCGCCAGCGAACCGAGGAACAGTTCAGTGTTCTGCGCAAACAACGCGATCAGGAACACCATCACCGCCGAGCCCGCCAGGGTGCCCAGGAAGCGGTAGAAACTCTTGGCGAACACCTGGCCGCTTTGCGGCTGCATCACGATAAACACCGTGATCATCGCGGTACGCGGTTGCGGCAATTCCAGGCGCATGGCCAGCCACAGCGTCAGGAAGGCCGCGATCAGCACCTTGAAAATATAGACCCAGGTCACGCCATCACTGCGTGCCCAATCGAAGAAACCACGGCGCCACTCAAGCGAGTGCAACCAGCGCAGCGGTGCAGGCAAGGGAGTCATCGCATCCTACTCAGTGATCAAACACGGCGAGGGCCGCCGGGGTCTTGCTCGGTAAGGTCTGGCTGTCCTGAGGCACGTCGCTGCCGGCACCGAGGCCACCGCCCAACGCGGTCACCAGTTCGGCGTGGGCACTCAGGCGTGCAGCCTGGACCTGCTGCTGCACCTGCTGCTGGCGGAACAACAGGCTCTGGGCATTCAGCACGTTGAGGTAGTCGGTGAGGCCGCGCTGGTAGGCGATCATCGCGATGTCATAGGTTTTCTGCGCCGAGGCCACGGATTCGGCGGCAAAGTCCTGCTGCTTGTCCATCGACTCACGGCGGATCAACTGGTCGCTGATGCCCTTGAGCGCGTTGACCAGGGTCTGGTTGTAGTGCGCGACGGCGATGTCGTAGCCGGCGCTGGCCTCCCCCAACTGCGAGCGCAGGCGGCCGCCGTCGAAGATCGGCAGGCTGATGGCCGGGCCGGCGGTGTAGTTGAGCTTTTTACCCGTGAGGAAACTCAGCATCCCGCCGCCGGTGGCAACGTAGCCGAGGCTGCCCACCAGGTCGACGTTGGGGTAGAAACCGGCGTGGGCCACATCAATGCCACGGGCCTGGGCCGCCACTTGCCAGCGGCTGGCGACCACGTCCGGGCGCTGGCCGAGCAGTTCGGCCGGCAAGCTCGACGGCAGTTTCAGCGGCGCGGCCAGGGACAAGGTGGGCCGCTGCAACTGCGCGCCCTCCCCCGGCCCTTTGCCCGCCAGCGCGGCCAACTGGTTGCGACTCAGGGCGATCTGTTCATCCAGGGCGTCCAGCTGGCGATGGGTTTCCGGCAGCGGCGTCTCGGCCTGGCTGACTTCGAAGTGGGTGCCGATCCCGCCATTCAAACGCTTTTGCGCAAGGTCGAGAATCTGTTGTTGCTGGGCCAGGGTGGCGGCCACGATATCGCGCTGGGCGAAGTGCAACGACAGCTGGATATAGGCGCGCACCACGTTGTTCTGCAATTCGAGCTGCGCCTGGCGCGCTTCGGCGGCGCTCATGTGGGCCATGTCCACGGCGCGCTCGGTGGCATTGCTTTCGCGGCCCCAGAGGTCGAGGGCATAGCTCAGCCCCAGGGACGCGTTGTTGTCCCAGGTGGTGGAATTGTCCAGCGCTCCCGGGCCGTAGAATTGGTCGCTGGGCCAGTTATGGCGCTTGAGCGTGGCATCACCATTGATCTGCAACGACTCGGCCGACTCGGCGATCCCGGCCATGGCCCGGGCTTCACGCACACGTGCAGCGGCCATGGCCATGCTCGGGCTGCCTTGCACGGCGAGGTCGATCCAGTGGTTGAGTTGCGGGTCGCCGTAGGCTTGCCACCATTGCGCGGTGGGCCAGTGGGCGTCCTGGGCGGCGCTTTTGATCGCCTCGTCGGTGGCCAATGAATTGGCGACGAGTGACTGGCCTTGAGGGGCAATTCCTCCGGTTCCGATGCAGCCGCTGATTGCTAACGATAAGGCCCAAACACTGAGAGTCTTCAGCTCTCTGCTGATGCGACGCGGCACTGCTGCGAATTCCTGAGAGGGTGTTGCGGGGAAGGTGGCGCAATTCTAAGGGGCGGGCCGGATGGCGATAAGGTGGGATTCTTGTGAATCTTTGTTACCGTTCAGGCGATAATCCGTTCGTAGGGATCACTGGATCCTGCAACTTCGTGTCACAATTTGCCATCTCCCCTGAGAGCACCTTAATGGACACCTTGCAAAACATGCGCGCCTTCAGTTGTGTGGCCGAAGCCGGCAGCTTCACCGCCGCCGCCGTGCAACTGGATACCACCACGGCCAACGTCTCGCGCGCGGTCTCCAACCTTGAGGCCCATCTGCAAACCCGTTTGCTCAACCGCACCACCCGCCGCATCGCCCTGACCGAGGCCGGCAAGCGCTATTTGCTGCGTTGCGAGCAGATCCTGGCGTATGTCGAGGAAGCGGAAGCCGAAGCCAGCGACGCCCACGCCCGCCCGGCCGGGCAGTTGAAAGTGCACACCATGACCGGCATCGGCCAGCACTTCGTGATCGATGCGATTGCCCGCTACCGCCGCACCCACCCGGACGTGACCTTTGACCTGACCATGGCCAACCGCGTGCCGGACCTGCTGGATGAGGGTTACGACGTGTCCATCGTGCTCGCCAGCGAGTTGCCGGATTCGGGGTTTGTCTCGCAGCGCCTGGGGATAACTTACAGCATCGCCTGTGCCTCGCCGGCCTACGTCAAGGCCAACGGCTGCGCGCAACGGCCCAGCGACCTGCTCAACCACGCGTGCCTGCGCCTGGTCAGCCCGGTGATTCAGCTGGATAAATGGTCGTTCAATGGCCCTGAAGGCCAGGAAAGTGTGGCGATCAACAGCTCACCGTTCCTGGTGAACTCGGCGGATGCGATGAAGACCGCGATCACCAGCGGCATGGGCGTTGGCCTGTTGCCGGTGTATGCGGCGATTGAAGGGCTGCGCAACGGCACCCTGGTGCGGGTGATGCCCAACTACCGCTCCCAGGAGCTCAACCTGTACGCAATCTACCCGTCGCGCCAATACCTGGATGCGAAGATCAAGACGTGGGTGGAATACCTGCGCAGCTCCCTGCCGGAAATCATGGCCGCGCATCAGGCGGAACTGGCGGCCTATGAGCTAAGTGGCAGTTTGGGCGGGGTACGACTGAGTAACTGAGGGGGGCAGCCGCTACACCGGCAGCGTAATGCCAAAGGTGTTGCCGCCGCCCTCGCTGCGCACAAACACATCTCCGCCGTGCATCAACGCGATCGCCTTGACGATCGCCAGTCCCAACCCGTGATTCGCCCCGCTATTGCTGCGGGACGCGTCCACCCGATAGAACCGCTCGAACAACCGGGGCAGATGCTCGCTGGCAATCTCATCGCCCGGGTTGGTCACCCCGATCGCCACGTGGTCCTCCAGCACTTCGATCTTCACCTCGATCACCTGGCCAGGCGCCGTATGCTGCACCGCATTGCTCAACAGGTTGATCAACGCCCGGCGCAAGTGCGCCTTCTCGATCTGCACCTGGGCATCGCCGGTCACACGCACCTGCACCTGGGCGTCCTCGAGGATAAAGTCCAGGTAGTCCAGGGTGGTCGCCACTTCATCCGCCAGCGAACTGGTGATCAGCTTGGTGGCCTTGCTGCCCTGGTCTGCACTGGCCAGGAACAGCATGTCATTGATGATCGAGCGCAGCCGTTCCAGCTCTTCGAGGTTCGATTGCAGCACCTCGAAATAATGCTCGGCCGAACGCCCACGGGTCAGCGCCACCTGGGTCTGGCCGATCAGGTTGGTCAGCGGCGAGCGCAGCTCATGGGCCACATCGGCGTTGAATGACTCCAGGCGCGAATAGGCCTGTTCCACCCGGTCGAGGGTCGAGTTGAAGGAGTTGACGAACTGCTTCAGCTCCGGCGGCAATGGCGACAATTGCAGGCGCCCGGAGAGTTTCGGCGGTGCAAGTTTCTGCGCCTCGTCCGACAGCTTGATCAGCGGCTTGAGACCGATGCGCGCCACCCAGAACCCCAGCAGCGAGGCCAGCAGCACGCCGACAAACGCCAGGCCGATCAGCGCCACCAGCAGTTGATGCTGGGTGGCGCGGAAGTTCTCGGTGTCGACCGCGATCAGGAAACGCAGCGGCGGGCGCTGCTCCTTGGCTGGAAACTGGCTGACCAATACTTTGAACGGGTAGGCATGGCCCGGCAGGCGCAAGTCGCGCTTGCCGGTCGGGCCGGCGGCAAAGGCGCGAATCTGCGCGTCCGGGTTGCCGTATTCGTAGGTCGGGTCGCTGCTCACCACCCAGAAGCGAATGCGCTTGTCTTCCTCTCCCAACAACTTGAGCTTGGCGGTGATCTTCGCCCAATGGTCCGGCGTACCGAAGCGATTGACCGAAGACTCCAGCACGCTGTAGCGCGCATCCAGCTCGGCCCCGGGCAGCAGGCCCAGGCCTTTGTCCACCTGCTGGTACAGCGCGCCGCCGATCAACAGGAAGATCAGCAGCGCCACCAGGGTGAACATGCCGCTCAGGCGCAGGGCGATGGAGTTAGCCGACACTGCGGTTCTCCAGCACGTAACCCATGCCACGGATGGTGTGCAGCAGTTTCTGTTCGAACGGCCCGTCGAGCTTGGCCCGCAGGCGTTTGATCGCCACTTCCACCACATTGGCGTCGCTGTCGAAATTGATATCCCAGACCATTTCCGCAATCGAGGTCTTGGACAGGATTTCACCCTGGCGCCGGGCCAATACGCTGAGCAGCGAGAACTCCTTGGCGGTCAGGTCCAGGCGAACGCCGTTGCGACTGGCCTTGCGGCTGATCAGGTCGATCCACAGGTCGGCGATGGTCACCTGCACCGGCTCATGCCCGCCACTGCGACGGGTCAGGGCTTGCAGGCGCGCCACCAGTTCGAGGAACGAGAACGGCTTGCCGAGGTAATCATCCGCGCCTTCGCGCAGGCCGCGAATACGGTCTTCCACGCGCTCGCGGGCGGTGAGCATGATCACCGGCGTCTGCTTGCGCGCCCGCAGCGCGCGCAAAACACCAAAGCCATCCAGGCCGGGCAGCATCACGTCGAGCACGATGACCGCGTAATCGTTCTCCAGGGCCAGGTGCAACCCTTCGACGCCTTCACGGGCGACGTCGACGGTATAGCCTTGCTCCGTCAGGCCGCGGTGCAGGTAGTCGGCGGTTTTTTCTTCGTCTTCAATAATCAGTACACGCATGAGCCTTTTGTTCCAGGACGGGGCCTCAGCCTCAGTGTGTGATTGCCAGCTGGGGAGCTGGTTTGGGTCTGTGGAAAAACTTCTCGAGGTACAAGTATATGACCGGTGTGGTGAACAGCGTCAGCGCCTGGCTCACCAGCAACCCGCCCACCACCGCGATACCCAGCGGCTGGCGCATTTCCGCGCCGGGGCCGGAGCCCAGCATCAGCGGCACCGCACCCAGCAGGGCGGCCAGGGTGGTCATGATGATCGGCCGGAACCGCGTGACACACGCCTCATAAATCGCTTCCTCGGGCGGCAGGCCGCGTACGCGCTGGGCGTCCAGGGCGAAGTCGATCATCAGGATACCGTTCTTCTTCACGATCCCGATCAGCAGCACCAGGCCGATCAACGCCATGATCGAAAAGTCCTGGCCCATCAGTGACAGCATGATCAGCGCCCCCAACCCCGCCGATGGCAAGGTGGAGATGATCGTCAGCGGGTGCACGAAGCTCTCGTACAGCACACCCAGGATAATGTAGACCGCCACCAGTGCCGCGAGGATCAGCCAGGGCTGGCTGGCCAATGAACTCTGGAACGCCTGGGCCGCGCCCTGGAAGTTGCCGATGATAGTGGTCGGCATGCCGATTTCATTCTTCGCCTGGTTGAGCAGGATCACCGCATCGCCCAACGCGACGCCGGGTGCCAGGTTGAACGACAGGTTGGCCGCCGGGAACATGCCGTCATGGCTGATGGACAAGGGCCCGACGGTGGGCGGGTCGACCTTGGCCACCGCCGACAGCGGTACCATCTCGTTGGTCAGCGGCGAGCGCAGGTAGAAGTAGTTCAGGCTTTCGGCCTTGCCGCGTTGCTGGGTGTCCAGTTCCAGCACCACCTGGTACTGGTTGATCTCGGTCTGGAATTCGTTGATCTGGCGCTGGCCGAAGGCGTCGTACAGTGCCTGGTCCACATCGGTGGCGGTGAGGCCAAACCGCGCGGCGGCCTGACGGTCGATGCTGATGTGGGTGATGCTGCCGCCCAGCTGCAAGTCGTTGGACAGGTCGCGGAACGCCGGGTTGGCCCGCAGTTTTTCGGTGAGGCGCTGGGTCCAGGTATTCAGGGTCGGGCCATCATTGCTCTTGAGCACGTACTGGTACTGGGCGCGGCTGGGGCCGGAGCTTAAGTTGATGTCCTGGCCGGCCCGCAGGTACAGGACGATGCCCGGCACTTTCGCCAGTTTCGGGCGGATCCGGTCGATAAACTGGCTGGCCGACACGTCGCGATCCCCGCGATCTTTCAAGGCAATCCAGAACCGGCCGTTGGCGATGGTCTGGTTGCTGCCGGTCACGCCCACCGAATGGGAGAACGCTTCCACCGCCGGGTCATCCTTGACGATCTCGGCGATTGCCTTGTGCTTGGCGACCATGTCCGGGAACGACACGTCGGCCGCGGCTTCGCTGGTGCCGAGGACGAAGCCGGTGTCTTGTACCGGAAAGAAACCCTTGGGGATAAACACGTAGCCGACCACGGCCAGGGCCAGGGTCACCATGAAGATCGCGGCCATGGTGCGTTGATGGGCCAGGGCGCGGCGCAGATTGCGCGCATAGCCGGCCAGCAGGCGTTCGCTGAAACCGGGTTTGTCGTGGGCATGATGGGTTGGTGCGCGCATGAACAATGCGGCCAGGGTCGGCGCCAGGGTCAGCGAGACCACCACCGAAATCAGGATGGTCGAGGTGGCTGTCAAGGCAAACTCCTTGAACAACCGCCCCACGACACCGCCCATGAACAACAGCGGGATAAACGCCGCCACCAGCGAGAAGCTGATGGAGACCACGGTAAAACCGATTTCACCCGCGCCCTTGATCGCGGCTTCGCGCTTGTCGAGGCCCGCTTCCAGGTGGCGGTGAATGTTCTCCACCACCACGATCGCATCGTCCACCACAAACCCCACGGCGATCACGATCGCCACCAGGGTCAGGTTGTTCAGGCTGAAGCCCATCAGGTACATCAGGGCAAAACTGGCCACCAGCGACACGCCGAGCACGCTGGACACGATCAACGTGGCCGACAACTGGCGCAGGAACAGCGCCATCACTGCCACCACCAGCAGGATGGCGATCAGCAGGGTCACTTCCACTTCATGCAGGGACGCGCGGATGGTCTTGGTGCGGTCGGTCAACACGCTGACCTGCACCGAGGCCGGCAGCATGGCTTGCAGGCGCGGCAGTTCGGCTTGAATGCGGTCCACGGTCTCGACGATATTCGCGCCGGGCTGGCGGGAGATCACCAGGTTGACGCCTGGGGTGTCGCCGGACCAGGCCTGCACGTAGGCGTTTTCCGAGCCGTTGATGACTTTGGCGATATCCCGCAGCTGTACAGGTGCCCCGTCCTTGTAGGACACGATCAGTTGGGCGTAATCCTCGGGGTGGAACAACTGGTCGTTGGTCGAGAGGGTCGACACGCTGTTCTCGCCGTAGATCGCGCCCTTGGCCAGGTTCAGGCTCGATTGCTGGATCGCCAGGCGCACGTCCGCCAGGGTCAGGCCGATGGCCGCGAGTTTATCGGCCGACGCCTGCACCCGGATGGCCGGGCGTTGCTGGCCGGTAATGTTGATCTGGCCGACCCCGTCGATCTGGCTGATCTGCCGGGCCAGCAGGGTTTCCACGTAGTCGCTCAGCTCGGTGCTGGGCATGCTGTCGGAGCTGACGCTGAGGATCAGCACCGGGCTGTCCGCCGGGTTGACCTTCTTCCAGGTCGGCAGGCTCGGCATGTCGCTGGGCAGTTTGCCGGACGCGGTGTTGATCGCCGCCTGCACTTCCTGGGCGGCGGTGTCGATGCTCTTGGTGAGGGTGAATTGCAGGGTCAGCAGGCTGGAGCCCAAGGCGCTGCTGGAGGTCATCTGGGTCATGCCGGGGATGGCGCTGAATTGCACCTCCAGCGGCGTTGCCACGGATGAAGCCATGGTGTCCGGGCTGGCGCCGGGCAGCGTGGCGCTGACCTGGATCGTCGGAAATTCCGCTTCCGGCAGTGGGGCGATGGCCAGGCGTGGAAAGGCAATCATCCCGAGCAATACCAAAGCGAAGGTCAGCAGCAAGGTGGCGACCGGGTGGTCGACGCACCAGGCCGACGGCGAACGACTGCCACTCATGGCTGCACCTTGGCATCAACGGTCTGGATCACCTGCGGCGGCTCCTTGAGCACATCGACCTGGGCGCCCGCCTTGAGCCGGGACTGGCCGTCGCTGACCAGCACATCGCCGGCCTGCACACCCTGGAGGATGTTCATGTCGCTGTTCTGGTACAGCACCTGCACCGGCACCACCTCAACCTTGTCACCCTTGAGCCGGTACACGAAGTGCGAATCCAGGCCGCGTTGCACCACGGTAGGCGGCACCACCAGGGCATTCTTGTGCAGGGCGGTCTGGATGCGGATCGTCACCAACTGCCCCGGCCAGAGTTTCTGAGCGCCGTTGCTGAACTCGGCCTTGGCGCGGATGGTGCCGGTGGTGCCGCTGATCTGGTTGTCGATCAGGCTCAGGCGGCCCTCCCCCAGCAGGTCGCCGGTCTGGCCGTCGGTGTCGGCGCCCATGTAGGCGTTGACGTCGGCGGGCAGTTGCGCGGCGATCAGGCCTTGCAGGGTCGGAAGCATCTGTTGCGGCAGGGAGAACTCGACGGCAATCGGGTCGATCTGGGTCACGGAGAACAAGCCCTGGGTGTCGCTCATGCGCAGGAAGTTGCCTTCATCCACTGTGCGAATCCCGACGCGACCGGTAACCGGCGAGCGAATCTGGGTGTAGGAAAGCTGCACCTGGGCCGAATCAATCGCGGCCTGGTTGCCTTGGGCCGTGGCCTTGAGCTGGTTGACCAGGGCTTGTTGCTGGTCATAGGTCTGCTTGGACACGCCGTCGTCGATGCTCAGTTCCTTGTAGCGCTTGAGGTTGACCAGCGCGACTTGCAGTTGCGCCTGGCTTTCCCCGAGCTGCGCCTTGGCCTGGTCCAGGCTGGCGCGGATCGAGCGGTCATCAATGGTCGCCAGCAGGTCGCCGGCCTTCACCAGTTGACCTTCCTTGACCAGCAATTTGGTAAGGATGCCGTCGATCTGCGGGCGAATCACCACGCTGTGCAACGACAGCACCGAGCCGATGCCGCTGACAAACCGCGGGATGTCCTGCTGTTTGACGCTGATCACCCGCACCGGGATCGCCGACGATGCGGTCAGTTTGGTCTTGGCCGGGCGGGTCACCACCCAGGCAACCACGGCCAGTACCACAAGGACGCCCACGATCAAGGCAGGTTTTCGTTGAATGTGCATGGGGTGAGGCGCCAGGGCAAAGGATCGGAAGAATGAAGGCTCTTTATAGCCCGCCAACCGGGTCAGCAAAGTGACTGCTAACTGACAGCGCCGTCAGTAAAGTCCGACCATTCGTACGAGCAGTGGTTAAAGATCCGAGGCGCGCAGGTATACTGCGCGGCGGTGTGGCCTGCAAGTCGGGCCCGCGTCATTTTCAGTACTCCCCGGAGCCACCATGAATTCCCCGACACAACCCGCTGTTGAAGCGGTCAACATCGACCAACAGGCCAACCCTGACAGCGTCGAAGGCGAAACCAAGGCCGAGATCCCGGCGTTCAAGTTTCCGTTCAAGCCGGGCGAACTGGCCGGGGCGAAAAACGCCAGCCAGCCGTGGTACAAAAACGGCGCCAAGAACGGCCACACCAAGAGCCCGGGCATGGCGCCTCCCGGCACCCGTCGCTCGATGGGCAAGCGCTGACCGGTAATAAATCCTCCGTAATGGAGATTTATGCCTACAACAGTTACTGACGTTTCGCCTTGTAGGCCTGCGGCCAATTCTTGAAAGCTTGCATGACACCCGCTTGCCCCGACTCTTTCGCTCGGGGCTGGGCGTGGTAAAGCTGGTTTTCTGGAAAAGGACGTCCCCTGTGGTTCTGATACGCACCTGTGTCGTGCTGTTGTTGTCGCTGATGGCCAGCGTTTTCTCCACCACTGCGGCCAGCGGTCAACCACGGCATGAAATTCGTTTCGCCGTTGCTGCGCAATTTCCACCCTTCCAAAGCCGCAATCAACATGGCCAGCTTGCAGGGCTGAACATCGAGCTGGGCAATGCCCTGTGCATACAGCTCAATGTGCGGTGTACCTGGGTCGACCAGGTCCTTGTGGAAAACTTCCCCGCCCTTGAAGCCAGGCAATTCGACGCGATCATGGGCATGGCCCCTACACTGAAACGGCGCCAGCGGGTGAATTTCACCGATAACCTTTATCCGATCACCACGCGCCTGGTGGCCCGCAAGACATCAGGGTTGAAGCCGACCCCACGGTCACTGAAGGGCAAGCGCGTGGGCGTTCTGGTGGGCAGCAACCGCGAAGCCTTCGCCCTGTCGAAGTGGGCGCCCAAGGGGGTCATCGTCAAGGCATTCTGGCGCAATGACGAGTTGATCCGCAGCCTGCTGGCAGGCGACATCGATGCAACATTGCAAGGCACCGTGGAAATCCGTGAGGCGCTGCTCGACACCGCTGATGGTCAGGTTTTCGACTTCCTCGGCCCTCACGTCTCCACCGAACTGCTGGGTAACGGCGTGGCGATCGCACTGCGCAAGCCCGACACCGCCTTGCGCAGCGCCCTCAATCACGCCCTCGAGCAACTGAAACAGAGCGGCGAATACCAACGCATCATCGAGCCCTACCGGCTGGACGCGCCGCTCTCCAGACCGTAATGGCCAATTAATTGCGCGGAACATGAGCTGGATCAGTATTTGCCCAACCGGTGCGCTTAGAGTCGACGCCCTGCCGACTCCTCCAACAATCACGAGCGCGCTTTTCCATGAAGATCAATCTGCCGGTCACCGGTCGAAATGTGGATTTTGCCCCCGACGCCAATATCCTCTCGACCACCGACCTGACCAGCGCAATTACCTACGCCAACCAGGACTTCATCGATATCAGCGGCTACACCCGCGAGGAGCTGCTGGGCACGCCGCACAACCTGCTGCGTCACCCGGACATGCCGGCCGCGGCGTTTGCGCACATGTGGCAGGTATTGAAAAGCGGTCGCTCGTGGATGGGCATGGTGAAAAATCGCTGCAAGAACGGCGATCACTATTGGGTCAGTGCCTATGCCACGCCGGTCACCCGGGACGGCGTGACGGTGGAGTATCAATCGGTGCGCACCAAGCCCGATGCACGGCGGGTGCATCGGGCCGAACGGGCCTATGCCCGCCTGCGTGCCGGCACTCGGCGAGCACGGCCCGTGGTGGGCATGACCTTCAAGCTGTCGGCATGGGTCCTCGGGGCTTGCGCCGCAACCTGGGCATTGGGCCTTGGGCTGGCGACTTATCCGCTGACCTGGCAACTGCTGGCGGGAACGGCGGCCTGCGCCGTGGGGGTAGCGGGTGTGCATGGCTTGTTACGGCCCCTGGCACAGTTGAACCAGCGGGCACGGCTGATTGCCGATAACCCGCTGAGCCAGGCGATCTACACCGGGCGCAAGGACGAGTTCGGGCGTATCGAGTTTGCCATGCAGATGCTGGAGGCCCAGGTGGGCGCAGTGGTCGGCCGGATTGGCGATGCGTCGCAACGTCTGTCCGGCCATGCCGCGGCGCTGGTGCAACAACTGGACAGCAGCCACACCAGCAGCCTCGGCCAACAGACCCAGACGGATCAGGTCGCCGCCGCGATCAATCAAATGGCCGCCAGCGTGGCGCAAGTCGCCGAGCACGCGCTGCAGGCGTCCAGGGCCGCTGACCAGGCCGGCAGCGAAACCCGCGAGGGCCATCAACGGGTGGATGAAAGCCGCGACGCGGTGCTGCGTTTGTCCGAGGAACTGGCGCGGGCCACCGCAGTGATCCATCAACTGGAAAGCCACAGTGGCGATATTTCCGGGGTGCTGGAAGTGATCCGGGCGATTGCCGAACAGACCAACCTGCTGGCGCTGAATGCCGCCATCGAAGCGGCGCGGGCCGGGGAGCAAGGACGCGGGTTTGCTGTGGTGGCCGATGAGGTACGAGGCCTGGCCCAGCGTACGCAGGATTCGACCAATGAGATCCAGCGCATGATCAGCACCCTGCAAGGCGGCGCCCGGGATGCGGTGCAGGCGATGGCGCAAAGCAGCCAGCATGTCGAGGCCAGCGTCGATCAGGCCCAGCGCGCCGCTGCCGCACTGGATGGGATCAGCCAGCGAGTGACCCGAATTACCGCCATGAGCCAGCAGATCGCGGCGGCGGTGGAAGAACAGAGTGCGGTGAGCGAGGACATCAACCGCAACATCATCGGCATTCGCAATGCCGGGGAAGTGACGGTCAGCGCTGGCCAGCAGAGCCAGCTCAGCTCAGGGGACGTGGCGGGGCTGGCGGATGACTTGCGGCGGTTGGCGGAGGAGTTCTGGGGCAAGCGGCGCTAGCGCTTAAGCCGCCCGCAATGAAATGAAGGCGTAGTTCGCCGGCACCTCGGTGGCAATCCGGGCGCCGGCATCCAGCAGTTGCTCGGCAATGTCCATCCCGGACACATGAAACACCCACTCATTGGCCTGCACGACTTCTTGCGTCGCCAACTCGATCGCCTGGGCAAACAGGCCCATGTCGGGCAAGTACGCGGTAAACCCATCGCCCTTGAGCGCCGTGGTATGGATGCCCAGCAACCCGCACACGGCTTCCTTGGCCTGGATATCATCGCGGTCAGCCTGGCGTGAGCGGCGGATCAACTCGGCCAGCTCCTTATCCATCAACTCGCCCCCCACGATCAGCGCCGGCCCCTGCTCCCAGGATTCCGGCGGGCAGTCCTTGGCGCCCGGGTTCAACGGGATGTGCGGATTGATCTCCATCGGGTAGATGCGGCACACCAACGGCCGCCGCTCGTAAATGCGGCAACGGTCGTCTTCGTCAAGATTCCGGCAGCGCCCGGCGTTATAGGCGGCAAAGGTGATTGCCACATACGCCTCGGTATTGCCGCTGGGCACGATGGCGGAACGGCGTTGTGCGTGGTCACGTTGCAACTCGGGCAGCCCCAGGCCACTGCCCAGGAAACCTTCCACCAGCACGATGACATTACCGCCGTCAGCCGCCCAGCTGCGGGCTTCTTCGAGGGTCAAGGGCACATGGTGGTCGGTGCAGCATTTGCCGCAACCGACGCAGGAAAAATGGGTATTCATGGAGGGTCTGTCACCAGGCAAGGTCAGAAGGCACTCATGAACGGTGGCGGGTTTTTGCCTCTGTTCACCGTTCTGCCTCTGTGCAAAGCAAGTTATGCGCCAGCGCCGTCAGTCCTCGGGGACAAGGTCGCGAAGCACAAACACCATGCCCGCACGTTCATACAGCTGCCGTGCCCGCAAGTTGGACTCCAGCACCTTGAGGTCGACAAACGCTTCGCCGCGTTGCTTGAACACCTGGAAGGTGTGCAGCAATAACGCACGGCCCAACCCCATGCCCTGGGCACAGGGGTGAATGGCCAGGTTCTTGATGTAGGCGCTGGTCCAGCATTGGGACACACCCAGGATGCCGCTGGCGTTACTCGCCACCAGGCACAGTTTGGGGTCGAACTCGGCATCGGTAACGAACTGCTGGCGCCAGTGCTCAAGGGAGCCGACCCGTCCGCCGCCTTGTTCCTGGGCCAGGCTCAATACCGCATGGATCGCCGGGGCCATGGCTTCGCGGTAATGATCCAGCTGGATATCCGCCGGCCACTGCGGGGCGGGCAGGCTGCCGGTGAGGTCGCGGCGCAGCAGCTGGAAATATTCACCCACCGGTCACAGGCCCTGTTGCGCCACGGTCTGGGCGGCTACCACCAGGCACTTGGTCAGTTCCGGCGAAGAAAACTTGGTGAGTACCGCATTGGCGCCGGCCAAGCGGGCTTTTTCGCTGTTCATCGCACTGTCCAGGGAGGTGTGCAGCAGCACATAAAGGTCCTGGAAGTCCGGGGTTTCCCGCAGGGTTCGGGTAAAGGCGTAGCCGTCCATTTCGGACATTTCGATGTCCGAGACCACCACGTTGATTTGCTCGACGGTGCCTTGCAGCTCCAGCAAACGGTCAATGGCTTCCTTGGCGCTGCGGGCGGTGTGGCACGTGAGGCCGAGGTTGCGCAGGGTGTGCACCGACTGCTGCAGCGCCACCTGGCTGTCGTCCACCACCAGGATTCGGGCGTTGCCCAGCACTTCGGCTTCTTCCATGGTCAGGTCGGTGGGCGCCGCTTCGATCTGCGCCGGGGCGATGCCGTGGATGACTTTCTCGATGTCCAGCACTTGCACCAGGGCGCCTTCGACCTGGGTCACGCCGGTGATAAACGAACGCGTACCGCCGGAACCAAACGGCGGCGGGCGAATGTCGGTGGTCAGGCAGTGCACGATCTTGCTTACCGCCTGCACATGCAGGCCCTGCTTGGAACGGCTTACATCGGTGACGATCAGGCAGCCGCCGTCCGGGTCTTGCAGGGGCATTTCCCCCAGGGCGCGGCTCAGGTCGATCACCGACAACGCGGTGCCGCGCAAGGTGGCGATGCCTTTGACGTAGGGGTGCGACTCCGGCAGCTTGGTCAGCGGCGGGCAGGGAATGATTTCACTGACTTTCAGCAGGTTGATCGCCATCAGCTTGCCGCTGCGCAAGGTAAAGAGCAGAAGCGAGAGTGAATCTGCGCGGGCTTTGGTGGTGGACATAAAAACCTTCTGTGGATCAGGGATGACGATCTATAGACCGTTATCGACTTGCACGCGAAAAACTGTAGGAGCGAGCTTGCTCGCGAAAAACCTGAGGGCGCTGTGTTTATCCAGGATGCCCGCGTTATCGTTGACGCTTTTCGCGAGCAAGCTCGCTCCTACCTACAACAAGCAGTCGTCAGCCCTTCCACACCTGCGGGTTTACCAGATCCTGCGGACGCTCGCCCAGCAAGGCGCTGCGCAGGTTTTCCAGGGCGCGGTTGGCCATGGCTTCGCGGGTCTCGTTGGTGGCCGAGCCGATGTGCGGCAGGGTCACCGCATTGCTCAGTTGGAACAGCGGCGACTCGGACAGCGGCTCCTGCTCGTACACATCCAGGCCGGCACCACGGATGGTCTGGTTTTGCAGGGCCTGGATCAGCGCCGGCTCATCCACCACCGGGCCACGGGAGATGTTCACCAGGATCGCACTGGATTTCATCAGGCCCAGCTCGCGATGGCTGATCAGGTGGCGGGTTTTCTCGCTCAACGGCACCACCAGGCAGACGAAATCGGCTTCGGCCAGCAACTGGTCGAGGCTGCGAAATTGCGCGCCGAGTTCCTGTTCCAGTTCGGTCTTGCGGCTGTTACCGCTGTACAGAATCGGCATGTTGAAGCCCAGGCGACCCCGACGGGCGATGGCCGCGCCGATGTTGCCCATGCCGACGATACCCAGGGTCTTGCCGTGTACATCACAGCCAAACAACGGCGCGCCGACGCTGGCTTTCCACTGGCCGGCCTTGGTCCAGGCGTCCAGTTCGGCGACGCGGCGGGCGCTGCTCATCAGCAGGGCGAAGGCCAGGTCGGCGGTGCTTTCGGTGAGCACATCCGGGGTGTTGGTGAGCATGATCCCGCGCTCATTGAAGTACGCCAGGTCGTAGTTGTCGTAGCCCACCGACACGCTGGAAACCACTTCCAGTTTGCTCGCACCTTCCAGTTGCGCGCGGCCCAGTTTGCGGCCTACGCCGATCAGGCCGTGGGCATGGGGCAAGGCTTCGTTGAACTGGGCGTTGATGTCGCCCTGCTTGGGGTTGGGGGCGATGACATCGAAATCCTGTTGCAGGCGTTCGATCATTTCCGGGGTGACGCGGCTGAAGGCGAGGACGGTCTTTTTCATGGAAGGCGGGCTCATCGACTACGTGGGAATGGCAAGCACGCTAACATTCTTGGGTAGGGCTTGTCAGGCCGCCCCTCACACCCCACTGCCAGACTGTTGCGATTTGGGCAACAGTCATTATCTTGTTACACTCTGTATCGCACCGCTCACCTGCGCTAATTTGTCGCATCGATGAGCGCAGCGGTTAAGACCGACCCGCTCTCCCCCGATTTCCCTCGACTTATTTCCAGGGCTCTACACTGGGAATCTGTCTTAAAGCCGCTGAGTTCAGCGGCTTTTTTTTGCGCTGAAAAAAGGCCAGGAACCCCAACAACACTGGCCGGTTTCGATTGACCCAAAGGAGCTCCACCGGTGAAAACCTCGCTGACGTTCACCCCGTTATTCCTCGCGATTGCTGCAACGATCGTTCCCCTTGCCCACGCGGCAGACACCCCGGCCACCGACGGCTTCGTCGAAGGTTCCAGCTTCAAGATCAACACCCGCAACTACTACATGAACCGCGACCGTCGCGACATTCACACCGATGACAGCAAGGAATGGGGCCAGGGCTTCATCGGCATCTTCGAATCCGGCTACACCCCCGGCATCGTCGGCTTCGGCCTGGACGCCAACGCCATGCTCGGCCTCAAGCTCGACGGCGGTGGCGGCACCGATGGCTCGAGCATCCTGCCGGTAAGCTCCGGCAACGGCAAAGCGCCCGGCTCGTTCTCCACCGCCGGCGCCACCCTGAAAATGCGCGCCTTCGACACCGAACTGAAAGCCGGCGACCTGTTCCTCAACAACCCGGTGATTGCCGGCGGCATGACCCGCATGCTGCCCCAGACCTTCCGCGGCGTGAGCCTGACCAACCACAGCCTGGACGGCTGGATGTTCGAGGGCGGCCAGGCCAGCTTCACCAAGCTCTACAACCAGAGCGGCCATCGCCGCATCGGCACCAGCTACGGCGCATTGCCCAATGGCGAAGACAGCCGCCACCTCGACTGGGCCGGCGTGTCCTTCAGCGGCGTGCCGGGGCTGACCAGCAACCTGTACGCGTCCGAACTCAAGGACATCTGGAACCAGTACTACTACGACCTGGACTACACCTGGCAGTTGAACGAGCTGGTCAGCCTGAACCCGGGCCTGCACTACTACCACACCCAGGAGACCGGCAAAGCCTTGCTGGGCAACATCGACAACAACACCTACAGCCTGCATTTCACCGTGGGCGTGGGCAATCACAGCGTTACCGCCGCCTACCAGCGGGTCAACGGCAACACGCCGTTCGACTACATCAGCCAGGGCGACAGCATCTACCTGGACAACTCCCAGCAATACTCCGACTTCAACGGCCCCAACGAGCGCTCGTGGAAGCTCAAGTACGCCTATGACTTCGTCGGGCTGGGCCTGCCGGGCCTGACCTCGGCAGTGTCGTATATCAGCGGCAAGACCGACCTGACCACGGTCGATCCGGACAGCCGTGGTTACTCATCCTGGTACAGTGCCGACGGCAAGAACGCCAAGCACTGGGAACGGGACATCGACCTCAAGTACGTGGTGCAAGGCGGCAAGGCCAAGGACCTGGCCGTGCGCCTGCAATGGGCGACCAATCGCGGCGGCAATGGCTACGCGGCAGTGGACCGGGACGTGGATGAGTACCGCGTGATCGTCGACTATCCGATTGACGTTTTTTAACCTTCAGGCTTTCTTTTAGCGGCGACGACTTATTTTTCACAGCATGGAACTAAACTGCCAGCATCTTGAGTGCCGAAGCCAGTCCCATGAGTCAACGCCGCGCCTTCACCCTGCCTGCACGCCCGGAGCTTTTGCTGATTCTGGGCAGTGGCCTTACTGTCGTGCTGATCGTGGTCATCGTTGCCGTACTGCTGATCCGCGAACACGCCAGCGCCTTGCAGGCAGCCAAGCGTTCCACCAGCAATATCACCCAACTGATCAATGCCGATGTGTTGCGCAACGTCGAGCTCTACGACCTGGCGCTGAACGGCCTGATCACCGCAACCACTCGCGATGACCTGCCCCAGGTTTCCGCCGAAGTCCTGCATATGGTGCAGTTCGACCAGTCCACGGCCGCCCCTTTCAAAGGCGAAGTCCTGCTGCTGGACAAAACCGGCGCGGTCACCGCCGACTCTTCCACGCTGGCGCCCACGCCCCGCAACTTCGCCAATCGCGACTATTTCCAGATCCACCAGCAGAACCCCGATGCCGGGCTGTTCATCAGTCGGCCCTTCAAGATTCGTTGCGACTGCGATCAAGTCTGGCGCATCGCCTTCAGCCGCCGGGTGCCCGGACCCAATGGCGAGTTTGCCGGTGTGGCGGTGGCAACCATGCGCCTGGCGTATTTCGACCAGTTGTTCAATAGCCTGACCATCGGCAGCGGCAGCAGCATCAACCTGCTGAATAACGACGGCATCCTGTTGGCCCAGCAGCCGCTGCTCGAAAGAGACATGATCAACAAGGACCTGAGCGCGCGGCCCAACTTCAAGCGAATGCTGCGCGAAGGCAGCGGCAGTTTCAGCGCCATCTCCGCCATCAGTGGCGCGCAACGGCTGTACACCTTCACCAGCGTCGGCGCGCTGCCGCTGATTGTGGTGGTGGCGTTGTCGAGCGATGACGTGTTTGCCGCCTGGAAGCGCGCCGCCCTGCTGATCAGTGGCGCCACCGGCGTGCTGTGTGTGGGGCTGTTGTGGCTGACCTGGATGCTGCGCCTGGAACTGCGCCGCCGCTATCGCGCCGAGAAGGTGTTGTCGGAACTGGCGGCCACCGACGGCCTCACCGGCCTGGCCAACCGCCGCACCCTCGACCAGCGCCTGCGCCTGGAATGGGAGCGCGCGCAACGCTCAGGCGAGCCACTGGCCTTGCTGATGATTGATGTCGACCACTTCAAGGCCTTCAACGACCGCCATGGTCACCAGGGTGGCGACGAGGCCTTGCGCAACGTGGCCCGGGTCATCGGCAGCAATATTCGTCGCCCCGCCGACCTGGCCGCGCGCTACGGCGGTGAAGAGTTCGCGGTGATCCTGCCGGATACCGACGGCGAGGGCGCAAGCACCATCGCCGAACATATCCGCAGTGCGGTAGAGCACTTGCCACCGGCGGACGGCGACGCGCTGTCGGTCACCGTCAGCGTCGGGCTCAGTACCTGGGACAAACGCAGCCGTGGCTCGCTGGAAGAGCTGCTGCTGAGTGCCGATCGGGCGCTGTATGACGCCAAGCATTCCGGGCGCAACCGCATCGTTCACAGCCAGGCCACATAAGCCGTTATCAGCAACTACGCTAAGGGCATCCTCGAAGCAGAAGTACGCCCGATGAGCCCAGGCACTACCCGCCCGCCCCGCCCCACCCACCGCCCGGAGCTGCTGCTGATCATCGGCAGTTGCGTCACGGTGCTGCTGATCATGTCGGTGGTCGCGGTGCTGCTGATTCGCGAACACGCCAACACGTTGCAGGCGGCCCAGCGCACGGCCAATAACATCACCCAACTGATCGACGCCGACGTGCTGCGCAACGTCGAGCTGTACGACTTGTCGATCAAAGGCCTGATCGCCGCCACCGAACGCACTGATTTGGCTGGGGTATCGGCCGGCATCCGTCACCTGGTGCTGTTCGACCGTTCGGAAGCGGCGCCCTACAAAGGCGACATCCTGTTGCTGGACAAGGATGGCAACGTGATCGCCGACTCAGCCCTGCAGACGCCCAAATCCGCCAACTTCGCCGACCGCGATTACTTCCAGGCCCATCGGCAGAATCCCGACCTGGGCCTGTTCATCAGCCGGCCCTTCACGGCGCGCTGCGTGTGTGACGACCAATGGCGTATCGCATTCAGCCGCCGGGTTTCCGGGCCGGATGGGCGATTCCTCGGCGTGGCCGTGGCCACCATGCGCCTGTCGTACTTTCAGCAACTGTTCCGCAGCCTGAATATCGGCAGCGACAGCACCATCAACCTGATCAACCGGCAAGGCATCCTGCTGGCCCAGCAGCCGCTGCTGGAACGGGACATGATCGACAAGGACCTCAGCCAGCGGCCCAACGTCGCGCGCATATTGCACGAGCGCGACGGCAACTTTCGCGGCACCTCCAGTGTGGATGAGGAGCACCGCCTGTATACCTTCTCAACGGTGGGCGATTTACCGCTGATCGTCGTCGTAGGGCTGTCCACGAATGACATATTCGCCCCCTGGAAGCGCGCAGCACTGGTGATCAGCGGCGCCACCGGGATTTTGTGCATCGGCCTTTTGTGGCTGACCTGGATGCTCTGCATGGAATTGCGCAGGCGCCACCGTGCCGAACAGGTGCTGTCAGAACTGGCAGCCACCGACGCGCTCACCGGCCTGGCCAACCGCCGCACCCTGGACCAGCGCCTGCGCCTGGAATGGGACCGCGCCCAGCGTTCGGCCGAGCCGTTGACGGTGCTGATGATTGACGTGGACCACTTCAAGGCGTTCAACGACCGACATGGCCATCAAGGTGGCGACGAGGCACTGCGCACGGTGGCGCAGGTGATCGAGGGCAATATCCGCCGCCCGGCTGACCTCGCGGCTCGCTATGGTGGGGAAGAATTTGCAGTGGTGCTGCCGCACACCGACAGCCAGGGTGCGCGCGTGATTGCTGAACATATCCGCAGCAGTGTCGAACACCTGCCGCGAGTGGGCGGGGATACGGTGCCGATTACCGTCAGCATCGGCCTCAGTACCTGGACCAAAAACAGCCGCACCACGCTGGAGGAATTACTGCTCAACGCCGACCAGGCGCTGTATGAGGCCAAGCATACCGGGCGTAATCGCGTTGTTGATGCCGGCGCTTTAAAGCCGTGACGCGAAGCGTCACAGGAGGCGTTACCACGCAGAGCGTAGGAACGATCAAAAAAAAGGCCGCCCGAAGGCAGCCTTTAAAAACAAAAGGAAAGAGAGTTGTTACTTACACCGCCGCGACGGGACGCATGTAAGAGATCGGTGCGGTGCTGGCATCTTCGAAGGTCACGACTTCCCAGGCATCTGTCTGTGCAATCAGCTTGCGCAGCAGTTGGTTGTTCAGGGCGTGGCCAGACTTGAAGCCTTTGAACTCGCCTATCAGGCTATTGCCCAGCAGGTAGAGGTCACCGATTGCATCGAGGATCTTGTGCTTCACGAATTCGTCTTCATAGCGAAGGCCGTCTTCGTTCAGTACACCATCCGCGTCGACCACAATGGCGTTTTCAACGCTGCCGCCGAGTGCGAGGTTGTGCTTGCGCAGGTACTCGATGTCACTCATGAAACCAAAGGTACGGGCGCGGCTGACTTCTTTTACGAACGAAGTGCTGGAAAAATCCACGCTTGCACTTTGGGTGCGGTCACGGAATACCGGGTGATCGAAATCGATCTCAAAGCTCACTTTAAAGCCTTCGAACGGGACGAAGGTGGCGCGCTTGTCGCCGTCTTCTACTGTCACTTCCCGCAGAATGCGAATGAACTTCTTGGCTGCGTCCTGTTCTTCCAGGCCGGCAGATTGAATCAAGAATACGAAGGGTCCGGCGCTGCCATCCATGATCGGGACTTCGGACGCGGAGAGCTCGACGTAGGCGTTATCGATGCCCAGACCGGCCATGGCCGAGAGCAAGTGCTCCACCGTGTCCACTTTGACGTCACCGTTGACCAACGTGGTCGACATCGTGGTTTCGCCAACATTTTCCGCGCGAGCAGGTATCTGCACCACAGGGTCCAGGTCGGCACGAACAAACACGATGCCGGTGTCGACAGGTGCGGGCTTGAGGGTCAGGTATACCTTCTCCCCGGAGTGCAGACCTACACCTGTGGCACGGATAATATTCTTCAGGGTGCGTTGTTTAATCATGGCTTGGACCGCTTCAGCGCAAATTGCGAACTGGTATCAACAAAGGCTGGCGATAATAGCAGACCAGACCTTTGCTGAACACCAATCACCTTCATAGCCCTGATACATTCCATTAATCGGCCTGACGACGCAGGAAAGCCGGGATGTCCAGGTAGTCCAGGTCATCTTGCGGATTCGGGCTGCGGGATGCAGCAGCACCGGCCTGAGCCTGGTTGCGCATCACGGTCGGACGATCCAGGTCACGATAGTTCACAGACGGCAGTTCCTGGCGCGAAGGCGCTGGAGCGGCAGCTTGCTGGCTGGCGTGGCTGGTATGGACGGTGTTGTCGATGACCTTTACAGGCTTCTCGATTTTCGCACCCAGGCCGGTCGCAACAACGGTCACGTGCAGTTCGTCGCGCATGTCCGGATCGATAACGGTACCGACCTTGACCATGGCGTGCTCGGAAGCGAAGGCTTCGATGATGCTACCCACGTCGGAGTACTCACCCAGGGACAAGTCAGGACCGGCGGTGATGTTCACCAGGATGCCGCGTGCGCCTTGCAGGTTCACGTCTTCCAGCAACGGGTTGCGGATGGCCGCTTCGGTAGCTTCACGTGCACGGTTCGGACCGCTGGCGCAGCCAGTGCCCATCATCGCCATGCCCATTTCGCTCATCACGGTACGTACGTCGGCAAAGTCGACGTTGATCATGCCCGGACGCTTGATGATGTCGGAGATACCGCGAACGGCACCGGCCAGTACATCGTCAGCCTTGGCAAACGCAGACAGCAGGCTTGCGTCCTTGCCGAGGATGGTCAGCAGCTTCTCGTTGGGAATGGTGATCAACGAGTCGACGCTTTCGGACAGCAGACGGATGCCTTCATCGGCGATCTGCATGCGCTTGCGACCTTCGAACGGGAATGGACGGGTCACGACGGCAACCGTCAGGATCCCCATTTCCTTGGCCACTTCGGCAATGATCGGCGCAGCACCGGTACCGGTACCACCGCCCATGCCCGTGGTGATGAACACCATGTTGGTGCCTTGCAGCACTTCAGCGATGCGCTCGCGGTCTTCCAGGGCGGCTTGACGGCCGACTTCCGGATTCGCGCCGGCACCCAGGCCCTTGGTCACGGCTGTGCCCAATTGCAGGATGGTGCGTGCACCGATGCTTTTGAGGGCCTGGGCGTCAGTGTTGGCGCAGATGAATTCAACGCCTTCAATGTTGCTCTTGACCATGTGGTTGACAGCGTTGCCGCCGCCACCGCCGACGCCGATCACTTTGATGACCGGGCTTGCGGGGATGTTGTCTACGAGTTCGAACATTTTCCCTCTCCTTTCATTTCTCTAGTTTTTTCGCCTACTACTTGAAACGGTGTTGCGGTAAATCTTTAGAAATTGCCTTTCACCCAAGCCTGCAACCGCTCGAACAACGGCGCTTTCGCTTCGTCGTCGCTTCTGTAGCTGTCGCGGTTGCTCGGGCCCGACAGGGAAATGCCGTCGGTCTGCTTTTGCAGCCCGTACAACAGCAAGCCCACACCGGTGGAATAAATCGGGTTGCGCACTACGTCGCCCAGGCCTTTCACGCCATGGGGCACGCCCAAGCGGACCGGCATGTGGAAGATTTCCTCGGCCAGTTCGACCGCGCCTTCCATCTTCGAGGTGCCACCGGTCAGCACGATGCCGGCCGGGATCAAATCTTCGTAGCCGCTGCGACGCAGTTCAGCCTGGATCAGGGTGAACAGTTCGTCGTAGCGCGGCTCGACCACTTCGGCCAATGCCTGGCGCGACAGTTCGCGCGGTGGACGGTCGCCCACGCTTGGCACCTTGATGGTTTCACCGGCACCGGCCAGCTTGGCCAGGGCGCAGGCGTAACGGATCTTGATTTCTTCGGCGTACTGGGTCGGTGTGCGCAACGCCATGGCGATGTCGTTGGTCACCTGGTCACCGGCAATCGGGATCACCGCGGTGTGACGAATCGCACCCTCGGTGAAGATCGCGATGTCCGTGGTGCCGCCGCCGATGTCCACCAGGCACACGCCCAGTTCTTTTTCGTCGTCGGTCAGTACCGAGTAAGCCGAAGCCAACTGCTCGAGAATGATGTCGTCGATTTCCAGGCCGCAGCGGCGCACGCATTTTTCAATGTTCTGTGCCGCGTTGACGGCGCAGGTCACTACGTGAACCTTGGCTTCCAGACGTACGCCCGACATGCCCAGGGGCTCGCGAACGCCTTCCTGGTTATCGATCACGTAGTCCTGCGGCAGGGTGTGCAGCACGCGCTGGTCAGCCGGGATCGCCACGGCTTGCGCTGCGTCGAGTACCCGCTCCAGGTCGGCCGAGCTGACTTCGCGGTCGCGAATCGCCACGATGCCGTGGGAATTCAGGCTGCGGATGTGGTTGCCGGCAACGCCGACAAATGCCGAGTGAATCCGGCAACCGGCCATCAGCTGCGCTTCTTCGATGGCGCGCTGGATCGATTGCACGGTGGATTCAATATTCACCACCACGCCCTTCTTCAGGCCCCGGGACGGATGCGTGCCGATTCCGACGATTTCCAGCGTGCCGTCGTCCGCGACCTCGCCTACCAGCGCCACCACCTTGGAGGTGCCGATATCCAGACCGACGATCATTTTGCCGCTTTGCACGTTTGCCATGGGTCCTGCCTCTTCTTAATTCTTCGCGACAGCAGGTTGCGCTGCCGTGGGCGCCGCAGGGGCCCGCCAGCCGACGGCAAGGCCGTTGGCGTAACGCAGGTCGATGCTCGCAATGTTCGTAATCTGTTCTTTCAAGGTCTTTTCATAGATGGCGATAAAACGGCGCATCTTTTCCACCAGGTTGCCGCGTCCCAGCAACAACTCGATGCCCGGGCCGGAACTGCCTGCACCCGTGGTCAAAAACCAGCTGCCCCGCTCGCGCAATTCCAGTCGCGCAATCGAGAAGCCCAACGGCCGCAGCATCTGGCTCAACGCCTGGTACTGCTGCATCACTTGCTGCTGCGCCCGCTGCGGTCCGAACAACTGCGGCAGGTGCTCGTAATTCGCCACTTCGCGAGGTGCAAACGCCTGGCCCTGGTTGTTCAACAGCGCACCATCACCCCAACGGGCCACGGGCAGTTGTTCTTCCAGGCGGATCGTCACTTGATCCGGCCACACGCGACGTACTTCGGCGTGGGCAATCCATGGCATCTGTTCCAGCTCGGAGCGCATGCCTGCCAGGTCGATGGTGAAGAAGCTCGACGCCACAAACGGGGCGATTCGCTGCTGCACGGCTTGCTGGCTGATGTAGCTCAAGTCACCCTGCACGCTGATCTTGGTGATCGGCCGGTCGGCATACGGCAGCAGGCGCTGGGCGCCTTCATACGTACCGAATCCCAGGGCCACCAGGATCACCGGCCAGAACAACGCCTTGAGAAAACCAAAGTTGGCTTTCGGCATGCGCGCCGACATCGGCTCTTTAGCCACCATTCGGCTGGCACCACGCGGCACCGGCTTGCGGCCGGGAGCGGGTTGCTGATGACGAAGCGATGCGCCGTTCATGGTCTTAGCCTCGTGGCTCTATGCTTGCTGCCAGGATCGCCAGCACCAACTGCTGGAAATCCAGGCCGGCGGCACGAGCGGCCATGGGTACCAGGCTGTGGTCGGTCATCCCGGGTGCAGTGTTGACTTCCAGGAACCAGAAGTTCCCCTGGTCATCCTGCATCACGTCTGCCCGCGCCCAACCGGCGATACCCAGCGCCTCACAGGCTTTCGCCGTGAGGTCCATCAATTCCTGTTCCTTGGCTGCGTCGAGGCCGCACGGGATCCGGTACTGGGTATCGGAGGCCACATACTTGGCGTCGTAGTCGTAAAAGGTGTGGGGCGTGCCCAATGCGATGGGCGGCAATACCTGGCCACGCAGAGTAGCGATGGTGAACTCGGGACCTTGAATCCACTGTTCCACCAACACTTGCGAATCGTAGGTACTGGCCGCTTTCCATGCGTCAATCAATTCGGCGGCTGAGTTCACTTTAGCCATGCCGATACTGGAGCCTTCATGGGCTGGTTTGACGATCAAAGGCAGGCCCAGTTCCTTGGCTGCAGAAATACAATCGTCTTCGCTGCACAGCACGCTGTGACGCGGGGTCGGAATACCCAGGCTGTGCCACACCTGCTTGGTGCGCAACTTGTCCATGGCCAGGGCCGAAGCGAGGATGCCGCTGCCGGTATACGGAATGCCCAGGCACTCCAGCAGGCCCTGCATGCTGCCGTCTTCACCGCCACGTCCGTGAAGAATGATGAAGGCGCGGTCGATCTTCTCGGCCTGCAGGCGCGACAGGAAGTCATCACCCACGTCGATGCCGAACGCATTCACACCGGCACTTTGCAGCGCTTCCAGCACGGCATTGCCGGACTTCAGCGACACTTCACGCTCAGCGCTCTTGCCACCGAACAGCACCGCAACCCGGCCGAAGTCGGCAGGTTGAATGGTCGAGAACAGGGAGCCGTAGTCAGTGGTCATTTCGACTTCCCCTGTGCGGCGGCAAACAGCGGGCTTGCCAGCAATTTAGGGGCGAGGCCACCGATGTCACCGGCACCCTGGCACAGCAGGATGTCGCCGGCACGCAGCAGCGGCTTGACGATCGGCGCCAGGTCCACACCACGCTCGATGTAGATCGGGTCCAACTGGCCGCGTTGACGGATGCTGTTGCACAGCTTGCGGCTGTCGGCACCCGGGATCGGTTCTTCACCGGCCGGGTAGACTTCCATCAGCAGCAACACGTTGGCATCCGCCAGTACATTGACGAAATCGTCGTACAGGTCGCGGGTACGGCTGTAGCGGTGCGGCTGGTACACCATCACCAGGCGGCGTTCCGGCCAGCCACCGCGTACGGCCTTGATCACCGCTGCCACTTCGGTCGGGTGGTGACCGTAGTCGTCCACCAGCATCACGTTGCCGCCGTCCACCGGCAGTTCGCCGTAGACCTGGAAGCGACGACCCACGCCGGCAAAACCCGACAGGCCTTCGACGATGGCTTCATCGCTGACGCCTTCGTCGGAGGCGATGCAGATGGTCGCCAGGGAGTTGAGTACGTTGTGGTTGCCCGGCATGTTCACCGAGACATCCAGCGGCTCGCGGTCAGGACGCAGCACGGTGAAGAAAGTCTGCATGCCTTGCTGGCGCACATTGATCGCGCGCACGTCACAGTCTTCGCTGAAGCCGTAGGTCACGGTCGGACGCTTCACCAGCGGCAGGATTTCGCGCACCACCGGATCGTCCAGGCACACCACGGCCAGACCGTAGAACGGCAGGTTGTGCAGGAACTCGACGAAGGTTTTCTTCAGTTTGTTGAAGTCACCGTCGTAGGTCGCCATGTGGTCGGCGTCGATGTTGGTCACCACGGCCACCAGCGGTTGCAGGTGCAGGAAGCTGGCGTCGCTTTCATCGGCTTCGGCGATCAGGTAACGGCTGGTCCCCAGTTGTGCATTGGTGCCGGCTGCATTCAGGCGGCCACCGATGACGAACGTCGGGTCCAGGCCACCGGCGGCGAACACCGAGGCGATCAGGCTGGTGGTGGTGGTCTTGCCGTGGGTACCGGCGACGGCGATGCCGTGGCGGTAGCGCATCAGCTCAGCCAGCATTTCGGCACGCGGCACTACGGGAATGCGGCGTTCAAGGGCGGTGGCCACTTCCGGGTTGGAGGTGTTCACAGCGCTGGAGACCACCAGCACGTCGGCTTCGGCGGCGTTCTCGGCGCGGTGGCCGATAAAGATTTTCGCGCCAAACGATTCCAGGCGCTCGGTGACCGGCGACATTTTCAGGTCGGAGCCGGACACCTGATAACCCAGGTTCAGCAACACTTCGGCGATCCCGCACATGCCCACGCCGCCGATACCGACGAAGTGGATGCGACGGATGCGGCGCATTTCCGGCTGTGGCATGGCTTTCTGATTCTCAACCATGGGCCACCTCCAGGCAGATATCGACCACGGTGCGGGTTGCGTCAGGTTTGGCCAGGCGGCTTGCGGTGCTCGCCATGCTGTTCAGTCGTTCCGGTTGCATCAAAACCTCGGTCAGGCGTGCGGCCAAATCGGCGGCGCCAGTCGTTCTTTGCGGCAGCAGGAAGGCAGCGCCCTCCCCGGCCAAATATTCGGCGTTGCGGGTCTGGTGATCGTCGATCGCGTGGGGCAAAGGCACCAGCAAGGACGGCAGACCGGCGGCGGCCAGTTCACTGACGGTCAACGCACCTGCGCGACAGACCACCAGGTCGGCCCAGCCATAGGCTTGGGCCATGTCTTTGATGAAGGGCTGCACATTCGCCTCCACACCCGCTTCGCGGTAGCGCGTGGCGGTCACTTCATCGTGGTTCTTGCCGGCCTGATGGAAGATCTCGGGGCGCAGCTCCACGGGGAGTTGCGACACCGCTTCAGGCAGCAATTTGTTCAACGGTTCGGCGCCCAGGCTTCCGCCCAGGATCAACAGGTGCGCCTTGCGACCGGCCAATGGCTGGCGGGCGATGTCCATGAACAGTTCGGTACGCACCGGGTTGCCGGTGGTACGCAACTTGTCCGCGGCACCAAAGGTCTTCGGAAACGCCTCGCATACCCGTGCAGCCAAGGGCACCAGCAGGCGATTGGCAGTGCCGGCCACGGCATTCTGCTCGTGGACGATCACTGGCACGCCGGCGAGTCTTGCCGCAACACCGCCCGGGCCGGTCACGTAGCCACCAAAGCCCAGCACGCATACCGGCTTCACTTCGCGGATCACCTTGCGCGCCTGCCACACGGCCTTGAGCAACACGAACGGCGCCTTCAGCAGGGACAATTTGCCCTTGCCACGCAAGCCGGTGACGTTGATCAAATGCAGCGGCAAGCCGGCATTCGGTACCAGATCATTTTCGATGCCGCGCGGCGTACCGAGCCAATGCACGGTGTAGCCACGGTTCTGGAACTCACGGGCACAGGCCAGCGCCGGGAACACGTGGCCACCGGTGCCGCCTGCCATGATCAGCACGTTAGCGCCCATGGTTCGGCTCCTCGGCGAAGTCGCTTTCGCTGAACTCCATCTCTTCGCTGCCCAGGTGGGTCCGACTCTCCCACTCGATACGCAGCAACAACCCGAGACAGGCGCAGCAAATCACCAACGAGCTGCCGCCGTAGCTGAGGAACGGCAAGGTCAGGCCCTTGGTCGGCAGCAGGCCGACGTTCACCCCGATGTTGATCAGGAACTGGCCGATCCACAGGAACGACAAGCCGTACGCCACGTAGGCGGCGAAATATTGCTTGGCCTTTTCGGCCCACAAGCCGATGTACATGCCGCGAACACACACGAACACGAACAGCGCGACGGTGCACAGCGAACCGACCACGCCCAGCTCTTCGGCGAGTACCGAGAACACGAAGTCGGTGTGGGCTTCCGGCAGGTAGAACTGCTTCTGCACGCTATTGCCCAGGCCCACGCCCAGCCACTCACCGCGACCGAAGGCGATCAACGCCTGGGTCAACTGGTAGCCGGAACCGAACTGATCGGACCACGGGTCGGTAAAGGTAATCAGACGGGCCATCCGGTAGGGTTGCGCCTGCACCAGAATGGTCACGGCGGCCACCGCCAGCACCACCATCAGGGTGAAGCGGAACAGGCCGACGCCACCGAGGAACAGCATCGCCGCCGCCGCGCCCATCATTACAACGGTGGCACCGAAGTCCGGCTCCATCAGCAACAGGCCGGCCATGGGCAGCAGCACGATGAACGGCTTGAAGAAGCCCATCCAGCTTTCGCGTACTTCTTTCTGGCGCCGCACCAGGTAGCCGGCGAGGTAGATCACCACGAACACCTTGGCGATTTCCGAGGGCTGCACGTTGAACGCACCGAAGCCGATCCAGCGCATCGAGCCGTTCACCTCACGCCCGATGCCGGGCAGGATCACCATCACCAACAGGCCGAAGGCGCCCACCAGCATCAGCCAACCCAGGCGCTGCCAGGTGGCGATCGGGATCATCATGGTGACGATGCATGCGCCAAGGCCAATCACCAGGTACACCAGGTGACGGATCATCATGTACAGGGTGTTGCCCGATTGCACCGCAGCCACTTCCGAGGAGGCCGAGGTGATCATCACCAGGCCCAGGCCCAGCAGCGCGAGGCAACCGGCGAGCATCGGGAAGTCCAGGTCGATACCGCGCCCGGTAATGATCGGCGACGGGTACGGCTTGATGATGTTACGGAAATTGATACTCATGCCAAGGCCTCCACGGCGCGGGCGAACAGCTGGCCGCGCTCTTCGTAGTTCTTGAACATGTCGAAACTGGCGCAGGCAGGCGACAGCAGCACCACGTCGCCCGGCTGAGCCAAGGCTTTGGATTGGGCGATGGCATCGTCCAGGGACTGCGCGCGCACCTGCGGTACGGCGTCGCCCAGGGCATCGGCGATCAGGCCGGAATCACGGCCCATCAACACCACGGCGCGGCAGTTGGCGGCGACCGGGCCTTTAAGGTCCTTGAAGTCGGCACCCTTGCCGTCGCCACCGGCAATCAGCACGACCTTGCCTTGAATGTCGGCACCCAAACCTTCGATGGCAGCGAGTGCCGCACCGACGTTGGTGGCCTTGGAATCGTTGTAATAGCCAACGCCATCCAGCTCGCGAACCCACTGGCAGCGATGCTCAAGGCCGGCAAAGCTGCGCAGGGCCGAGAGCATGGCGTCGAACGGCAAGCCAACTGCGTGACCGAGCGCCAGCGCCGCCAGGGCATTGGCCTGGTTGTGGGCACCACGGATTTTCAGTTCGCGCACCGGCATCAGGTTCTGGAATTCGAAGGCCAGGTATTTCTCGCCGTTCTCTTCCCGAAGGCCGAAGGCCTTGAAGTCAGGCTTGTTCAGGCCGAAGGTCCAGCACGGCAGACCTTCGCCGATCAACGGACGGCTCAGGGCATCCTGACGGTTCACCACCACTTGCCGCGCGCCACGGAAGATCCGGTGCTTGGCCAGGTGATAGGCCGGCAGGCCGCTGTAGCGGTCCATGTGGTCTTCGCTGACGTTGAGCACGGTGGCCACTTCAGCGTTGAGCTGGTCGGTGGTTTCCAGCTGGAAGCTCGACAGCTCCATCACGTACAGCTCGACGTCGTCGTTGAGCAGGTCCAGCGCCGGCGTACCGAGGTTGCCGCCCACGGCCACGCGCTTGCCGGCCGCAGCCGCCATCTCGCCCACCAGGGTGGTGACGGTGCTTTTGGCGTTGGAACCACTGATAGCCACGATCGGCGCCTTCGCGTTACGCGCGAACAGCTCGATGTCGCCGGACAACTTCACGCCACGGGCCGCCGCCGCTTGCAGGGCCGGGGTCGCCAGGGCGAGGCCGGGGCTCACGTAGAGCTCATCGGCACGGCACAGAAACTCGACATCCAGCTCGCCACAACGCACTTCCACGTGCGGGTAGTCACGGCGCAGCGTGACCAGCTCCGGTGGATTTTCCCGCGTATCGGCCACGGCAAACGACGTGCCCCGGTTCGCCAGGAAGCGAACCAGGGACATGCCGCTCTTGCCGAGGCCGACAACGATGCGGAAGTGGTCTGAAGCGATCAGGGACACTCGTTTCTACCTCAGTTTCAGGGTGGCAAGGCCGAACAGAACCAGAATCACGGTGATAATCCAGAAACGGACAATCACCCGCGGCTCAGGCCAGCCCTTGAGTTCAAAGTGGTGGTGAATCGGCGCCATGCGGAATACGCGGCGTCCGGTCAATTTGAAGGAGGCAACCTGGATCACCACCGACAGGGTTTCCATCACGAACACACCGCCCATGATGAACAGGACGATTTCCTGACGGACGATCACCGCGATGGTGCCCAGGGCCGCGCCCAGCGCCAGTGCGCCGACGTCGCCCATGAAGACTTGTGCGGGGTAGGTGTTGAACCACAGGAAGCCCAGGCCCGCACCGATCAACGCACCGCAGAACACAATCAGTTCGCCCGCGCCCGGTACATAAGGGATCAGCAGGTATTCAGCGAATTTCACGTTACCCGACAGGTAGCAGAAGATGCCGAGGGCACCGCCCACCATCACCGTCGGCATGATCGCCAGGCCGTCGAGGCCGTCCGTCAGGTTGACCGCGTTGCTGGAGCCGACGATCACGAAGTAGGTCAGCACCACGAAGCCGACGCCCAGTGGAATGCTGGCGTCCTTGAGCATCGGGATGATCAGGGTGGTTTCCACCGCGCTTGGCGCAGTCATGAACAGGAAGATCGCCGCGCCGAGGCCGAACACCGACTGCCAGAAATACTTCCAGCGGCTTGGCAGCCCCTTGGAGTTCTTCTCGATCACCTTGCGGTAGTCATCTACCCAACCGATGGCGCCGAACAACAGGGTCACCAGCAGCACGGTCCAGACATAACGGTTATGCAGGTCAGCCCACAGCAGCGTACTGATGCCGATGGACGACAGGATCAACGCGCCGCCCATGGTCGGGGTGCCGGATTTGGACAGGTGCGACTGCGGGCCGTCGTTGCGTACCGACTGGCCAATCTGCAGGTTTTGCAGGGTACGGATCATCCATGGCCCGAGGAACAGCGACAACGACAGCGCGGTCAGCACACCCAGGATCCCGCGCAGGGTCAGGTACTGAAAGACCGCGAAGCCTTTGTGGAACTGTTGCAGATACTCAGCCAGCAGCAGCAGCATTAATGTTTCTCCGTACTTGAGCCACACAAGGCCGCGACGACGTTTTCCATCACCGCGCTGCGCGATCCCTTGATCAAAATAGTGGTGTGTTTGTCTTGTTCAGCCGCACTCAGTGCCTGGATCAGTTCGGCCTGGCTGGCGAAATGCCTGGCGCCCGGCCCGAAGGTGTCCACGGCGTGAAGCATGTTCAGGCCAACGGCGTACAGGGCATCGACCTTGCCGGCGGCGTACGCGCCGACTTCACGGTGAGACTGTTCGGCCCACTCGCCCAGCTCGGCGATATCCCCCAGCACCAGCACCTTGCGACCGGCGAAACCGGTCAGCAGGTCGATGGCGGCACAGATCGAGGACTGGTTGGCGTTGTAGGTGTCATCAATCACGCGCATGCCGTTGCTGGCCAGTTGCGCGACGGTGCGGCCCTTGACCGGTTGCACGGCGCCAAGGCCGGTGGCGATGCCAAACAACGACACGCCCAGCACGTGGGCGGCGGCGGCGGCAGCCAGGGCATTGGCGACGTTGTGGTTGCCCAGCAGGTTCAGTTGTACGTGCTCGTCACCTTGCGGGGTATGCAGGGTGAAGGAAGGGCAGCCACGAGCGTCGGCCTTGATATTCGAGGCATGGAAATCGGCAGCGGCGTTTTGCACCGCGAAGCTCAGGACCTTGCGACCGGCGGCACGTACACGCCAGGTTTCGAAGGCCTTGTCATCGAGGTTCAGCACGGCAGTGCCGGATGCGTCGAGGCCTTCGATGATTTCGCCCTTGGCTTCGACGATCTTTTCAGGGCCGCCAAACTCGCCGACGTGGGCAGTACCGGCGTTGCTGATCACCGCGACATGAGGCTTGGTCATGGCCACGGTGTAGGCGATTTCGCCGATGCGCGAAGCACCCAGCTCAATGACGGCCGCCGTGTGTTCCGGGGCCAGTTCGAGCAGGGTCAGCGGAGCGCCGAAGTCATTGTTCAGGTTGCCACGGGTCGCCAGGACCGGGCCGCGCGTGCGCAGGATGCCGGCCAGCAGTTCCTTGACCGTGGTCTTGCCGCTGGAACCGGTGATCGCCGCAACAGGCTTGGTGAAGGCGGCACGGTTCAGCGCCCCCAGTTGGCCGAGGGCCAGGCGGGTGTCGGCGACCAGCAATTGTGGCAGCGTCGAGTCAGCGACTTCGCGCTGCACCAGAGCGCCGACAGCGCCTTTGGCAGCGACGTCATTCAGGTAGTCATGGCCATCGAAACTCGGGCCGGCCAAGGCGACAAACAGTTGCCCGGGCTTGATCGTCCGGCTGTCGATGCTGACGCCATCAAAGCTGCAATCAGCCGACAGCACGCGGGCCGACAAGGCCTGGGTCAGTTCGCTGAATTTAAGCGGCTTAAGCATGGGCCACCTCCCACGCGGTCAGGGCGTGATCAGCCACGACCAGATCGGAGAAGGCGTGGCGTTCGCCGTTGATTTCCTGATAGTCCTCGTGACCTTTACCGGCCAGCACCACCACGTCGTCAGCACTTGCGCCGGCGATCAATTGGGCGATGGCTGCACCGCGACCGGCGACGAACGTCGCCTTGGACGCATCTTTAAAGCCGACACGAATGTCATCGAAAATCTGGCTTGGGTCTTCGCTGCGCGGGTTGTCGTCAGTGACGAGCACACCGTCGGCCAGGCGCTCGACGATTTCCGCCATCAGCGGGCGCTTGCCGCGATCGCGGTCACCGCCACAGCCGAACAGGCACAGCAACTTGCCCTTGGCGTGGGGACGCAGGGCCTGCAGGATTTTTTCCAGGGCGTCCGGCGTGTGGGCGTAATCGACCACCACCAGCGGCTGGGTGCCGCCGCCGAGGCGTTGCATGCGACCGGCCGGGCCTTCCAGCTTCGGCAACACCCGCAGGATTTCGTCGAGGGCGTAATCCAGGCCAAGCAAGGCCCCGACGGCGGCCAATACGTTGCTCAGGTTGAAACGCCCGAGCAAGGTGCTGCGCAAATGGTGCTCGCCCTGTGGCGTAACCAGCGTGGCGCGCACGCCTTCGTCATCAAAGGTGGCTTCACGGCAATACAGGTAGGCGCTGGAGTCTTCCAGGCTGTAGCTGATCAGGCGACCGTCGCCTTGGGCGGCGGCCAGTTGGCGACCGAATTCGTCGTCCAGGTTGACCACCCGGCACTTCAGGTCATTCCAGGCAAACAGCCGGGCCTTGGTGGCGGCGTAGGCCTCCATGGTCCCGTGGTAATCCAGGTGATCGCGGGACAGGTTGGTCATCACCGCCACGTCGAACGCCAGGGCAGTCACGCGCCCCTGGTCCAGACCGTGGGACGAGACTTCCATGGCAACCGCCTTGGCACCGGCCTTTTTCAGGTCGGCCAGGGTCGCTTGCACGGCAATCGGGTTAGGCGTGGTGTGCAGCCCGCTTTGCAGCGCTCCGTAGAAACCGGTGCCCAGGGTGCCCACGATGCCGCAATGCTGACCCAGCAGGTCAAGCGCCTGGGCAACCAATTGGGTCACGCTGGTCTTGCCGTTGGTACCGGTCACGCCCACCAGGTTCAGGGTGCGGCTCGGGTCGCCATAAAAGCGCCCGGCGATGTCCGACAATTGCGCAGCCAGGCCCTTGACCGGAATCAAAGGCACGTCGGTGATCGGCAGCACGGTGGCGCCTTCCACTTCATAGGCTACTGCCGCAGCGCCGCGTTGCAGCGCGTCGGCGATATGGTCACGGCCGTCGAACTTGCCACCCGGCACTGCCAGGAACAGGTCGCCGGCACGCACATTACGGCTGTCCAGGGTCAACTCGCGAATCAGCAGATCGCGGCCGGCGTGGGCAAAAATCTTGTTCAGGCTCAGAGACATCAGCCGCGCCCTCCATTGGCTTTTACAGCAGCGGCCGGCGGGCCGGCGTTCGCTTGTTGGGTAGCCGGCAGGTTGTCCGGCGTGATGTTCATCAGGCGCAACGTCCCGGACATCACCTTGCTGAACACCGGCGCCGATACCAGGCCACCGAAGTAACCGGCTTTGCTCGGCTCATCGATCACCACGACGATGGCGTAGCGCGGATCGCTCATCGGGCCGAAGCCTGCGAACAGCGAGCGGTAGGAGTTTTCGGCGTAGCCCTTGGTACCCACGGCGGTTTTACGCGCGGTACCGGACTTGCCTGCCACGTGATACGCCGGCACCTGGGCACGGAACACGCCACGCGGTGCTTCGATCACTTGTTGCAGCATGCCTTGCATGGTCTTGGCGACGTTTTCCGGGATCACCTGGGTCGCAGGCGGCGCCTCGTCCAGGTGGATCAGGCTCAGCGGCACCATGCGGCCATTGTTGGCCAGCACCGAGAAGGCGTGGGCCAGTTGGATGGCTGTCACCGACAGGCCATAACCGTAGGAAAGCGTGGCGGTCTCGGCTTTTTTCCAGTCACGGTAGTTCGGCAGGTTACCCACACGCTCGCCCGGGAAGTCCAGGCCGGTGGGTTGCCCCAGGCCGACTTTCTGCGCGAGGTGGTAGATGGCTTCGCCGCCGATATCGAAGGCGACTTTACTCATGCCCACGTTACTGGAGTTGATCAGGATACCTGTCAAATCCAGCACCGGACCTTCGGTGCGCGACACGTCACGAATGGTGTATTTGCCCAGCTGCAATGTGCCCGGGTAAACCTCGACCTTGTCGGCCGGTTTCCAGCGCCCGGTTTCCAGGGCGGCACTCATGGAAATGGCTTTCATGGTCGAACCCGGCTCGAACACGTCGATCATGGCGCGGTTGCGCATCATCGCCGGCTGCAGGTTGCGACGGTTATTCGGGTTGTAGGTCGGCTGGTTGACCATGGCGAGAATCTCGCCGGTCTTCACGTCCATGATCACCAGGCTGCCGGCTTTCGCACCGTTCTCGATGATCGCGTTACGCAGCTCACGGTTGGCCAGGTATTGCAGGCGCAGGTCAATCGACAACGCCAAGGGCTTACCGGCCTTGGCGTTTTTGGTGACCTGGACATCCTTGATCAGTCTGCCGCGCCGATCCTTGATGACCTGTCGTTTGCCGGGAACCCCGGCCAGCCATTCGTCGTAGGCGAGTTCCACGCCTTCGCGACCGTGATCATCAATGTCGGTGAAACCCACCATATGGGCGGTGGTTTCGCCGGCCGGGTAGAAACGCCGAAATTCCTCGATGCCGTAGACACCGGGGACTTTAAGGTCGAGTACTTGCTGGCCTTGTTCGGGGGTGAGCCCGCGAACCAGGTAGATGAATTCTTTATTGGCCTGGGCTTCGAGGCGTTCGCTCAGGGCTTTCGGGTCCTGGCCCAGGGCAGCAGCGAGTTCCGGCCACTTGTCCTTGGCGGTCTGCATTTCCTTGGCGTTGGCCCACAGGGTGGTCACCGGGGTACTGACGGCCAGGGGCTCGCCGTTACGGTCGGTGATCAGGCCGCGGTGTGCAGGAATCGGGATATGCCGCAGGCTACGGGCATCGCCCTGGCCGATCAGGAAGTCACGGTCCACCACTTGCAGGTCGATAATCCGCCAGGCAATCGCGCCCACCATCAGTGCCAGCAACCCCAGCACCACGCGGAAACGCCACGGGTAGAGTGCGCCCTCGAGTTTCATCATGGCGCCACCATGCGAACTTCTGCAGCGCCCGGGATGTGCATCTTCAGTTGTTCAGTGGCCAGCACTTCGATGCGGCTGTGGGCCGTCCAGGTACTTTGCTCGAGGATCAACCGGCCCCACTCCGCCTGCGCCTTGTCGCGCACGCTCAATTCCCCGTACAGGGTATTGAGCAGTTGGCGGTTGTAGTGGGCGCTGTAGGACACCGCAATCGCGGACACCAGCACGCCAACAAATAGCAGCAACATAAAGAAGCTGCCGCCCGGGAGGGGCTTGGCGAAAAGCTTGCTCACCGCAACTTCTCCGCAACGCGCATGACAGCGCTACGGGCACGTGGGTTGGCCTTGAGTTCGGCTTCGGAAGCGAACTGCGCTTTGCCATGGATTTTGATTTTCGGCACAAAAGCTTCGTAACGCACCGGCAGGTTGCGCGGCAGGTTGTCGGACTCGCCCTTGACCAGGCGACGCATGAACAATTTGACGATGCGGTCTTCCAGGGAGTGGAAGCTGATCACCACCAGGCGACCGCCCACTTCCAGAGCTTCCAGGGCGGCTTCGAGGCCGGCTTCCAGGTCGCCCAATTCGTTGTTGACGTGAATACGCAGGCCCTGGAACGCACGGGTTGCCGGGTTCTTGCCCTTTTCCCATGCAGGGTTGGCGACTTTCAGCACCTCAGCCAGGTCGGCCGTGCGCTCGAACGGCTGGATTTCCCGGCGTTCGACCACGGCACGCGCCATGCGGCCAGCGAAGCGCTCTTCGCCGTATTCCTTGAACACGCGGGTGATTTCTTCGTGGGGAGCGGTAGCGATGAACTGCGCGGCGCTGATGCCACGGCTTGGGTCCATGCGCATGTCCAGCGGGCCGTCGTTCATGAAACTGAAGCCACGCTCAGGGTCGTCCAGCTGTGGGGAAGACACGCCCAGGTCCAGCAGAACCCCGGCCACCTTGCCCGCCATGCCACGTTCGGCGACTTCTGCACCGAGCTCGGCAAAGCTGCGCTGCACAACGACAAAGCGGCCGTCTTCGGCCGCTAGCGCTTGCCCGGTGGCAATCGCTTGAGGGTCTTTGTCGAACCCGAGGAGCTTACCGTCCGGACCCAGCTGGCTGAGGATCAGCCGACTGTGCCCGCCCCTGCCGAAGGTGCCATCCAAATAGCAGCCATCCGCGCGTACGGCGAGAGCCTCAACGGCTTCGTCAAGCAGTACGGTGATGTGGTTAAAGCCGCTATCAATAGTCACAGGATCAAATCACGCAGTTCATCAGGCATGGCGCCCGGTTGTTGAATAGCAGCCAGGTCAGCTGCAGAAACAGCATCCCAGGCATCTTCGTCCCACAATTGGAACTTGTTCAGTTGGCCTACCAGCATCGCGCGCTTGTCCAATTTGGCGTATTCGCGCAGACGCGGTGGAACCAGGAAACGACCACTGCCATCGAGTTCGAGGTCGACGGCATTACCAATCAGCAAGCGTTGCAGGCGGCGGTTCTCTTCACGCAGTGAAGGCAGTGCACGCAATTTGGTTTCAATCAGCTCCCACTCATCGAGCGGGTACACACATAAACAGGGATCAACGGCATCGATGGTGATGATTAATTGCCCGGAACTTCGCGAAATGAGCTCGTCACGATACCGGCTCGGCATGGCGAGACGGCCTTTTGCATCGAGACTGATAGCGTTAGCTCCGCGAAACACAGATGCGTTTCTCCAAATTTTAGCGTTTTACGTTCAAAAAACCCACTTTGTGCCACTTTCCGCCACTTGCGCACACTATAGGAATGCGCCCACCACACCGTCAAGGCGCGGATTCAAGGAAAAGCCTTACAGAACGGAGATTTAGGAAGGTAAAGGGAGGAGAAACGAGAGTTTGACGGCGATTTTGACTCAACAACACCAAATAGCTCAAAGAGCTAAGGCTTAAAGTTAAAGTAATTTATTAAGAGTAAGATTTTTTCGGTATTACGAAGACGCATCTGCTGACGATTCAGCAGGGAGGGATTCTCGCGTTACTACCAGGTTCCTGCCCGAGATTCGGACAGAAGGAAAAAAGGTGGAGAGTCGATCTGTAAGCCGGGTTCTGTCTTGAACAGTCATTCGTCTACGATGGCCATCACTGGACATCTTTAGCAACCTACCCGGTCCCAGCGCGGGCCACGCCTTGGGACCCTATTTGGTCTTGCTCCAAGTGGGGTTTACCTAGCCACGAACTGTTGCCAGTCGTGCGGTGCGCTCTTACCGCACCTTTTCACCCTTACCGGTACCGAAGTACTTAGGCGGTTATTTTCTGTGGCACTTTCCGTAGGCTCACGCCTCCCAGGCATTACCTGGCACTTCGCCCTATGGAGCCCGGACTTTCCTCCCCCCTCTAATTTTCATAGAAGGCAGCGACTGTCCAATCGACTCTCCGCCGCGCAGGTTAACGGCACGGCGGCGTTAGAACAAGTATTAAAAGACACTAATGCCATCATGTTCAGACGGAGTGCAGGTTAGAACCCGGAACTATTCGCCCTTTTGTTTATCCAGCGCCACTTGATACAGGACGTTCTTGCGTACGCCGGTTATTTCCGCGGCCAATGCAGCGGCGCGCTTCAATGGCATCTCCTTGAGCAGCAGGTCAAGAATGCGCATTGCCTCGCTGCCCACGGCATCTTCGCTTTCCGGCGCCGACCAGCCGGCTACCAGCACTACGCACTCGCCGCGCTGCTGATTGCTGTCGCCTTCCACGAATTCGCGCAGTTCCTGCAGCGGCAAGCCCTTGAGGGTTTCGAAGGTCTTGGTGATTTCCCGCGCCAGCAGTGCCAGGCGATCGCCGCCGAACACCAGCTCCATATCTTGCAGGCACTCAAGGATGCGGTGCGGGGCTTCGTAGAAGATCAGCGTGCGTGGCTCTTCCTTTACCAGTTCCAGGCGCGCCCGGCGCCCGACGGCCTTGGCAGGCAGGAAGCCTTCGAAGATAAACCGGTCCGACGGCAAGCCGGCAGCAGACAATGCAGCAATCAGCGCGCACGCTCCCGGAACAGGCACTACATTGATACCAGCCGCCCGCGCCTGGCGAACCAGATGATAGCCAGGGTCGGAAATCAGCGGCGTACCCGCATCCGAGATCAAAGCCACGTCATCACCCGCCAGCAAACGAGTGATAAAACGACTGCCTTCTTCACGTTCGTTGTGTTCGTGACAGGCGGCCAAGGGGGTCGGAATACCGAAATGCTGCATCAACCGCTGGGAGTGCCGAGTGTCTTCAGCCGCGATCAGTTTTACGTCGCGCAACACTTTCAGCGCACGCGCACTGATGTCGTCCAGGTTGCCAATGGGCGTCGCCACGACAAAAAGCGAGCCTGCAGTGGAATTCAAAGGACCTGGAGCAGTCAAAACGCACACCTCGATGGTTGGCAAAAGCCACATTGTAGCGCGTAGACGCCTTGAATATATGCCCTCGGGGCGGGTTCGATTTCAGCCGCGTATTGGGTCCTGCAACATTTACACGACCTAAATAGACGGTTTCACGCCAGTAACATCGCGCCCCGGCCAGTGCTTGGGTACAATTCCACGCTAATTTGATCGGTATCAGGAACACTTACATGATCGCTTGCCTGCGGCTGTTCTCTGCCCTCTGCCTCGCTGCCCTGTTGGCGGCTTGCGCCAGCTCGCCCTCGTCCAGCCTTGGCGACCTCCCCCGGACTCCGGATGCCAGCATCGAGCAACTGCTCGAACAGGCGACTTCGGCCAAGACTCCGGAAAAAGCCGCGCTGTTGCGCTTGAGTGCGGCTGACCTGGCGTTCCACCAAAACAATCCGGGACGCTCGGCGCAGATTCTTGCCCAGGTGCCACTGGACGTCCTGAAACCGGCGGCGCAGGTATTTGCCAGCACCCTGTCGGCTGAACTGGCGATGGCCCGCAACCAGCCCAAGGCAGCGTTGACGGCCTTGAATCACCCGAGCCTGCAAAGCCTCAAGGAACTGCCGCCTGAACAGCAGATCCGCACGGGCACCGTGCATGCCCGCGCCTATGAGGCCGACGGCCAGACCCTGGCCGCCGCCCGCGAGCGCGTCGCCATGGCCCCGCTGCTGACGGGCGATGCCTACAACAGCAATCACGAAGCCATCTGGGCACTGATTGCCGCCTTGCCTGCCGATCAGCTGCAAGCCAGCGGCAACCCGACGCTGGACGGCTGGATCAGCCTGGCCCAGGCAGTCAAGGGCGCCGGCACTCTGGAGCAACAGCAGGCGGCCATCGACACCTGGCGCGCCCAGAACCCTGGCCACCCGGCAGCTTCGCAATTGCCGCAGCCGCTGACCAAGCTCAAGGAACTGGCCAGCCAGCCGCTGAACAAGATCGCCCTGCTGCTGCCGCAGGAAGGTCCGCTGGCCGGCGTTGCCAAGGCGCTGCGCGAAGGCTTCATGGCCGCGCACTACCAGGCTGAACAAGCCGGGCAGAAGCCGCCGGTGATCGAGTTCTACGACAGCTCGCGCCTGACCTCCATCGACGACTTCTACGCCAAGGCCCAGGCCGCCGGCGTGCAACTGGTGGTCGGCCCGCTGGAGAAACCGCTGGTCAAGCAACTCAGCGCACGCCCGCAATTGCCGATCACCACCCTGGCCCTGAACTACAGCGAAGCCGACCAGAACCCGGCGCAACTGTTCCAGTTTGGCCTGGCCGCTGAAGACGAGGCCCGTGAAGTGTCCCGTCGTGCTCGCGCCGATGGCCTGCACCGCGCCGCCGCCATGGTGCCGAAAGGCGAATGGGGCGAGCGCGTCTACAAGGCATTCCGTCAGGATTGGGAAGCCAATGGCGGCACCGTGGTGGGCGTCGAGTACGTTGACCAGCCGGTAGCCCTGGCCCAGCAGATTGCCGACCTGTTCCAGCTGCGCAAGAGCGAAGGCCGCGCCAAGAGCCTGCAAAGCACGGTAGGTTCGGATGTTTCCGCCCAGCCATCGCGCCGCCAGGACATCGAGTTCATCTTCCTGGCCGTGACTCCGCAACTGGCCCAGCAGATCAAGCCGACCCTGAACTTCCAATACGCTGGCGACGTGCCGGTGTATGCGACGTCCCACGTGTTCAGCGCCAGTGGCGACAAGAACCAGTACCTGGACATGACCAACGTGATGTTCTGCGAAACCCCTTGGCTGCTGAACACCACCGACCCGCTGCGCAACCAGGTCGCTGCCCAATGGCCACAAGCCAACGGCAGCCTTGGCCGTCTTTATGCGATGGGTGTGGATGCCTACCGCCTGGCGCCGCGCCTGGGGCAGCTCAAGGCACTGCCGGACACTCGTGTCGACGGCCTGTCGGGCAACCTGGGCGTCAGCGCCAGCCAGCGTGTCGACCGCCAGATGCCATGGGCGAAGTTCGTCGGTGGCGAGATCCAGCGCCTGCCTGATACCCCGCGCTGATGCCCGAGCGGTCAAGCGCACAAAGCGGCAAGGACGCCGAACTTCAAGCTCTCGAGTACCTGCAACAACAAGGTCTGCGCCTCCTGGCGCAGAACTGGTTATGCAAACGCGGCGAGCTTGATCTGGTCATGCTTGACGGCGATACAGTAGTATTTGTCGAAGTCCGCTACAGAAAACACGCACAATGGGGTGGCGCGCTCGCCAGTATCGACGGGCGCAAGCGCCAGAAGTTGATACTCGCCGCGCAGTTTTTCCTGCTCAAGGAGCGTCGCTGGGCCGATCATCCCTGCCGTTTCGATGTGGTTGCCATAGAAAGCACTCCCCGGGGAACAGCCGATCTGAACTGGCTGCAAGATGCCTTTGACAGCTGATTCGCCGGACATCTACACCGCACACTTTTGCTCTTTGCTTTGCGGGCTGCACATTCCTGTGCCAAACAGCCGCGCTACTTAAGGTCACACAGATGGACATGCAATCCCGAATTCGCCAGCTTTTCCAGGCCAGTATCGATACCAAGCAACAGGCGATGGACGTACTTGCACCGCACATCGAGCAAGCCAGTCAGGTCATGGTCAACGCCTTGCTCAACGAAGGCAAAATGCTTTCGTGCGGCAACGGCGGTTCGGCCGGCGATGCCCAGCATTTCTCCTCCGAGCTGCTCAACCGCTTCGAGCGTGAGCGCCCGAGCCTGCCGGCCATCGCCCTGACCACCGACACCTCGACGATCACCTCGATCGCCAACGACTACAGCTACAACGAAATCTTCTCCAAACAAATCCGCGCCCTTGGCCAGCCGGGGGACGTACTGCTGGCGATCTCCACCAGCGGTAACTCGGCGAATATTATTCAAGCGATCCAGGCCGCACATGATCGTGAAATGATTGTCGTAGCATTGACCGGACGCGACGGCGGCGGCATGGCCTCGCTGCTGTTGCCCGAAGACGTGGAAATCCGCGTCCCGGCCAATGTCACCGCACGTATCCAGGAAGTCCACCTGCTGGCGATCCACTGCCTGTGCGATCTGATCGACAGCCAACTGTTCGGGAGTGAAGAATGACCGTTAAACGCCTTAGCCTATTGGCAATCACGCTGTGCCTAGGCATCAGCGGCTGCAGCTCGGTAATCGAAGCGAGCCGCGACACGCCCATCCAGGACGATAAAGGCACCCGCACTTTCGGCAGCAAAATCGATGACTCACTGATCGAGACCAAGGTTTCCGTCAACGTGTCCAAGGCCGCTCCAGACCTGGGCAACGGCGCGTCGCGCATCGTGGTCGTCAGCTTCAACGGCGTGGTGCTGCTCACCGGCCAAACCCCGCGCGCCGACTTGAAGGCCCAGGCTGAACAAGCTGCCGCCACTGTGCAGCGGGTCAAGAAGGTTCACAACGAACTGCAGGTGATGGAGCCGATCACCCTGCTGGCTATCAGCAACGACGCCCTGCTGACCACCAAGATCAAGACGCAGATGCTGACCGACAGCGCCATTCCCGGCTCTCGGATCAAGATCGTCACCGACAACGGCATCGTCTACATGATGGGCCTGCTGACCCAGGCAGAAGCCACCCGCGCCGCCAACCTGGTACAAAGTGTGTCCGGCGTACAGAAGATCGTGAAGCTGTTCGAATACATCGACTGATTTACCGTCAGCCACAAAAAAGGGCGCCGTGCATGGATTGCACGGCGCCCTTTTTATTGACTACAGGTTACTGGTACTGCTGGTACGGGTTGCCCTGGAACTGGTTGTTCTGCTGCGGCGCCTGTTGCTGCTGGGCGGCCGGCTGACCGTACTGCTGGCCAGGGATCGGGCCCAGGTTGACCTCCACACGACGGTTCTGGGCACGGCCATTGACATCGGCGTTGCTGGCGATCGGGTTATCCGGGCCGGCACCGCGGGCACTCAGGTTGGTCGGGCTGACACCTTGGGAGGTCAGGTAATTGGCCACGCTCTGCGCACGACGCTGGGACAGGTCCATGTTGAGCTGACGGCTGCCGGTGCTGTCGGTGTAGCCAACGATCTGGATGGTGTTCTGGTTGAACTGCTTCAGCGAGTTCGCCAGGTTGTTCAGCGGCGTGTAGAAGCTGCTGGAGATCGCATCCGAGTTGGTGGCGAAGGTGATGTTACCCGGCATGATCAGCTTGATCTGGTCGCCCTGGCGCTGCACTTCGACACCGGTGTTGGCCATGCTGGCACGCAGTTTCTTTTCCTGCTGGTCGGCGTAGTAGCCGTAGCCCGCACCACCGATACCGGCGACGGCAGCGCCGATCAACGCACCCTTGCCGCGGTTGTTGTGGTCGATGGCTGCACCCGCCAACGCACCAGCCAGGGCGCCCAGGCCACCATACTTGGCGGTATTGCTCACACCGGAAGAGCCACCACCCTGTGCCTGGCTGCCGTCATAAGGATTAGGTGAAGCGCAGCCCGACAACAGGGCTACGGCAGTAGCAACAACAAGCAGACGACGAGAAGTGAACATGAAGGAAGCTCCTACTTTTGCATTCGGTGATGCAGAGGACATTGGCATTGGACCTGTGCCGAGCTTGGAACACGACAAACGGTAAAAATTCCATCTCCACACAAGCCCGGCCACACTCAAACCCTAGCAGAGACTTCCTGAACGGTAATTGTCATTTTCTCTATATGTTTCGTCTGATAGTTGCCACTTGGTATCCGAAAAACTACCCACATTTTTCTTCACGCGCGGACAAACGGATTCTCACGCATTTCATCTCCCAGACGCGTGTCCGGACCGTGCCCTGTCACCACCACCGCCGCCTCATCCAGGGTGTAGAGCCGTTGCTTGATCGAGCGCACGATGGTCGCCTGGTCACCGCCCCACAAATCCGTACGGCCCACGCCGCGCCGAAACAGGGTATCGCCGGCAATCAGCAACTTCGCATCGGCGAACCAGAAACTCATCGAGCCGGGTGTGTGTCCAGGTGTATGCAAGGCAACCCCGCAACCACAGGCCAGCTCTTCTTCATCCTCCAGCCAACGATCCGGCGACGGCACTGGCGTGTAAGGCACGCGGAACATCTGGCACTGCATTTCCAGGTTGTCCCACAGAAACTGGTCTTCCTTGTGCAGGTGCAGGGTAGCGCCGGTTTTTTCCTTCAACTGCCCGGAGGCCAGGAAGTGATCGAGATGGGCGTGGGTGTGAATAATGCTGACCACTTTCAGGCCCAGCGCATCGAGGCGCGCCAGGATCAGCTCATGGTTGCCGCCCGGGTCGACGACGATGGCTTTTTTGGTGACGGGGTCGCCGATGATCGTGCAGTTGCACTGCAACGGGCCTACCGGGAACGTTTCGCGGATCAGCGCGGGAGACTGAATATTCATGGGTATTCCTGCAAATTCAAAGGCACACTCTTTTGTACTGCATTCCGGCGCACAGTATGTTCGACCCTGCACCCGATCCGAAAGCGCTCGCGAGCGCACGGCTGTCAAACCCGGCAACTGCTAAGCTACTCTGGCGCCAGTCATACAACGCGCAACGTATAGCGCATGGAGTGGGACTTATGGCGACCCTCAGCCCATTGATCATCTGCGAACACTGCGATTGCGTGTACGAAAAAGTCGCGCTCGCCAAACATCAGAAGACCCTTTGCACCCGCTGCGCAGGCGTACTCCAGCGTTATAACGGGCTGTCGGTGGAACAACGCCTGGCCCTGACCCTGACCGCCACCGTGCTGTGGATTTTCGCCAACTTCTACCCGGTGATGAGCATCAGCCTGCAAGGCCTGAAAAGCAGCGCCACGTTATGGGATTCGGTGGTCGCACTGGCCCAGGGCCCGATCACCTTCATCGCGCTGGTGGCGGCGATTTCCATCATCATCGCGCCGGTGTTCCAGTTGCTGCTGTTGATCTGGGTGCTGGGCTTTGCGATGAAGGGCCAACGCTCGCCGGCGTTCAAGCTGTGCATGCGCTGGCTCGAAGCGCTTCGGCCCTGGAGCATGCTCGAAGTCTGCCTGCTGGGCGCCATGGTGGCGGTGTTCAAACTCGCCGGCATGCTGGATGTATTGCCCGGCACCGGCCTGTTTGCCCTGGCCGCCCTCAGCCTGTTGCTGATCCGCATTGCCGGGCGTGATATTCGCGACCTGTGGGACATCTTATGAGCCGTCCACCGACCGCCAGCGAGCTGAACCTGTGCCTGTGCCACAGCTGCGGCCAGGCTTGCGACGTCAGCACCGCGCCCGACGAATGCGAGCGTTGCGGCGCGCCGCTGCACCGGCGCAAGGTCCATTCGCTGACCCGTACCTGGGCCTACATGCTGACGGCGCTGGCGTTTTATGTGCCCGCCAATCTACTGCCGGTGATGAATACCTCAATGCTCGGCTCCGGCGCCGACAGCACCATCATGAGCGGCGTGCTGGAGTTCTGGCAGCATGGCGCCTGGGACATTGCCCTGATCATTTTCATCGCCAGCATCGCGGTGCCGGGCATCAAGTTCGTCGCGCTGACGTTGCTGCTGGTTACCGTGCAACGCAATAACCAGTGGGCACGCAAGGAGCGCTCGAAGCTGTTTCGCTTCGTCGAAGTGATTGGCTACTGGTCGATGCTGGATGTGATCGTGGTGGCGCTGGTGGCCGCCCTGGTGCGTTTCCAGGCCCTGGGCACCATCGAGCCGCGCCTGGGCATTCTGTTCTTTGGCCTGGTGGTGGTGTTCACCATGCTCTCGGCCATGAGTTTCGACCCGCGCCTGATCTGGGAAAACCCACACAACGAGGAGATGCCGGATGGCGTCGCAAACCACTGACAAACCGCAGCCTGCGGGCTCGCCTGCGATCAAGACGCGGCGCTTCAGCGTCTCGCTGGTGTGGATCGTGCCGATTGTCGCGGTGCTGGTGGGCATTTCGCTGGTGGTGCACAGCATCCTTCAGCAAGGGCCGAGCATTACCATTACCTTCAAGACCGGCAGCGGCCTGACCGCCAACAAGACCGACGTGAAATACCGCAACGTGGTGATCGGCCAGGTGACTGATGTGGAGTTGAGCGACGATCAGAAAAGCGTCAACGCCACGATCAAACTGTCCAAACAGGCTGAAAGCTTCACCCGTGAAGACTCGCAGTTCTGGGTGGTGCGCCCACGTATCGGCGCCGGCGGCGTTTCCGGTATCGACACGCTGCTCTCCGGGGATTACATCGGCGCCGATATCGGCCAGTCCGATACCCGCGCCAACCGGTTCACCGGCCTGGAAAACCCGCCGCCCATTACCTATGGCGAACCGGGCAAGCGCTTCACGCTGCACACCCAGGATCTGGGTTCGCTGGATATCGGCTCCCCCGTGTACTACCGCAAGATTCCCGTTGGCCAGGTGGTGGCCTATGCCCTGGACGCTGACGGCAAGGGCGTGAACATCGACGTGTTCGTGCATGCACCCAATGACGCCTACGTCACCGAGAACACCCGGTTCTGGAACGCCAGCGGGATTGATGTGAGTGTCGGCGCCAACGGGTTTGCGCTGAAAACCGAATCCTTGTCGTCCATGCTGGTGGGCGGCATCGCCTTCCTCGCCCCGCCCTACAGCCCCAACGACAAGCCGGCCGACGAAGAACACTCCTATGAACTGTTCGCCGACCAGCAAACCGCGCTGGCCCCGCCCAATGGCAAGGCGCAATACCTGAACCTGCGGTTCGACCAGGCCTTGCGCGGGCTTACGGTGGGTGCGCCAGTGGAGTTCCTGGGTATCGAATTCGGCAAAGTGGTGTCGATCAACCTGGATTTCGACGAGAAAAAACGCAGCTTCCCGGTCAACGTCGGCATCGTGATTTACCCGCAGCGCCTCGGCGAAGCCAACACCAAAATGCTCACGGTCTTGAAGCATGACCCCAACGACGAAGCCGGCGGTGTGCGCCTGATAGGCAGCTTCATCGAACACGGCCTGCGCGCCCAGGCCCGCAGCGGCAACCTGCTCACTGGCCAGCTCTATATCGCCCTGGACTTCTTCCCCAAGGCCGACAAAGTCGTGTTTGACCCGAACCTGCGCCCCGTCAGTATTCCGACCATCCCCGGCAACCTGGAACAACTGCAGGAAAAACTCGAAGGCATCGTCAACAAGATCAACCAGCTGCCGATCGAGCGAATTGCCGGCAACCTCGACGGCAGCCTGGTGGAACTGCGCAAGGGTCTCGGCCAGTTCAACGCCAAGACACTGCCGGGGGTGCAAAACACGCTGGCCGACGTGAGTAAAACCCTGCAATCCGCCAGTTCGACCCTGGCCGAGGATTCGCCGCAACGGGAACAGTTGACCCAGACCCTGGACGAACTGAGCCGCATGTCGCGCTCCCTGCGAGAGCTGTCGGACTACCTGGCACGCCATCCCGAATCGCTGATTCGCGGTCGCCCCGACAACGCCGCGCCCTCCGACCTGCAAGGGCCACCGCGCAAATGACCACAGGAGCAACCACCATGGCTTTGCCGCTGAAGATCACGCTGCTCACCGGGTTGCTGCTGCTGACGGCGTGCCGCAGTGAGCCCATTCAATTTCATACCCTGACGCCGGTGCAGCGCAGCAATGCGTCATTGGCCGCGGGGGGCGAGATCCGGATTGAAAGCATCACGGTCCCGCCACAGGTCGACCGGCCACAGATTGTCATCCGCCAGGGTGACAGCGGCGTGGCCATTCTCGAGACGCAATGGTGGGCTGCCAGCCTGGTGGATGAGTTGCGCAGCGCGCTGGTGGATCAACTCGCCAGCAGCCGGAAAAACCTGGCGGTGCGCATTGAGGTCCAGCGCTTTGACTCGATCCCCGGGCAGTACGCCCTGCTCGACGTCAAATGGCGGCTTCGCCAGACGGGCACGGACGAACGCACGCCGCTGACGTGTCGCACGGTGGTGCAGTCGCCATCCGGCCCGACCATTGACGACCTGGTGATCGCGCAGCAAAACAACGTCAAGCGGTTTGCCGCGCTGCTCAGCCAGGCCGCCGACAAGTCATCGAGTGAGTGCCCCGCCGTGCGGTAAACATTGATCCAGGGGATCGAGCCATGCGCACATTCTGGAAGTGGTATCAGCAACTGCTGGAGAATGACTTCAGCACCCAGGTCTTCGACAATGTGAAGAACCTGCTGGTATGCGCGCTGTTGTTTGCTGCGGGCACCAACGCACTGGCCGGGAAACATGAGCTGTTCCTCGGCATCCTGGCGTCAAGCGTGGCCGGGTGGGGCTTGATCGTGGTCTCAAGCTTGCTGATGGTGCTGAATGTGAGCGATGGCATCCGCCGGCTCGCCAAGCTGCGTTATCACCTGGTCCTTCAGCTGCTGCTTATCCTGATCTATGTGCTGGTGGCAGCCCGCGTGGTGGAAATCGTCTGGGGCTTTCGATCCCATTGATCCAGGTTTCTACCCCAGCAATCCCATCTCCTGCGCCCGCGCCACCGCCTGTGTGCGCCGCTCCACCCCGAGCTTGCTGTTGATATGGCTGGCGTGGGTTTTCACGGTGTGCAGGGAGATAAACAGCTGATTGCTGATCTCCTGGTTTGAACAACCCTGTGCGATCAGGTGCAGCACCGCCAGTTCACGGGTGCTCAGGGTCTCCAGTGTGTGTGGGGTTTCAACTACTGCAACATCCGGCAAGAGTGCCAGCAGGCCCTGGTTCAACAGTCCATGGGGATCCCGAGACAGCTGCTCCCGCGTCCACTCGGGATAGCGTTCCAACAGGCGCTGGAAAGGTTGCATCGCGCCACCGGCAGCCGCTTCAAGCGCGCGGGCAAACACCGGGCGGGCCTGGGCTTCCTGGCCACCGTCCAGCAGTAACAGTGCCTGCTGGGTCAGCGCCATCAGGCTGATCATCTGCCGGCCGCTGTTATGGGCCTGGCGTGCCAGTTCGTCGAGCCGTTGCAGTGAAGCCGCCGGCTGATGACGGATGGCGTCGAGTGCCGCCTGTTGCAACTCGATATGTTGCGGCAGGTGCGGGTGGAACTCCGGTGCGGCAGCGGCCTGTTCACCGTTGTAGGTTTGCCCCAGCCGCGTCAGCCAGGCATCGGCCAGGTCGGTGCGCCCCTGAGCCAGCCATAGCTCGCATTTGACCAGGGTGATCATCGCCAGATAGAAAATCGGCGGCACGTCCCAGATATGCATCAGGCGCTCGGCCTCGGCCAGTTCGGCAAAGGCCACGGAGAAGTCGCCACGGCGACCTTCGAAGCTGGCGATCACACAGTGGCCAATCAACACGCTGATATCCCGACAGGCTCGCGCCTCCGTCAACCCGGCACGCAGCCGAGCGAGCCCGGCTTCAGGCTGGCAGCGCATCAGCAGCAAATAGCCTTCGTACAACGCCAGGCGCGCGCGCACTGCGTACAGCCGTTGCGGCGCCAGGCCTTGCAAACGTTGCAGGCCCTGGCGCACTTCATCCAGCGACCGCAGGATCTCGCCACGGGCCTGCAGTACACGCGCTCGGTCGTAATGGGCCAGCGCTTCGAACAATGGATTGCCGACCCGCTGCGCCAACTCCAGGGATTCGCGGTTCAGGCCGCGGGCGCGCCACAGGTCGGCGTCGACAATGGCCAGGTTGGACAGGGTCGACAGGCACATCAACCGCTGGCCATAGCGTTTGTGCGGCAGGCTTTCCAGAGCCTCGCTGCAATACGACTGGGTCAGCTCACGATCACCACGGCCCCGGGCAATAATCCCGCTGAGGGCCAGCCATTGCGCCAGCATCGACTTTTGCGCGGTGGCCGACGGGGCCGGTAAAAAACGGCTGAGGTGGCTGGCCAGTTCCTGCGCCGCATCCAGCTGGCAGGCCAGGCCCAACGCCCAGCTGTAGAGCACGATCAGGCGTGGCGTACTCATCAGCAAACTGTCGGGCAAGTCCATTTTCCAGCGCAGCAGCATGCCGACATTCTGCTCCGCCAGCAGTTGCTCTTCGGACAGGTTCTGCACCAGGTTTGCCGCCACATCCAGGTGACCCGCACGCAGCGCCTGCTCCACTGCCTCGTCGATCAAGCCCTGGGCATTGAACCAGCGGCAGGCCCGCAGGTGCAGGCTGGCTGCCGGCAACACGGCATTGCTCGCGCGCCGGGTGCGCAGCAGGTCGGAAAACAGATGGTGATAACGGTACCAATGGCCCTGCTCGTCCAGCGGCACCAGGAATACCTGGTGGGCTTGCAGGTAGCGCAGGATCTCCGTGCTGTCGTGGGCCTCGCGCACGGCGTCGCACAGCTCGCTGCAAAAGCGCTCCTGGGACGCGGTGTCGTAGAGGAACGCCTGGACTTCCGAGGGCAGGCAGTCGATGACTTCTTCGAGCAGGTAATCGCGGATCAGCCCTTCCCCGCCGTGCAAACCCTGGGGCAGCGTACCTTCGCTGCCGGCCTCGGAAGCCGCCAGCAGCCAGAAACGCAGGCCGGCCACCCAGCCTTCGCTGCGCCGGATCAGGTTATCCAGGGCTTCACCACGCAATGAACTGCTGTGGCGATCCAGCAGCGCCAGGGATTCGCCGTGAGTCAGGCGCAGGTCCTGCTCGTGCAGTTCCAGCAAATGCCGGGACAGGCGCAGGCGGGCCAGGTGCCAGTCGGGACGCTGGCGGCTGGTGACCAGCACCAGCAGGCCGTCGGGCAGATGATTGAGGAAAAATTGCAGGCAGCGGTCGAGTACCGGGCCCTGGGCCAGATGGTAGTCATCCAGCACCAGCAACAGCGGCGCCTGGGTCGACAGGTGCACCGTCAGCTCATCCAGCAGGCCGTCGAGCCATTCTTCAAAGGCGAAGGGTTGGTGACGCTGGCGCATTTTCAGCAGGCCCAGGGATTGGGCGCCCAACTGCGGGAAGTATTGCTGCAAGCCGTCGAGCAGGCGTTCAAGGAAACGTCCCGGGTCATTATCGCGAGGACTGAGCCCCAGCCACAGGCTTTGCCAGTGGGCCGGCAGGCTCTGGCAGAACTCCACCGCCAGCGAACTCTTGCCGAACCCGGCCGGGGCGCTGACCAGCAACAGACGCCCGGCCAAACCTTCACTCAGCCGTTCGCACAGGCGCGGTCGCAACACATAGCCGTCAGGCAGTGGGGGTCGATAGAAGCGCCCTTCCAGGGTCGGAATCACCGCGCTGGCAGGCCCTTGAATTCGGGACAGATCAGTCATCGCCGGGCTCTTGTAGAAGGCTGTTGTCGGCATTGCAGATGTCCGCAGACTAGCGGTAAAAGCGGCAGCTTTGTAGATCTTTGCAACATTTGTCTGAAAAAGACTACAACAAAAAATATCCGGACTTCTTCTGTAACGACCGACACTCTGTGGCGAGGGAGCTTGCTCCCGCTGGAGTGCGCAGCGCTCCCGTTTTTGGGGCTGCTACGCATCCCTGCGGGAGCAAGTTCCCTCGCCACGGTGGTCCGGCCAAAAAAAGCCCCGAACCAGTCGGGGCTTCTTCGAGGATGCGGCCTCGTTTACAGCAAGTTAGCGAACACCATCCTGGCGCAGGGCCGCCGGGGTGAAGTCGCTGGTGGTGGCGGTGAAGCCGAAGTCATAGGCCTGTTTCTCTTCGTTCTTCATGCCCAGGGCCAGGTAGCGGCCGGACTGCAGGTCGTAGAGGGTTTCGAGGGCGTACCACGGCACTTGCTTGTCGTAGTAGTTCTCGGCATGGGCTTCCGCCACGCGCCACAGCTGGCCACGACCGTCGTAGTGGTCGATGACCGCGGCTTGCCAAGTGTCTTCGTCGATGAAGAAGTCACGCTTGGCGTAGATATGGCGCTGGCCTTCCTTCAGGGTTGCAACCACATGCCACACGCGGCGCAGCTCGTAGCGCGCCAGGTCCTGGTTGATGTGGCCGGCCTTGATGATGTCGACATACTTGAGCTTCGGATCGTCAAGCTTGTAGCTGTTTTCGGCGATGTACAGTTCCTTCTTGCCTTCCAGTTTCCAGTCGTAGCGGTCCGGTGCACCGTTGAACATGTCGAGGTTGTCGGAGGTACGCAGGCCGTCGGCGGCGGTACCCGGGCCGTCATACGACACTTGCGGTGCCCGGCGCACACGACGCTGGCCGGCGTTGTAGACCCACGCCGAACGCGGCTCTTTCACCTGGTCGAGGGTTTCGTGCACCAGCAGCACACCACCGGCCAGACGTGCCGGCGCAGTCACTTGCTGCTTGAAGTAGAACAGGATGTTGCCCGGGTTTTTCGGGTCGTAGTCCTTCATCTTGTCGCGGAACACGAACTGATCGCGGAAGTACACCAGGCTGAACGAGCCGTTGGTTTGCGGCGTGGCCTGGGTCACCAGGCGGGTCACGCTGCCGCCGCGATAGCGGGTGATGTGGTTCCAGATCACTTCAACGCCGCTTTTCGGAATCGGGAACGGTACGGCGGTTTCAAAGTTTTCCAGGCCGTTGCCGCCGGACACCAGGTTGGTGCTGGTGGCGTTTTTCTTGATGGCGGCGAACACATCAGCTGGCACCGTGGCGCCGCGATGGGTCGGGTAGACCGGCATCTTGAAGGTGTCGGGGTAGCGCTTGAACATCGCGTACTGCCCCGGTGCCAGCTTGTCCTTGTACTGCTCGACGTTCTGCGCGGTGATGGTGAATTGCGGTTGTTCGCTGGCGTACGGGTTGGCCAGGAAGCCACGGGCATCCACGGCACCGGCGTTGGTTGGCAGCGGCGACCATTTAGGGATGGTGCCGGCCGCGTTACCGGCCATTTCAGCGCCCATCGGGGTCAGGGTCGTGCCGAGCTTGGCGGCTTCATCCGCCGAGACCGCCGCCATGACGCTACCCGCCATGATCGACAGCCCCAGCACACCCACCTGCAACAGATTTTTAGTTATTTTCATGTTCTGGTTCTTCCTTAAAACATACTGCTTAAAGAGAGTGTGCTTAGAAGTTCACGCCAGCGCTCAAGGCGATAAAGTCACGGTCATCCACCGTGGTGAATTTGCCGCCAAAGAAGTTGGTGTAGTTGAGGCTGACGGTGTAGGTGTTCTGGTACTCGGCATCGACACCCAGGCTGACGGCCTTGCGCCCCTCTTCAAAGTTGCCGCCAGGACCTGGCGAGTAGCCTTTGACGTCATGGGACCACGCCACGTTGGGCTTGAGGTTTACACCGGCGAAGACGTCCGGGTACTCCCAGATGGCACGAGCGCGATAGCCCCAGGAGGTGGCCGTGGTGTAGCCGTCGTTGTTGCAGTTGGTGTTCAGGCCAGCGGCGTTCGGCAGACCGGCGCCGTTGGCCGTCGAGTTGTTAAGGGCGTTACAGAACCCGCCTGGCAGCGTGCCAGGACCGAAGACCGGATCTCGGCCATAACGTGCGTCGGATTTGCTTTCCAGGCCACCGACGTGGGTCACGCCAATTTCACCGACCGTGGTCAAACGACTGGCGCCCATGACCTGATCAAAGAAGTGCGTAAAGGTGGTCTGGAACTGCGTCACTTCCTTGCGATTGTAGCCATGCAGATCCTGGCCTGGCGTGCCCTTCAGCACCGAGGCATTCCCGTAGCCCGGAATCGGCGTGACACCCGCATAAAGAATGTCGGTGGTGCTTAACTGTACTGGCGCATTTGGCCGATAGCTCAACTCACCGCTCCAGGCAGTACCGGTAGGCAGCGTGGTGGAGAAGCTCAAGCCGTAAAGACGAATGTCTTCAGGGTATTCGATGAAGTAATTGGAACTGCCCGCGACAATCAGCGGCCGCAGTGCTCCCAAAGGCCCCAGAGGCCGCGTGTAGGCCGAAGCTGGAGCGCCTTGAGCACTGAAGATCGGCGCACGGCTGTGGTAGTTCATGAAGTAGGCGCCGAACTCGGTATCCAGCGGCTCGAAGTTGTAGTGCATCGCCACGCCGAACTGGCCGCTGTCGCGGGCGTCACGGTCCGGCCCACGGCGCACCAGCACACCTTCGTTGTTCACATCCACGCCCAGGGCGTTGAGGGTAGGCAGTGCAGCGCCTGGAATGGTCGAGCGCTTGTTCAGCACCCGCAAGTTGTTGTTACAACCATCGGAAACCACATCCGGCTGCGAGAAGAACGTCCCGCAGTTGTCGGTCACCGTCTGGTCCCACTCCAACTGATAGAACGCTTCTGCCGACAAGTTATCGGTCAGCGTCTGCGACACATAGAACATGTTGACCGGGATCAGGCCTTCCTTGATCTCGGCCCCGGGACGACGGAATGCGGACACGTCGATCGGGTTGATGGAGTTGATACCGCCACCAATAAAGGTACTTTCACCCCAACTCACCACCTGCTTGCCGAACCGCACGTTACCTGGCAGATCAGCAATGGTGTAGTTGTGATAGATGAATGCATCGAGAATCTGCCCGCCAGAAGACTTGGCGCCCTCTTTGCGGTTGTTGTTGCTGACATTCTTGAAGTCCAGGTCTTCGTTTTGCAGCGCGAAGTCATACCAGTACTTGCCCCGGACAAACACGCCGGTGTCGCCGTATTTCAACTCAAGGTCATGAATGCCTTTGAAGATCTTCGAGAAGGAATCACCCTTGTCGAAGTTCAGGTGACCGTCATCCGAGGTTTGCGACAACCCCCTGCCACCGTTGTTGGCACCGATCAGGTCTTTATTGCGACCCGCCGTCGACCAACTGGCCCCGACCGACAGGGACGAGTCAAAGCTGCCTTCGATTTCACCGATGTTGAAACTGACGCCGAATGCAGGCCCGGCGAGCGTAGAGGCGAGGCTGACGGCCAAAGGCAGTTTTGCCCGGCGCCAGAACTGGTGTGCTGAAATCATCGACGCTACTCCATGTGCATTATTGTTATGGCAGTGAGTCGTTTCTAAGGGCTTGTAACGGCCGGAATACAACGATTCCAATGCCGGGCGAACAGATGAACCCGCCAGGTTCACAGCACCGCACCTTGAAAAACTCTGGGATGAACTATAGCCAGCAGGGGGTACCGCTTGATCCCTCTAAAGTGTGATTTGCATCACCAACCCGTCTGCCACAGTCCTTTTCGCCATGCTGACGAAGGTCAGCGACGGAAGGATGGCTGAAAATTGGCAAATCACAAGTGAAGGCTTGGACTAGAGCGCTGCCGTGCCCGCGAGGGCACGGCAAGCAGCGTCAGAGGGTGGAGAGGAAGGTGCTGTTGTTGGCCTGCCATTCAATGATGTCGATACGGATACGTTTTTTGTCGAGCTTGCCGACACTGGTCTTGGGAATTTCCGTAACAACGGCGATCTGGCTTGGAATCGCCCACTTGCTCAGGTGGCCCAATTCCACGAATGGCTTGAGATGTTCCTTGAGCTCCTTAGCCCCTATCACATGGCCATCACGCACCACCAGCAACGCAAACGGGCGCTCACCCCACTGCGGGTCGGCAATCCCCACCACCGCTACTTCGCGTACCGCCGGGTGGCGGCTGACCAGGTCCTCAAGGGCCAGCGAGGAGATCCACTCGCCGCCGGTCTTGATCACGTCCTTGATGCGGTCGCGGATATCGATCACGCCGAAGGCATCGAGGGTGGCCACATCGCCGGTGTGCATCCAGCCGCCGGCCCACAACTCAGCGCCCTTCTGCGGCTCGTTGAAATAGCCTTCGCTGAGCCATGGCGCGCGCAGCACCAGCTCGCCCTGGGATTCACCGTCGGCGGGCAGGAAGTTGCCCTCGCCATCGATGATCGCCGCTTCCACCAATGGCCCGGGCACGCCAGCCTTGATGCGGTAAGTGGTGCGCTCGTCTTCGGTACCCGCCATCAGTTCTTCATTGAGGTGGGCGCAGGACACCAGCGGCCCGGTCTCGGACATGCCGTACGCCGCCGTCAGCTGAATCCCGCGGGCCTTGGAGGCTTCATACAGCGAACGATTGAGGGCGCTGCCACCGATGACGATTTTCCATCCGCCGAAATCCACGCCCTGGCCGGCCTTGGCGTTGAGCACCATTTGCAGGATGGTCGGCACACAATGGGAGAAGGTGACCTTCTCCTTGCGCCACAGCTCCACCAGGTATTCGGGGTCGTAGCGGCCTGGATAAACCTGCTTCAGGCCGAGCATGGTCGCCACATACGGCAAGCCCCAGGCGTGCACGTGGAACATCGGAGTGATCGGCATGTAGACGTCGTTGGTGCCCAACAGCCGCACGCTGTCGACGCTGCCCATGATGGTCGCCACGCCCATGGTGTGCAGCACCAGTTGGCGGTGGGTGAAGTACACGCCCTTGGGATAGCCCGTGGTGCCGGTGGTGTAGAAGGTGGTGGCGACGGAGTTTTCGTCGAAATCCTCGAAGTCGTAGCGGGGGCTCGCCGCCGCCAGCAATGTTTCGTACTCACCCACCAGGTTCGGCAGCTCGGCGGTTTTGTCCGCGCCGTCGGTGAGCAGCAGGGTTTTGTCGACGGTGGTGAGGTGGCCGGCGATGGCCTGGTAGAGCCCCACGAACTCGCTGTTGACCAGCACAAAGCGGTCCTCGGCGTGGTTCATGGTGTACAGAATCTGTTCCGGGGACAGGCGCACGTTGATGGTGTGGATCACCGCACCAATCATCGGAATGGCAAACATGCATTCCAGGTAGCGATGGCTGTCCCAGTCCATCACGGCCACGGTATCACCGGCCTTGACCCCGGCCTCGGTCAGCACATTGGCCAGGCGGGCGACGCGCTCGATCAGGGTCGGATAGGTGTAGCGCAACTGGTCGCGGTAGACGATTTCCCGGGTCTTCTCGTAGCGTGTCCCGGACATCAACAGGCGTTTGATCAACAGCGGGTATTGGTAGGCGCCTTCGGCGGGCGGGATAACACGAGTCTGCAACATACGAATCCCTTATCTGACTGCACGGTCTTGGCTGAAACATCTGCACTTTAGAGCGCTTATGTTTCAGCCAAATCAGCCAAAGGAATGATTTGCAGAACCCAATGAATGCTAGCTTTGAGCCAGCATCCGGCTTATTTCATGCTGGTAAAGGCCAGCTTCACACCGATGGCAATCAGCACCGCGCCCATGGTGCGGTCGAACCAGTGGCCCATGCGTGCAAAACCGGCGCGTACGCGTTGCTGGCTGAACAGCATGGCCACCAGGCAAAACCAGATCGCGGTCGCCACGGCCAGGTACACGCCGTAACCGGCCTGGACCGCCAACGGCGTGTGGGGATTGATCACCACGGTGAACAGCGACAGGAAGAACAGCGTGGCCTTGGGGTTCAAGCCATTGGTGACAAAACCCGAGGTAAACGCACCACGGGCAGTGCGCTCGCCCGCTTCCAGGTGCAGGTCTTCTTCACTGGCAGGCTTGGCCGGCTGGGCGCGCAGGGCCTTGAAGCCGATGTACAGCAGGTAGGCCGCCGCCGCCCATTTCAGCGCATTGAACAGCACGATGGACTGGGACACGATCAAGCCGATGCCCAGCAGCGAATACCCCACGTGCAGGAAAATCGCCGAACCGACGCCCAACGCCGTCCAGGTGCCGGCCCGTCGGCCATGGGTCACGCTTTCACGTACCACCACGGCGAAATCCGGGCCAGGGCTGGCCACCGCCAACAGGTGAATCAGTGCCACGGTCAAGAACTCGGTGAGGTACATGCACACTCCAGGAAGTAACTGATTATTTCATCTGATAGGCTCGGCAGATTACGCCTTCGAATCCCGCCGCAAAAGGTACAGTTGATGACGAACAATCGCCGCGCCGTCTTCCTTGATCACCCTTCCCTGGACCTCGGGGACCTGGACCTCAGCGGGTTGCAGGCACTCTTCAGCGAACTGAGCCTGCACCAGCAGACCACACCCGAAAACATTATCGAACGCCTGCAAGGCGCGCAGGTGGCGATCAGCAACAAGATCGCGCTGAATGCCGAGACCCTGGCGGCCTGCCCCGAGCTGAAGCTGATCCTGGTGACCGCCACCGGCACCAACAACGTCGACCTCGCTGCCGCCCGCGCCCACGGCGTTACCGTGAGCAATTGCCAGGGTTACGGCACGCCATCGGTGGCGCAGCATACGATCATGCTGCTGCTGAACCTGGCGACGCGCCTGAACGACTATCAACGGGATGTGCAGGCGGGGCACTGGCAACAAGCCAAGCAGTTCTGCCTGCTGGACTATCCGATCGTCGAGCTGGAAGGCAAAACCCTCGGCCTGCTGGGCCATGGCGAATTGGGCGGTGCCGTTGCGCGCCTGGCTGAAGCCTTTGGCATGCGCGTGATCCTGGGTGCGATTCCAGGCCGCCCGGCCCGCGCCGATCGCGTGCCGCTGGATGAGTTGCTGGCGCAGGTCGACGCGCTGACCCTGCACTGCCCGCTCAACGAACACACCCGCGACTTTATCGGTGCCCGTGAACTCGCCTTGCTCAAGCCCGGCGCGTTTATCGTCAACACCGCCCGTGGTGGCTTGATCAACGAACAGGCCCTGGCCGATGCCCTGCGCAGCGGTCATCTGGGCGGCGCGGCGACCGATGTGTTGAGTGTCGAACCCCCAGTCAACGGCAACCCGCTGCTGGCCGGCGACATCCCGCGCTTGATCGTCACCCCGCACAACGCCTGGGGCAGCCGCGAAGCCCGGCAGCGGATCGTTGGCCAATTGATCGAAAACGCTCAGGGCTTTTTCAGCGGCGCCCCGCTGCGCGTCGTCAGTTGATAAACTGCGCCCCTTTTCAAGGAGCAGACCATGGATCCGCGCAGTGAAGTACTGCTTCGCCAGGCCGAACTTTTTCAAGGCGACGTGCTGCTGGTGGGCTTGCCCGCCGACGACCTGCTGGGCCGCCTGCCCAATGCCCATGGCTGGAGCTGGCACGCCGGCGACCAGGCCGCGCTGGACGCACGTTTTGCCGAGCGCAGCCAGTTCGGTGTGAACGTGCCCGAGCGTTCGTTCGAGACCGCGGTGGTGTTCCTGCCCAAGTCCAAGGACCTCACCGATTACCTGCTCAATGCCGTGGCGGCGCGTTTGCCCGGCAAGGAGTTGTACCTGGTGGGGGAGAAGAAAGGCGGCATCGAAAGCGCGGCCAAGCAACTGAATCCGTTCGGCAAGCCGCGCAAGCTCGACAACGCGCGGCACTGCCAGTTGTGGCTGGTGACGGTGGCCAACGCCCCCGAGCCGGTAGAACTGGAGAGCCTGGCGCAGGTGTTCGAGGTGCCGCTGGCTGAGGGCCCGCTCAAGGTGGTGAGCCTGCCGGGCGTGTTCAGCCACGGTCGGCTGGATCGCGGTACCGCATTGCTGCTGGAGCATCTGGACAAGTTGCCGAGCGGTCACTTGCTGGATTTCGGTTGTGGCGCGGGTGTGCTCGGGGCAGCGGTCAAGCGTCGCTACCCGCATAACACGGTGACAATGCTCGACGTGGATGCCTTTGCCGCTGCCAGCAGTCGCCTGACATTGGCGGCCAATGGCCTGGAAGCCGAGGTGTTGACCGGTGATGGCATCGACGCTGCTCCGATGAATCTGAACGCGATTCTGAGTAACCCGCCGTTCCACGTCGGGGTGCACACCGATTATTTCGCCACCGAGAACCTGCTACGAAAAGCGGCCAAACATCTGGCAAAAGGCGGCGAACTTCGCTTGGTCGCCAACAGCTTCCTGAAGTATCAGCCGCTGATCGAAGAGCATCTTGGCGTGTGCGCAATCAAGGCAGAAGGTCAGGGTTTTCGCATTTACCGTGCCAAGCGCGGCTGAGATCTTTTTCCAAAAGAAGGCTTGCCGAATGGATTTTGCCTAGGCAGAATCCGCTCCGTCCTAGGGGAGTAGTCTCCCACGAGCGCCACGCTCGTCCGGCATACGTCAACATACTTGGTCAACAGGCCATGGCGTATGCGACCCAGGAGTCCGCACAGACGGACCGGGGTTTGACAAGACCTATGACACGAACACCTTACCCGGGGCGGGAAGGCTGTACGTGTCATAGCCGTGTCGACCCGCCCCTGGAACTTACCTGATGCTGGATTCTCTGCTCGTCCCTACCGCAATCGTTGCCTTGGCCGAAATTGGCGACAAGACGCAACTGCTCGCGCTCATTCTCGCTGCACGCTTTCGCAAACCCTGGCCGATCATCGCCGGCATCGTTGCCGCGACCCTGGCCAACCATGCGGCCGCCGGTGCCGTGGGGGCCTGGTTCGGGAGTTTCTTCTCGGATGCGGTGCTGCACTGGATCCTCGCGGCGAGCTTCTGCGCCACGGCGCTGTGGACCCTGGTGCCCGACAAGCTCGACGATGACGAAGCCAGCACTTCCCGCAAGTTCGGGCCCTTCCTGACCACGCTGATCGCATTCTTCCTCGCGGAAATCGGCGACAAGACCCAGATCGCTACCGTGATGCTCGCGGCGCAATACCCGGAACTGTGGCTGGTAATTATCGGCACCACCCTGGGCATGTTGATTGCCAACGTGCCGGTGGTGCTGGCGGGTAATTTTGCCGCGGACAAATTGCCGCTGACGCTGATTCGTCGACTGGCGGCTACGGCATTCTTCATCCTGGCCATTGTTGCGGTGTACAAGGCCATGCAGAGCAGCGGCTGGATCTAAACGCAACCCCCTATGAGGGCTGGGCTTTGGTGGGAGCTGGCTTGCCTGCGATAGCATCACCTCGGTGCAACTGACGCACCGAGGTGCCTGCATCGCGGGTAAGCCCGACTCCCACACAAGCCGGGCCCCCACAGTCAGATTTGCGTTTCAGCCTTATAAATCAGGATTTTTTCGCCTGCTGATACAACGGCATCACCTTCGGAATCGCCGCCTGCAACGAGGCGATCCGGCTGTCGGAGGCAGGGTGGGTGCTCATGAATTCAGGTGGCGAGCCTTCCGAAGCCTTGGCCATTTTGTTCCACAGGGTAATCGCCGCGTTCGGGTTGTAACCGGCACGCGCCGACAACTCCAGGCCGATCAGGTCCGCTTCGTTTTCATTGCTGCGGCTGTTGGGCAAGGTCATGCCGTAGTTGGCCACGGTATCGGCCAGCGCCAGGCTGTCCTGACCGAGGCCGAACAACGCACCGGCCCCCTGCTTCGCCATTTCGATACCGTAGGCCTTGGACATGGCTTCGCGGCCGTGCTCACGCAAGGCGTGGGCAATTTCATGGCCCATCACGGCGGCGAGTTCGTCGTCGGTCAACTTGAGATTGTCGATCAACGCGCTGTAGACAAAGATCTTGCCGCCAGGCCCGCAGTTGGCGTTCATCTCGTCACTTTTGATCAGGTTCACTTCCCACTTCCACTGCGCCGCATCCGGGCGGAAGGTGGGCGCCTGGGCGATCAGGCGGTTGGCAATCGCCTGCACGCGCTTGGCGTTGGCGCTGGTCTTGTCCACCAGGCCCTTGCCGCTGGCTTCACCCAGGGTCTGCTGGTAGGACTGCGCATACATCTGGTCGACTTCCTGGCTCGACAACATGCTGAACATGTACTGCTTGCGCTCAACGCCCACGGCGCCGCCGCTGGTGGTGTTGACCGACTGACAACCGGCGAGCAACAAAGCCGCGCCCAACGCACATACCGCCACTGTCTTTTTCATCAACCTGCTCCCTGAAAACATGGCGCGTATCGTAGTCGGCCAATTGTATCGACGCCAGATACAACAGACGTATAGCCACCTGATTTCAGATACATCCCACACTGCCGCAAAAAATTCACAAACGCTGGCAACCATTCCATTTACGACATTCGCCCATCCGGCACAGCCATTTTGAGGTAATGGCCCTCATGTCTCCCCCGCCCGCGGCCGATATACACAAGCAGCCAATCTCCCCCTGCGTTCGGAGCCGTCATGAAGTTCAAGTCGATTCAATTTTCTGTCGCGGCACTGGCCGGGGCCATTGTCCTGAGCGTGGTGGCGGTGTTGGTGCTGTATGCCTTGTTCGCCGGGGCGCGCACCCAGGAGATGGTGCAGGAACGCACCCAGGGTCAATTCGAACAAATCATCGAGCAGCGCCTGACCGCCCTGGCGCAAACCCAGGCGACGCTGATCCAGCGCGAACTCGAAGCGCCGCTGGTGACGGCCAAGGGCCTGGCCACCGCCAACGCCCTGATGGGCATGAAAGACGCCAACGGCAACCCGCAACTGGCGGTCTCCCGCGAACAGCTGATCAACCTGATCCACGAAACCGTGGTGCGTAACCCGAAGATTCTCGGCGCCTATATAGGCTGGGAAGCCAACGCCATCGACCACAACGATGCTGCCTACGTCAACAGCCCGGTGGTCGGCATCGAAACCAACGGCCGCTTCCTGCCGTGGTGGTTCCGCAATGCCGACGGCAGCCTGGGCCTGGATAAACTGGCTGACGTGGCCGACCAGACCATCCTGTCCACCGGCGTGCGCGCCAGTGAGTACTACCTGTGTTCCAAGGAAAGCAAAAAGCCCTGCGCCATCGATCCGGCCCCTTATAAAGTCGGGAATGCGATGGTGATGCTCGCCTCGTTTATCGAACCAATCATGATCGACGGCACCTTCCAGGGCATCGTCGGTGCCGACCTGTCGGTGAACTTCATCCAGGAAATGCTCACCAAGGCTGATCAGAATTTGTACAACGGCGCCGGTGAACTGGCGCTGATCTCCAGCAACGGCCGCCTGGTGGCCTACACCAAGGACGCCAGCAAGCTGGGAGAAAAAGCCAGCGATCTGCTCGACAGCAACGAGTTGGCCAACCTCGGCCAGTTGAAGATCGGCGAAGTGCGTTACGACGTGGATAAGGAACACGGGCATATCGAGCTGTTCCTGCCGTTCAACATCGGCCAGACCGACGCCCGCTGGACCCTGCTCCTGCAACTGCCCCTGAGTGCGGTAATGGCCGACCTGCAGGCGATGCAACACGACCTCGACGCCCAGCGCAAAACCGATATTTTCGGCATGGCCGTGGCCGGCCTGCTGATCGCCGGCATTGGCTTGCTGGTGATCTGGCTGGTGGGCCACGGCATTGCCCGGCCGCTCAAGCAAATGGTGGCGATGCTCAATGACATCGCCCAGGGCGAAGGCGACCTGACCCGGCGCCTGACCAGTGATCGCGCCGACGAACTGGGGGCGATTGCCAGCGGCTTCAATACATTCCTGGCCAAGTTGCAGGGGATGATTACCCAGGTGGTGAGTTCGGTGCAGAAGGTCAGCGACTCGTCGGAGCACACCGCCGACATCGCGATTCGTACCAACCAGGGCGTGCACAAGCAAATGGTCGAGATCGACCAGGTGGCTACCGCCGTGCACGAGATGACCGCGACCGCACAGGACGTGGCGCGCAACGCCACCCAGGCCGCACAGGCCGCCAGCCACGCTGATCAAGCGGCGAGCCAGGGCATGCAGATTGTGCGCGACACCTCCACCTCCATCGGCGCCCTCGCCGAGGAAATCGGCAAGGCGGTCGGTGTGGTGCAGGCGCTGGCCAAGGACAGCGAGAACATCAATGCCATCCTTACGGCGATTCGCGGGATTGCCGAGCAGACCAACCTGCTGGCGCTCAACGCAGCAATTGAAGCCGCACGGGCCGGTGAGCAAGGGCGCGGGTTTGCGGTGGTGGCCGACGAGGTGCGCAACCTGGCGCAGAAGACCCAGAAGGCTACCGAAGAAATCCAGGCCATGATCCAGCAACTGCAGCAGGGCACCCGCGACGTGGTGCGAGTGATGGAAGACAGCCAGAACCGCACCGATGAAAGCGTGCAGCACGCGGCCAAGGCGGCTCAGGCGCTGGAGACCATTACCCGGGCGGTGTCGGTGATCAACGACATGAACACCCAGATCGCCAGCGCCGCCGAGGAACAGAGCGCGGTGGCCGAGGACATTAACCGTAACGTGATCAATATCGGACAGGTGGCCAATGAAGTGGCCGGCGGAGCGGATGAGTCGAGCGCGGCCAGCGCAGACCTGACCAAGCTGGCGGAACAACAGCGACGGTTGATCAATCAGTTCAAGGTTTGAGTCAAGCGGCGTCCTTTCGGGCGCCTTCGCGAGCAAGCCCGCTCCCACATTCGATCGCATTCCTTCAGTTGAAATGCAATCAAATGTGGGAGCGGGCTTGCTCGCGAAGAGGCCGGCCGATTCAACACAACGCTCAACCCGGCGTCAGGCACTCCGGTCCATTCAGCTTCGGATCGTTGACCATATTGGCCAGCACCCGCTCGCGCAACGCGGTGGGTTCACTGGCCAACAAGGCCTGCAAGGTGTGCAGCGGGGTCTCGGGGTTCAGCCAGGCTGCCTGCCCCGCCGCATCCAGAATCAACGGTCGGCGTTGACTCTGCGCCGCCTGGGTCACCACCGCCGTACTCAACCAAACCTGCTCCTGCACCGGATACGCCTCCCAGATCGCCGCAAAGAACAGTGTGCTGCCCTCCCCCGGCGTCAGCCAGTACGGGCGCTTGCGCTGGGTGCCGCGCCATTCGTAGAAACCATTGGCCGGCAGCAGGCAGCGGCGCTGGCGAAACGCTTCGCGAAACATCGGCTGTTCGGCAAGGGTTTCCGCCCGGGCATGGGCCGGTGTACGAGAGAGATCGGTCAGCCAGGGCGGCGTCAGGCCCCAGCGCGCCCGCGCCAGGGTGTGCTGGCCGTCACTCAGGCGCTGGATCAGCACCGAGTCATTGGGAGAGATGTTCCACTGGGCCTGCTGGTCGGCCGGGAAGCCCGGCAAGGCAGCAAACGCGGGGTTCCAGCGAAACAGGGCATAACGTCCACACATGGGGCAACACGACTCTTGGAGAAACTGGCCGACAGCCTAACAGACCAGCACGTCGGGAAAGCTGTCGGGTTCATCACCGGGCAGTGGTTGCGCACCGTTGTAGGCGGTGATCAGCTCGCGGGCGTAGGCGGCCTGGTCGTTCTCCACCGCCAGCGCCAGCAGGCCATAGATCGGCAGTTCGCCGGTACCCCCGAGCAAATCGCGTCCCACCAGGTGCGCGGTGATGCCCTCGCTTTCGAGCATGCCTTGCAGCAGCTCGCCTTCCATCAGGTTTTCCGGCTCGTAGATTCGCTGCATGGGCGTACCTTTATGCGTTCTCGCTGCGCACGTTGAGCATCCATTCGTCGTCATGAACCTGCAGCTCGAAAACAATGGGCCGGCAGCACACCGGGCAGTCCTCAATATATTCCTGATCGCCCGCCGACAGGTCCAGTAGCGCCGTGACTACCTCTCCACAATAAGGACATTCGTACGACTCCTCTTCCATCGCGGTCTCCAAGGTGACTTGTGCGTATAATCGCCGGTCTATTTACAGGGCTATTTTTCGTCCCGGCCAATTGCCCGGACCACGCCCTGATATTTATTGTTCCAAACCTTTACTTACCCTAGCCGTTTCTAACAAGAGAGCATGATGGGCGAATTCGATACCATCCGACCTTACAACGACAGCGAAGTCCCGGCAGTGCTGGCCCGACTGTTCAGTGACAAGGCCTTTCTGGACATCCTGACCCACTTTCGCTTCCCGCGCTTTGCCGGCGCCTTCGGCTGGCTGCTCAAGCCGATGATCGCTCATAAACTGCGCCGTGAGTTCGCCGGCGTCACCACCGTGGCCACGCTGCAGGACAAAGTCGAGTTTTACGTCGACCACACCATCGAGCGGGCAACCGACGGCGTGACCTATACCGGCGTGGAGCAGTTCAAGTCCGGCAGCGCCTACCTGTTCCTGGCCAACCACCGCGACATCGTGATGGACCCGGCCTTCGTCAACTACGCCGTGTACCACGCCGGCCTGCCGACGCCACGCATCGCCATCGGCGACAACCTGCTGCAAAAGCCGTTTGTCAGCGACCTGATGCGCCTGAACAAGAGTTTCATCGTGCACCGCTCGATCACCGGGCGCAAAGAGAAGATGGCGGCCTACCAGTTGCTGTCGGCCTACATCAACCATTCGATTCGCAACGACTGCCAGTCGATCTGGATCGCCCAGGCCGAAGGCCGCGCCAAGGATGGGGATGATCGCACCGAGTCGGCGATCCTCAAGATGTTCCACATGAGCCGCAAGGACGAGCCGTTCGCCGAAGTCATCCAGTCACTGAACCTGACGCCGGTGTCCATCAGCTACGAATACGACCCGTGCGACGCAGCCAAGGCCCGCGAGCTGTACATCCGCGCCACCACCGGCACCTACAGCAAGGCGCCGGGGGAAGATGACGTGAGCATCGCCCTGGGCATCACCGGCTACAAGGGCCGGGTACACGTCAACTTCGCGCCGCCGATCACCGAGGCGTTCGAAGACACCAAGCTGTTGGCGATCGAAATGGACCGGCAGATCCTGGGTGGGTATCGGTTGTTCCCGGTGCATTACCTGGCGTACGCCCAATGGAGCGATGCCGATCCGCAATTGCAGGTACCGACCGCAGCCGAGGTATTCCCGGCGGACGAGTTGGCCAAGGCAAAGGCAGAGTGGGAGCGGCGCTTGAATGCGTGCCCGGCCGAGCATCGGCCGTATCTGGTATTGCAATACGCGACGCCGGTGAGGAATCAGTACCGGGTCAAGGCCGGGATTGCCCTGTAACCCGGTACCAGCAACAGCGCAAACCCAATGTGGGAGCGGGCTTGCTCGCGAAGGCGGTGGATCAGCCAATCATGTATTGACTGACACCGCGCTTTCGCGAGCGAGCCCGCTCCCACAGTTGTTTTTAGGGTGTTCCTACAATCGGGTACTAAGAAAGGACACCAGCAACGCCAGCCCCAGACAGGCAAACCCCAACCGGTAGAACAGGCGATAGGTACGCTGCGTCAACACGTCCAGATACAGCATCGGCTGATCAATGGCACGCAGTTCGCTTTGCGCGGCAAGGCGGGCCATCGCGCGCTGTTCATGCAGGCGCGTGACAAACAGCAGCCATGCCGCCGGGCAGGCCAGTAACAGGGCAAGGGAATTGAGCAGTAGTGCGGTCAGCGACATCGCAAACCTCGATGTATCAGTGTCTTGGTATCAATCCAGATACAAACCTGAATGATATGCGCCGCCTGCGCGTCATTACTCCTTCCCCATTGACGGCTAATGTATCCAGTAATTTACAGCGTCACCTGAACGTCACCTTAACAAGCCACTCTGTTGCCCTTCGAAAGCCCGGGAGCTTGTCATGTTGCACGCGCAGAACCAGGATCGGCTGTATCTGATTGCCCCAAGTGATGAGCAAGAGGCCCTGGTGGGCGGCCTCGCGTTCAATGTGCAGGACCGCCACTGGCTGGTGTATTGCGCCCTCGGCGGGCATCAACATGCCGACCTGCCGGAGCTGGACTTGCTCACTGGCGTGAGTGTGCTGGACTTTTATGTCGAAACGGCTGCATGAAAACGGCAGGCGTAAAAAAACCGGGCTCAGTGATGAGCCCGGTTTTTTGATCGTTCCCACGCGCCGCAAAGGAATGCCGACTGGGGCGCTCCGCGCCCGCCTGACGGTTACTGCGAGCTGAGCAGCGAACCGATGCTCGGGTCCTTGAACAGGCGCGTCAGGGCATCGCTCAACACGTCGCTGACCAGCTTGGTGTTGGTTTCCTGGTTCGGCGCCATGCCGAAGCGCTGGTCCAGGGATGCGCCGTAACGGCCGCTGTAGCGACGGGTGCCGGCAGTCACGTCGGACTTGAAGGTCGCGCCGATGGTGGCTTCAGTCACGTACAGGCCTTCCTTGGGCGACTGATACTTCAGCTCGGCCAGGGTGATGGTCAGTTGTGGCGCACCTGGCGAGTTGGAAGGGGTGAAGCCCAACAGGCGCACGGCCGCTTCGGCCTGGGCTTGCAGCTTGGGCAGCACGTCCGCACCGGTCACCGTAATGGCGCTGGTTTCCGGGTACAGGCCGCCACGGGTGCCGAGGGTCGGCGACGGACGACCGTCAACCACACGCACCGACACCGGCTGGCCATGGCCGACAGGCGCCAGCTGGGTGGTGATTTTCGGTTGCGGGCTGAGTTGTTGCGGGCTGTGGGCGCAGCCAACCAGGGTCAAACTGGTCACAGTGATCAAACCGAACAACAGGCGTTGCAACATACTCATTTCTCCAGGACTAGATGCAAACAGGGCGCCAGTATAACGGTGAGCGCGCGCCACTCACCAGAATTCCTGAACGGGGCCTGAACTGTCGGCGAAATTACAATTTTCACACAGAACCGTCACCTCAATGTCATGCCAGACTGCCAACCTTCGCAGCATGTAACGAACCGGGTACACAGCCATGCGCCTTCTCAAATCTTTGTTCTTTTCCCACGCCAGCCATCGCCACTTTGCCCTGCTCGACGCCCAAGGCTGCTGCCAGGCTTTCAAGCAGTGCAGCCTGCCGCCCGTCGGTGAAGGCTGGGTCGAAGTCGAAGAGACCCGCCTGAGCTGGATGCACCGCCCGCTGCCCGCCAGCGCGCGCGTCAGCCCCCGGGTTTCGCAGCCACAGGCACGGCACGCGTTGGCCTCCTGACCAGACTGCTAATAAAAGTCATTAAACACGTCCATTTGCGCGCATTTCTTCGCTACAATCTCCCCCCGATTATAAGGACGTCTCCTGATCGGGCCTCGCAGCATCGCTAATGCACTTGTATTAGCTCCCCCGCACCGCCCACAGAGAGCCGCCCACACAGATCGTGTGAAGCTGGCGAGCTTGCTGTTTTCTCTGCAAACCATCGTCTTTACCCGAATCTGCCAGAGCTGCCATGCGCTCGGCCACTTGAGTTGTTTGCCCGTTTTGCCGCTTGCCGGCAGTGATTTCGGGCCAGGTGCCAGGCTGGGGCAGCCCTTTTTTGAGGTTCACGTCTTCAAAAGAGCGTGAAAAAAACGGGTTTTCACAACTTCACAAGAGTGTGGCGAGCAAATGAATAGTTTTGCGTTTGTACAAGCACCATCAGCGTCTGGAACAGCCCCACCACATAGGACCGAGCACTCCTCAAGAACCGGAGCTTGAAGCCTGTCCGCTACGGATTTGGTTGCACGATCGGACGAGCTTGACCATAAGTCGAATTGCCACAGGCGCCCTTAAATGCGTTCATACGCAGATCAGGCCCGGTCGGCAGCGTCCGCTTGCGATAAATTGCGAAGAATCGGACATGGCGATCCTGGCCATGGGTAACCTGGGGCATCACGTGAACCGCCCCGTCACTCCTGGCAGCCATGCCGTCAATTTGGTGCTGCAGATTTTGGAGACGCGTTAAATGGCGCATAACGAAGCAGTCGACGTAGTACTGGTAGGTGCGGGCATCATGAGTGCCACCCTCGCCGTACTGCTCAAAGAGCTCGACCCCGGCCTCAAGCTGGAAGTCGTTGAGCTGATGGATTCGGGTGCCGCGGAAAGTTCCAACCCGTGGAACAACGCCGGTACCGGCCACGCCGGGCTGTGTGAGCTGAACTACACACCGCAGGCCGCCGACGGTTCCATCGACATCAAGAAAGCCGTGCACATCAACACCCAATTCGAGGTGTCGAAGCAGTTCTGGGCCTACCTGACCAAGAAAGGCACCTTTGGCTCGTCCAAATCCTTTATCAGCCCCGTGCCGCACCTGAGCTTCGTACAGGGCGAGAAAGGCGTGTCGTTCCTCAAGAAGCGTTTTGAAACCCTTAGCCAGCACCACGCGTTCTCGGACATGCACTACACCGAAGACCGCAGCGAGATGGCCGAGTGGATGCCGCTGATGATGCCCGGCCGCCCGCTGGACGAAAAAATCGCCGCCACCCGCGTGATGAACGGCACCGACGTCAACTTCGGCGCCCTGACCAACCAGTTGCTCTCGCACCTGACCAGCGCCCCGGATGCCCAGGTCAAGTACAGCAAGCGCGTCACCGGCCTCAAGCGCAACGGCGCCGGCTGGACCGTGAGCATCAAGGACGTCAACAGCGGCAATTCCCGTGATGTGGACGCCAAGTTCGTGTTCCTCGGCGCCGGTGGCGCGGCCCTGCCGCTGTTGCAAGCCTCGGGCATCGAGGAAAGCAAGGGCTTCGGCGGCTTCCCGGTCAGCGGCCAGTGGCTGCGTTGCGACAACCCGGAAGTGGTCAAGCACCACCAGGCCAAGGTCTACAGCCAGGCGGCCGTGGGTTCGCCACCGATGTCGGTGCCGCACCTCGACACCCGTGTGGTCGACGGCAAGAAATCCCTGCTGTTCGGGCCATACGCCGGTTTCACCACCAAGTTCCTCAAGCACGGCTCGTTCCTTGACCTGCCCATGTCGATTCGTGCCGGCAACATCGGCCCGATGCTGGCCGTGGCCCGGGACAACATGGACCTGACCAAGTACCTGGTCAGCGAGGTGCGCCAGTCCATGGAGCAGCGCCTGGAATCCCTGCGTCGCTTCTACCCTGAGGCAAAAGCCGAAGACTGGCGCCTGGAAGTGGCCGGCCAACGGGTGCAGATCATCAAGAAAGACCCGAAGAAAGGCGGCGTGCTGCAATTCGGTACCGAACTGGTTGCGGCCAAGGACGGTTCGCTGGCCGCCCTGCTCGGCGCGTCTCCAGGTGCTTCGGTGACCGTGTCGATCATGCTGGAACTGATCGAACGCTGCTTCCCGACGAAAGCGGCCGGTGAGTGGGCCGCCAAGCTGCACGAGATCTTCCCGGCTCGGGAAAAGGTCCTGGAGACCGATGCCGAGCTGTATCGCAAGATCAACACGCAGAACAACATCAGCCTGGAACTGGTTGAGCAGAGCAGCGAGACCGAAAGCTACGCTTGAGCGTCGTGACGCAGAGCGTCAGTTGATGCATTCCCACGCAGAGCGTGGGAACGAAAAACGCCCCTAACGGGGCGTTTTTTTTCGTCCGCAACAATCAACCGCGAGCTTGTTCGATCAGCTCGATGTACTCGGCGGCGTTGCGCTGGTCCTTGATCACTTCAACGAAGGTCAGGCCATGCTCGTCCTTGCCATCGAGGTCCAGGCCGGCTTCCTTGAAGAAAACCAGGAAGCGTTCGAAGTCGTCGATACGCAGGCCGCGGTAGGCCTTGATCAGTTTGTGCAGGGACGGCGAAGTGGCGTCTACCGGCTCGAAATCCAGGAACAGCTTGATTTGCTCGTCGCCGATTTCATCACCAATCACCTGTTTCTTATCTTTACGCATTACCGACTCCAGCCTGCAGACATTTACACGGGAAAAGCAGTTTACCTGCGGCACAGCGGCTTCGAAAGCTACGCGAACCAATGTGGGAGCTGGCTTGCCTGCGATAGCGGTGCATCAGTAACAGATGGGCCAACGGACCCACCGCTATCGCAGGCAAGCCAGCTCCCACATTGACTGTATTTACACCGCCGAATGCGCGTCGGCTGGATTATTTGGCGCGCACCGCCCCGGTGTGCAAATCGGCCCAGATATGGCCGTTGGCGTAAGTGAGGAATTGCACATAGACCGTGTCATTGCGCAACAAGTCGACGATCACCCGATACTGGGTCACCGGATACGACAAGGTCAGGGTTTTGCTTTTGTCGTCGAACACCGGCTTTTTCAGGCTTTTGCTTTCGGCATCGAAATTGAGAATCACCTGGGCGATGGTCGCGCCTTTGTTCAGGGACTTGCCCTTGAGGCGGATCATCAACGGCGAGGTCACCGGGATCGGCTGCTGGGTGGATTGGCGTTGGTTACCCACCACCACCGAATACTCGGTGACTTGTAGCAATTGCTGCTGGTCCGGGGTTTCGGCGCGCAGGGTCAGGTCGTCGGGCGGCAGGAATTGGCTGTGCAGCGGCGCCGGAGCAGCCGCCAGGGGCAAACTGAGGGTCAGCGCCAGGGCGGCGCAGGTGCGAATCAACAGGCTCATGAACAGCTCCAGACGCAGGGGCCAAGCACGATAGCATGACAACCCTGCGCCTGAATCCCGCTTACATCCCTTTGACGGCGTAAATCCCATTGGCGTTGCGCCAGTAGCCTTTGTAGTCCATGCCGTAACCGAAGATGTAACGGTCAATGCACGGCAGGCCCACGTAATCGGCTTTCAGGTCCGGACGGGCCTTGCGGTCGTGGTCCTTGTCGATCAGCACGGCAGTGTGCACCTTGCGCGCGCCGGCGTGTTTGCAGAAGTCGATGATCGCGCCCAGGGTGTGACCTTCGTCGAGGATGTCGTCGATGATCAGCACGTCGCGGTCGATGAACGAGACTTCCGGCTTGGCTTTCCAGAACAGGTCGCCGCCACTGGTTTCATTGCGATAGCGAGTGGCGTGCAGGTAGGACGCTTCCAGCGGGAATTGCAGGTGGGTGAGCAATTTACCGGCGAAAATCAGGCCACCGTTCATCACGCAAAAGACCACCGGGTTGGTGTCGGCCATTTCACGGGAGATGTGCGCGCCGACCTTGGCGATGGCCTCTTCGACTTGCGCTTCGGTGTACAGGCAGTCAGCCTCGCGCATGATTTGACGGATATGCTCGAGATCAGCGGACATGGCGCTCTCCAAGGGGGTGCTGTGGCAAGAAAAGCGGGCAAAGGTACGCATGTGAGGCGCAACGTTCAAGCCTTAATGGACTAACGTACTAGATGTCTATAGGACAACACCCTCGGATAGATTAATCTAGGCCGGTTTTTTTGCCCGCCGCCGGAGCCTTTCCCCATGCCCATCCGTGAGATCCGCCATCCGCTGATCCGACATAAACTCGGCCTTATGCGCCGCGCCGACATTAGCACGAAGAACTTCCGTGAGCTTGCTCAGGAAGTCGGAGCGCTGCTCACCTACGAGGCGACCAAAGACCTGCCCCTGGAAAACTACGAGATCGCCGGTTGGTGTGGTCCCGTCCAGGTCGAGAAAATCGCCGGCAAGAAGATTACCGTGGTGCCGATCCTGCGTGCCGGTATCGGCATGCTCGAAGGCGTGCTCAGCCTGATCCCGGGTGCCAAGGTCAGCGCCGTAGGCGTGGCCCGCAACGAAGAGACGCTGCAGGCCCACACCTACCTGGAAAAACTGGTACCGGAAATCGACGAGCGCCTGGCGATGATCATCGACCCGATGCTCGCCACCGGCAGCTCCATGGTTGCCACCATCGACCTGCTGAAAAAAGCCGGTTGCAAGGACATCCGCGCCATGGTGCTGGTGGCCGCTCCCGAAGGCATCGCCGCCGTCGAGAAAGCCCACCCGGACGTGTTGATCTACACCGCATCCATCGATGAACGCCTGAATGAACATGGCTACATCATCCCGGGCCTGGGCGATGCCGGCGACAAGATCTTCGGTACCAAGCAGAAGGACGCGTGACCATGCAGGATGAGTTCAACGACCCGCTTTGGCGCCAGATCCTGTCTGGCGCACAGATGCTCTTCGTAGCATTTGGCGCGCTGGTGTTGATGCCGCTGATCACCGGTCTCGATCCAAACGTCGCCCTGTTTACCGCAGGCTTGGGCACCTTGTTGTTCCAGGTGGTTACCGGGCGCCAGGTACCGGTGTTCCTGGCGTCGAGCTTTGCGTTTATCACCCCGATCATTCTCGCCAAGGGCCAGTTCGGCCTCGCGGCGACCATGGGCGGCGTGATGGCGGCCGGCTTCGTTTACACCTTCCTGGGCCTGGCCGTGAAGATCAAGGGCACCGGTTTCATCGACCGGCTGCTGCCACCGGTGGTGATCGGGCCGGTGATCATTTCCATTGGCCTGGCCATGGCGCCGATTGCGGCCAATATGGCGATGGGCAAGGCCGGTGACGGCAGCGAGTTGATCCACTACCAGACCGCCATGCTGATCTCGATGCCGGCGCTGCTGACCACGTTGATCGTGGCGGTGTTCGGCAAAGGCATTTTCCGCCTGGTGCCGATCATCTCCGGCGTGCTGGTGGGTTTCGCCATGTCGTTCTACTTCGGCGTAGTCGACACCGCGAAGATCGCCGCCGCACCGTGGTTCGCCCTGCCCCACTTCACCGCGCCGGAATTCAACTGGCAGGCGATCCTGTTTATCGTCCCGGTGGCCCTGGCCCCGGCGATCGAACACATCGGTGGTGTGATTGCGGTGGGCAGCGTGACCGGTCGCGACTACCTGAAGAAGCCTGGCCTGCACCGCACCCTGCTGGGTGACGGGATCGCCACCACCGCTGCCGGCCTGTTCGGCGGCCCGCCCAACACGACCTACGCGGAAGTGACGGGCGCGGTGATGCTGACCAAGAACTACAACCCGAAGATCATGACCTGGGCGGCGGTGTTTGCCATCAGCCTGGCGTTTATCGGCAAGTTCGGCGCGCTGCTGCAAAGCATTCCAGTCCCGGTAATGGGCGGGATTCTGTGCCTGCTGTTCGGCTCGATTGCCGCAGTGGGGATGAACACCCTGATCCGCCACAAGATCGACCTTGGCGAAGCGCGCAACCTGGTGATTGTGTCGGTGACCCTGGTGTTCGGGATTGGCGGTGTGCTGGTAGGCACCGGCACTGGCCCGGATGACTTTGGCCTGAAGGGCATCGCCCTGTGTGCGGTGGTAGCGATTGCGTTGAATCTGCTGCTGCCGGGCAATGACGGCTGGAAGAACAGGAAGCCGGATGAGCCGCTGATCTAACTGCCAACGCAAAACCAATGTGGGAGCGGGCTTGCTCGCGAATGCAGTGTGTCATTCAGCACATCAGTGACTGAACCACCGCATTCGCGAGCAAGCCCGCTCCCACATTTTTTTGAGTTTCAGTGTGGCTTACAGCTCGCCCAACGCATCGATCAGCGCCTGGTTCTGCTCCGGCGTGCCAATACTGATCCGCAGGAACTGGGCAATCCGCTCCTGCTTGAAGTGCCGCACAATCACCCCCTGCTCCCGCACCTTGGCCGCCAGCCCGGCAGCGTCGTGCCCTGGATGCCGGGCAAAGATGAAGTTGGCCGCCGACGGCAGTACTTCAAACCCCTTGGCCTGCAGTTGCGCCACCAGCTTTTCACGGCTATCGATCACCAACTTGCAGGTGTTCCGGAAGTATTCGCGGTCTTCAAAAGCGGCGGCTGCGCCGACAATCGCCAGACGGTCCAGCGGGTAGGAGTTGAAGCTGTTCTTGACCCGCTCCAGCGCCTCGATCAGGTCCGGGTGGCCCACGGCCAGGCCCACCCGCAAACCGGCCAGGGAGCGCGACTTGGAGAGGGTCTGGGTCACCAGCAGGTTCGGGTAACGGTCCACCAGGCTGATGGCGGTCTCGCCGCCGAAGTCGATATAGGCTTCATCGACCACCACCACCGAGTCCGGGCTGGCCTTGAGGATTTGCTCCACGGCGTCCAGCGCTATCACGCAACCGGTCGGCGCGTTCGGGTTCGGGAAGATGATCCCGCCGTTGGGCCTGGCGTAGTCCGACACGCGGATCTGGAACTGTTCATCCAGCGGCACTGCGTCGAAGGCAATGCGGTACAGGCCGCAGTACACCGGGTAGAAGCTGTAGCTGATGTCCGGGAACAGCAGCGGCAGGTCGTGCTGGAACAAACCGTGGAAGATGTGCGCCAGGACTTCATCGGAGCCGTTGCCGAGGAACACCTTGCCCGCATCGATCCCGTAGTACTTGGCCACCGCCTGCTTGAGCAGGTCGCTGTTGGGGTCCGGGTACAAACGCAGATTGTCGTTCAGCTCGGCCTGCATGGCAGCCAGCGCCTTGGGCGATGGGCCGTAGGGGTTTTCATTGGTGTTGAGTTTTACCAGCTTGGTCAGCTTCGGTTGCTCACCGGGCACGTAAGGCACGAGATCCTTGACGAGCGGGCTCCAGAATTTGCTCATGTTTCAGTTCCCCTGCTTATCGTCAACGATGCGGTATTCGGCGCTGCGGGCGTGGGCGGTCAGCGACTCGCCACGGGCCAGCACGGAAGCGGTCTTGCCCAACTCCGACGCGCCCTCTGGCGAGCAGAAGATGATCGACGAGCGCTTCTGGAAGTCATATACGCCCAGCGGCGAGGAGAACCGCGCAGTGCCCGACGTGGGCAGCACGTGGTTGGGACCTGCGCAGTAGTCGCCCAGGGCTTCGCTGGTGTGGCGGCCCATGAAGATCGCGCCGGCGTGGCGAATCAGCGGCAGCCAGGCTTGTGGGTCGGCGACGGACAACTCCAGGTGTTCCGGGGCGATACGGTTGGCCACTTCGATGGCCTGCTCCATGTCGCGGACCAGGATCAGGGCGCCACGGCCATTGATCGACTTCTCGATGATCTCGGCGCGCTCCATGGTCGGCAGCAGCTTGGCGATGCTGGCGGCGACCTTGTCCAGGAATTCGGCATCCGGGCTGACGAGGATCGCCTGGGCGTCTTCGTCGTGCTCGGCCTGGGAGAACAGGTCCATGGCGATCCAGTCCGGGTCGGTCTGGCCGTCACACACCACGAGGATTTCCGAAGGGCCGGCGATCATGTCGATGCCGACCTGGCCAAATACATGGCGCTTGGCCGTGGCCACGTAGATGTTGCCCGGGCCAACCACCTTGTCGACCTTCGGCACGCTTTCGGTGCCGTAGGCCAGGGCCGCTACCGCTTGGGCGCCACCGATGGTGAACACGCGATCAACGCCCGCGATGCAGGCCGCTGCCAGCACCAGTTCGTTGATTTCGCCGCGCGGGGTAGGCACCACCATGACCACTTCGGTCACGCCGGCCACCTTGGCCGGAATCGCGTTCATCAGTACCGAGGACGGGTACGACGCTTTGCCGCCCGGCACGTACAGGCCGGCACGGTCCAGCGGCGTGACCTTCTGGCCCAGTACGGTGCCGTCGGCCTCGGTGTAGCTCCAGGAATCCTGTTTCTGTTTCTCGTGGTAGCTGCGCACCCGCGCGGCCGCCACTTCCAGGGCTTCGCGCTGGGGCGCGGTGATGCGGGTCAAGGCCAGTTCCAGGCGTTCGCGGGGCAGGATCAGGTCGGCCATGGAGGCGACATCCAGGCCATCGAACTGCCGGGTAAAATCAACCAGCGCCGCGTCACCGCGCTCGCGCACGGCCTTGATGATGTCGAGCACCCGCTGGTTGACCGAATCGTCGGACACGCTTTCCCAGCTCAGCAGATGATCCAGATGATGGGCGAAATCCGGGTCGGCAGCGTTGAGTCGGGCAATTGCAGTGGACGTGGTCATAGCGAGGGCCTCATAGGAATGGCAAAAATGCTCAGGCGCCGAAAGTTAGCAGTCGATCCGCTTGGGCACCTGAGAATTCTGGCTATGAGGCGGATAGACGGGCGCGGCTTGAGGCCGCGCGGGTGAGTCAACCGCGGTGTCGAGACTCCACTGCCTTGCGCAGGGTGTCGATCAACGCCTGGATACGGGCGTGCTGCATTTTCATCGAAGCTTTGTTGACGATCAGCCGGGAGCTGATGTCGGCGATAAAGTCCTGGGGCTCCAGGCCGTTGGCGCGCAGGGTGTTGCCGGTGTCGACCACGTCGATGATCTTGTCGGCCAGGCCGATCAGCGGTGCCAACTCCATCGAGCCGTAGAGCTTGATGATATCGACCTGACGACCCTGCTCGGCGTAGTAACGCTTGGCAACGTTGACGAACTTGGTCGCCACCCGCAGGCGGCCCTTAGGCTCGACGTCACCGACACGGCCGGCGGTCATCAGCTTGCACAGGGCGATACGCAGGTCCAGCGGCTCGTACAGGCCCTGGCCGCCGTATTCCATCAACACGTCTTTGCCCGCGACGCCGAGGTCGGCCGCGCCATGTTCAACGTAGGTTGGCACATCGGTGGCACGCACGATCAGCAGGCGAACGTCGTCCTGGGTCGTGGGGATGATCAGCTTGCGGCTCTTGTCCGGATTCTCGGTCGGCACGATGCCCGCTTCAGCCAGAAGCGGCAAAGTGTCGTCAAGGATGCGGCCCTTGGACAGTGCGATGGTCAACATGGGAAACGTCAGTCCTTCATCAGGCTATTGCTGTCCGGTCGCAATCGGCGCCAGACACAGATCGAGGCCATTACAGCCTCGACTTGAAACAAATCAGCTAACAGCATACATCGTCATGTAGCGAGGGAGCTTGCTCCCGCTGGGGCGCGAAGCGGCCCTGATCTTTGTTTAAAAAGACTGGGACTGCTGCGCAGTCCAGCGGGAGCAAGCTCCCTCGCCACAATGAGCGTGTTTGCAGTTCCTGGAACTAGCCCGGTACGCGGCGGATTTTCGCGCCGAGCATCTGCAGCTTCTCTTCGATGCACTCGTAACCACGGTCTATGTGGTAGATGCGGTCGATGAGGGTGTCGCCGTCAGCGCACAACGCCGAGATCACCAGGCTGGCGGAGGCACGCAGGTCGGTAGCCATCACTGGCGCGCCCTTGAGCTTCTCGATGCCGGTCACGATGGCGGTGTTGCCTTCGACCTGGATCTTGGCGCCCATGCGGTGCAGCTCGTACACGTGCATGAAGCGGTTTTCGAAGATGGTCTCGATCACGGCACCGGTGCCTTCGGCAATCGCGTTCAGGGAAATGAACTGCGCCTGCATGTCGGTCGGGAACGCCGGGTACGGAGCGGTACGCACGTTAACGGCTTTTGGCCGCTTGCCATGCATGTTCAGCTCGATCCAGTCTTCACCGGTGGTGATCTCGGCGCCGGCTTCCTTGAGTTTTTCCAGGACGGCTTCGAGGATGGTCGGATCAGTGTCCTTGACCTTGACACGGCCACCGGTGACGGCAGCCGCGACCAGGTAGGTACCGGTCTCGATGCGGTCCGGCATCACCTTGTAGGTAGCCGAATGCAGGCGTTTCACGCCATCAATGGTGATGGTGTCGGTGCCGGCGCCGGTGATGTTGGCACCCATGGCGATCAGGAAGTTGGCCAGGTCGACCACTTCCGGCTCGCGCGCGGCGTTTTGCAGCACGCTGCGGCCATTGGCCAGGGCAGCGGCCATCATGATGTTCTCGGTACCGGTCACACTGACGGTATCAAAGAAGAAGTTTGCGCCACGCAGGCCGCCTTCCGGCGCCTTGGCCTTGATGTAGCCGCCTTCGACGTCAATGGTTGCACCCATGGCTTCGAGGCCACGGATGTGCAGGTCCACCGGACGCGAACCGATGGCGCAACCGCCAGGCAGTGCGACTTCGGCTTCGCCGAACCGGGCAACCATCGGGCCCAGTACCAGGATCGAGGCGCGCATGGTTTTCACCAGCTCGTACGGTGCGATCAGGGTCTTGATGGTGCGCGGGTCGATTTCGACGCTGAGTTTCTCGTCGATCACCGGCTCGATGCCCATGCGACCGAACAACTCGATCATGGTGGTGATGTCATGCAGGTGCGGCAGGTTGGCCACGGTAACCGGGCCATCGCACAGCAAGGTCGCTGCCAGGATCGGCAGGGCGGAGTTCTTCGCCCCGGAAATACGGATCTCGCCATCAAGACGAGCACCGCCGGTAATAATCAATTTATCCATAAGAATCTCGACGCCTTGGGGGCTCAGGTGCGCTCGGCCCAGGCCGCGCGGCTGAAAAATTTCATAGTGACCGCATGGATGCTGCCATCGGTGATCCACGGGTTCAAATGGGCATAGATCTGCTGCTGACGCTTGACCGGGCTCAATGCCGCCAGTTCATCGCTAATCACGTTCAGCTGGAAATTGCAGCCTTCGCCCTCAACTTCAACATTAGTTTCGGGCAGCTTTCCTTCAAGGAAGCTTTTAACTTCTAGGGCCTGCATGATCAACCTCTATGGGCGCCCAGTGCGCGCGGGTCGCACATCATACAAAAAAGCCCCGCGCCTGCGAACCCCGCATAGCAGGACTCTGACGGGGGGCTTCTTTAATAATGTGTATTAAGGATGCGCCAACAGCTCGGTCAGACCGGAAACCTCAGCGATTTCACGCATGTCTTCGGGCAATGCACGAATGCTCACCGGCTTTTTGACGGCCTGCGCATCGCGCATGAAACACAGCAGCAACGACAAGCCGACGCTGCTGGACTTCACCACCGCCGAGCAATCCAGCACCAGCGCAGGAGCGGTACTGGCATTGATCAGCGCCTGGCCCTGCTTGCGCAGGGCGGGTCCAGTGCTGTAATCCAGCACGCCGCTGAGCAACAGCTCACCGGACTCGCCAAGGCGAATGGCCGACTCGGTCATTGGGCAGGCTTCCCGGCAGCTTTGTCGGTTTCTTCCTTGGCCTTGGCCACTTCACCGGCCCAACCGTTGATGGTTTTGTCCAGGTCGTTGCCATTGCGCTGCATGGCATCCGCGAACTGGTCACGGAACAGCTTGCCAATGTTGATGCCGTTGATGATCACGTTACGCAGTTTCCACTCGCCGTTGACCTTCTCGAGCGTGTACTGCACAGGGTAGACCGCGCCGTTGTTGCCCTTGACGCTCATGTTGACGCTGGTGCGGTCACCCGACTCATCCCCGGCAGGGGCGACGGTAATCCCCTGGTTGTTGTACTCCAGCAGGGCGTTGCCGTAGAACTGGAACAAGCCCTTCTTGAAGTTTTCCTGGAATGTCTGCATCTGCGCAGGCGTAGCCTTGCGCGAGTACTTGACAGTCATGATGCTTTTGGAAATACCTTCAGCATCAACAACAGGCCCGACAATCGTGTTCAGCGCGTTATAGAACTGACTCGGGTCCTGCTTGTACTTTTCCTTGTTGGCACTCAGGTCAGCCAACATCTTGTTGGTGGTGTCCTGCACCAGGTCATGCGCAGAACCGCCGGCAGCGGCGTTAGCCATCAACGGCAGTGCCGCGAGCAGTACCAACAGGCCACGTCGCAAAGTAGAGATCATGAACACATTCCTCATTTGGCGTCTTTATTGACGGTATTGAGCAGGAATTTACCGATCAAGTCCTCCAGCACCAACGACGACTGTGTGTCATGAATGGTCGAACCATCCTTGAGCAGGGCAGATTCCCCGCCGACGCTGATGCCGATGTACTTCTCGCCCAGCAGGCCAGCGGTGAGGATAGACGCAGTGGAGTCAGTCGGCAGGTTATCTACCTTCTTGTCCACCTGCATGGTCACACGGCCGGTGAAGCTGTCGCGGTCCAGATCGATTGCCGTGACCTTGCCGATGGTTACACCCGCCATGGTCACTTTAGCTCTGACAGTCAAACCGGCGATATTGTCGAAGTAGGCGTAAAGTTTATAAGTATCGGCGGTGGGGCTGGCCGATAGGCCGCTGACTCGCAGGGCGAGCAACAGTAAAGCCAGGATGCCAGCCAGCAAGAAAAGGCCGACACCGATTTCCACAGTGCGGTTTTGCATCAGAAATCTCCAAACATCAAGGCGGTCAAAATGAAGTCAAGGCCCAGTACCGCCAGCGAGGCGTACACAACGGTCTTGGTGGTGGCGCGACTGATCCCTTCTGAGGTGGGCTCACAGTCATAGCCTTGGAATACGGCGATCCAGGTCACTACAAAGGCGAAGACGATGCTTTTAATGATGCCGTTGAGCACGTCGCCGCTGAAGGTCACGCTGTTTTGCATGTTGCCCCAGTAGGAGCCGTCGTAGACCCCCAGCCAGTCAACCGCGACCCAGGAACCGCCCCAGATTCCCACCACGCTGAACACCATCGCCAGCAGTGGCAGGGAAATGAAGCCGGCCCACAGGCGCGGGGCAACAATGTACTTGAGCGGATCGACACCGATCATTTCCAGGCTGGACAGCTGTTCGGTGGCCTTCATGTTGCCGATTTCGGCCGTCAGCGCCGAACCGGCACGCCCGGCAAACAGGAGAGCGGTCACCACCGGGCCCAACTCACGCAACAGCGTCAGGGCAACCATCTGCCCAACAGCCTGTTCGGACCCGTAGCTGGAGAGGATATTGAAGCCTTGCAGCGCCAGCACCATGCCGATGAACACCCCGGAAACCACGATGATCACCAGGGACATCACGCCCACGGAGTGCAATTGCTTGATCAGCAGGCCGAAACCGCCGCCAATACCGCCGCGGCCAAGCAAGGCATGAAACAGGAAAATCGTCGAACGCCCCAGCACACCGATGATATCGATGCCGGAGCGACCGAAAAGGCGAACCTTTTCGAGTAATGATGTCTTGCGCATCAGCGCTTCCCCAGAAGATCTGAGCGGTAGTCCGCTGCCGGAAAGTGAAAAGGCACCGGGCCATCGGGATCGCCAGTCATGAATTGGCGAATGCGCGGGTTGTCTGCGTTCATCAGTTCCTCAGGCGTGCCCTGCCCCAGCACCTGGCCATCGCCCACTACATATAGGTAGTCGGCAATGCTCGCGGTCTCGGCCAGGTCGTGGGAAACCACGATACTGGTGATACCCAACGCATCATTGAGCAGGCGGATCAGGCGTACCAGCACCCCCATGGCGATCGGGTCCTGGCCAACGAAAGGCTCGTCGTACATGAGAATCTGCGGGTCGAGGGCGATGGCACGCGCCAGGGCGACACGACGCTTCATGCCTCCGGACAACTCGTCGGGCATCAAATCGATAGCACCGCGCAGCCCGACGGCCTGCAATTTCAGCAACACAATGTCACGAATCATTTCATCGGACAGCTGTGTATGCACCCGCAGCGGGAACGCCACGTTTTCGAAAACATCGAGATCGGTAAACAACGCGCCGCTCTGGAACAGGACGCCCATGTGTTTGCGGGCATCGAACAGGTCACTGCGCGAAAGGGTCGGCAGGTTCTGGCCATTGACCCAGACTTCACCGGCGGAGGGGCGCAATTGCATGCCCATCAGGCGCAGCAGCGTAGTCTTGCCGCAGCCGGAAGGCCCCATGATGCCCGTGACTTTGCCGCGGGGAATGCGAATATCCACATTATTGAAGATGCTGCGCGTACCGCGCTTGAAGGAAAGGCCCTTCAGCTCGACCGCGTAGGCGTTATCGGCACTCATCTAAACTCCTTGGGATGCAGCCTTTCACTCAGACACTTTGTTTTCGACAAATGCTTGCGCCGAATAGACAAAAAGGCCGTGCGGACCGAACTGGCCGCGAACTATATCACTGCTGGTACAGCGCCCCCAAGGCCGGAACAGAGCTTGTTCAGAAACAGGACAGCTAAAAAATCCTGGCTGAGGTTCAATCTCAACCACGGGTGTATTGAATAAAGCCTGACGAACTTGTGTGAGGGAATTGATCATTACCGTTATAATCGCCGACTTTTCGTCAGGCTATACGATTTCAGACATGAGCCAATCCAGCGACCTTATTCAATCCGCACAACGCACCATCCGCCTCGAGCTTGAAGCCGTAGAAGGCTTGCTGGCCCATATCGACGCGGATTTCGTACGCGCCTGCGAGATGATTCTGGCCAGCAAGGGCCGCGTAGTGGTGGTCGGCATGGGCAAATCCGGGCATGTCGGCAACAAGATCGCCGCCACCCTGGCGAGCACCGGGACCACCGCGTTCTTCGTGCATCCGGCCGAAGCCAGCCACGGTGACATGGGCATGATCACCCGGGACGACATCATCCTGGCACTGTCCAACTCCGGCACCACCAACGAAATCGTGACCCTGCTGCCGCTGATCAAGCGCCTGGGTATCCAGCTGATCAGCGTGACCGGCAACCCGGACTCGACGCTGGCAAAAGCCGCCGAAGTGAATTTGAACGTGCACGTTGCCCACGAGGCCTGCCCGCTGAACCTGGCACCGACCTCCTCCACCACCGCCGCCCTGGTCATGGGCGATGCGCTGGCCGTGGCATTGCTGGAAGCCCGCGGGTTTACCGCCGAAGACTTCGCGTTTTCCCACCCGGGCGGCGCCCTTGGCCGTCGCCTGCTGCTGAAAGTGGAAAACGTCATGCACGCCGGCGACGAGCTGCCACAAGTGCCACGCGGCACCTTGCTGAAAGATGCCTTGATGGAAATGACCCTCAAGCGCCTGGGCATGACCGTAATCCTGGAGTCCGACGGGCGGCTGGCCGGGGTCTTCACCGACGGCGACCTGCGCCGCACCCTGGACCGCAACCTCGACATCCAGACCGCCACCATCGACGAAGTCATGACGCCTCACGGCAAGACCGCACGCCCTGACATGCTCGCGGCCGAAGCACTGAAGATCATGGAAGACCACAAGATCCTGGCGCTGGTGGTGGTCGACAGCGACGACCGTCCGGTTGGCGCCCTGAACATGCACGACTTGCTGCGTGCGGGAGTGATGTAAATGACCACCGACCTGATGCAACGGGGCAAGCACATCAAGCTGGCGATTTTCGACGTCGACGGTGTGCTGACGGATGGCCGCCTGTACTTTCTGGAAGACGGCAGCGAATTCAAGACGTTCAACACCCTCGACGGCCAGGGCATCAAGATGCTGATGGCGGCGGGCGTGCAAACCGGCATCATCAGCGGTCGCAAGACCCCGGTTGTGGAACGCCGCGCACAAAACCTGGGTATTCCTCACCTGTATCAGGGCCGCGAGGATAAACTGGTGGTTCTGGACGAGCTTCTTGGCCAACTCAACCTAAGCTATGAGCAGGTTGCGTACCTGGGTGACGATTTACCCGACCTGCCGGTGATTCGCCGGGTCGGCCTGGGCATGGCCGTGGCCAATGCGGCGGCGTTCGTTCGCGAACACGCCCATGGTGTAACCACCGCCCGCGGCGGCGAAGGCGCCGCCCGCGAGTTCTGCGAGTTGATTCTGCGCGCCCAAGGCAGCCTTGAAGCGGCCCACGCCGCCTACCTATAGAGCGTTTTATGCTGAGTAAAAAGATTCGCAATTTCCTGATACTTGCAGTCATCGCCGCGGTTTTCCTCGCGGTCGGCTACTGGAATATCAGCCCGGAGCGCTTCCTCGACAAGCCGGTTGCACAGGTTGACGAGAGTGCTATCGACTATTACGCCATCAACGCCCACAGCATCCAGTACCTGCCCGATGGCAAGGTCCAGTATGAAATGACCTCCGACAAGGTCGAACACTTGAAGGCATCCGAGGTCACTTTGCTGACCAAGCCGGACATGAACCTGTACCGCGGCGCCGAATTTCCATGGCACGTCACCAGCGAGCGTGGCGAGGTCAACCCGGACGGCACCCAAGTGGAACTGATTGACTCGGTGCGGGTAGCCCGCACTGACGCCAAGAACCGCGACACCATTATTACCAGCAGTCGCATGACCGTATTCCCACAGAAGCAATATGCGCAGACCGAGCAAGACGTTAGAATTGACGGCGCTGGCGGTGTATCGACTGGCAAGGGAATGAAAGCGTATTTGAAAGAAAGCAGGATACACCTGCTATCGAACGTAAGAGGACAGTATGAGGCTCGTTAAAACCCTCCCTATTTTGCTCGGCCTGGGCGCAGCACTGGGAAGCGTGAGCGCCTGGGCTCTGCCGAACGATAGCCAGCAACCGATCCACATTCAGGCTGACGATGCGCAACTGGATGACAAGCAAGGTATCGCGACCTACACGGGCAGCGTGATCATCACCCAGGGCTCGATGAAAGTGACGGGTAACACCGTGACACTGACTCGTACCCCGGCGGGCGATATCGACGTGGTCACTTCGGTGGGCAACCTGGCGTATTTCGAACAACTGCAGAAAGTGGGCGACCCTACGCCGGTCAAAGGCTATGGCAAGACGATCCAGTACCACGCCCAGCAAAACCGCATCGTGCTGATCGACCAGGCCCGGGTCATCAATGACGGCAACACCACCGACGGCGAAAAAATCGTCTACGACACGGTGAAGCAGATCGCCCAGGCCGGCCGTGCTACCGGCTCGAAAATCAGCACGCCGAAGCCGCGTATCGACATGGTTATCCAGCCGAAGCAGAAACCGGGCGCAGCCCAGCCGGCGCCGAAACCCGACGCGAAGAAGGCGAATTAATGGCAACCCTGAAAGCCCAGCATCTGGCCAAGGCTTATAAAAGCCGTCAGGTCGTGCGTGACGTCAGCCTGTCGATCGACAGCGGCCAGATCGTCGGTTTGCTCGGCCCCAACGGTGCCGGCAAGACCACCTGCTTCTACATGATCGTCGGCCTGGTGCAGGCCGATCAAGGCCGCGTCCTGATCGACGACCTGGACGTAAGCCACCAGCCTATGCACGGCCGTGCGCAAGCGGGTATCGGCTATCTTCCCCAGGAAGCATCGATCTTCCGCAAACTGTCGGTTTCCGACAACATCATGGCCATCCTCGAGACCCGCAAGGAACTCGACCGCGCCGGGCGCAAGAAAGAGCTGGAAAGCCTGCTGCAGGAATTCCACATCAACCACATTCGCGACAACCTCGGCATGAGCCTTTCCGGCGGCGAGCGTCGTCGTGTGGAAATCGCCCGCGCGCTGGCCACGGCGCCCAAGTTCATCCTGCTGGACGAACCTTTCGCCGGTGTCGACCCGATCTCGGTCGGCGACATCAAGCAGATCATCCATCATCTCAAGGCCAAGGGCATCGGTGTATTGATCACCGACCACAACGTCCGTGAGACACTCGATATCTGCGAAACCGCCTACATCGTCAACGATGGACAGCTGATTGCCGAAGGTGACTCTGCCACTATCCTGGCCAACGAACTGGTCAAGGAAGTGTATCTGGGTCACGAGTTCCGCCTGTAAACACGGTGGTATCAGGCCATTCGCCATGGAGCGCGGTAGTCAATAAAAACCTCAGTATTTTTATTGTTACCGCGCTCTAGGCAAAGCCCCCGATATCAGGCATATAATTTGCTTATGTTTGGCGCTCACGCGCCCTGTCGTGGATGGCGCATTGCGCCGGCGAATAAGGTGTTAAGCCCCTGCCATGAAACCATCGCTAGTCCTGAGAATGGGCCAGCAGCTGACGATGACACCGCAGCTGCAACAGGCCATCCGCCTGCTCCAATTGTCGACCCTGGACCTGCAACAGGAAATCCAGGAGGCCCTGGAGTCCAATCCGATGCTCGAACGCCAGGAAGAAGGCGACGACTTCGATAATGCAGACCCGCTGGCCGACAACATCGAGCAAAAGCCCAACCCCGACGTACAGGAACCCTCCTACCAGGAAACCGCCCCCACGGTGGATAATCTTGAGGAAGGCGAATGGAACGAACGCATTCCCAACGAACTTCCCGTGGATACCGCCTGGGAAGACGTCTACCAGACCAGCGCCAGCAGCCTGCCCAGCAACGATGACGACGAGTGGGACTTCACCACCCGCACATCAGCCGGCGAGAGCCTGCAAAGCCATTTGCTCTGGCAGCTGAACCTGGCACCGATGTCCGATACCGATCGCCTGATCGCCGTGACCCTGATCGATTGCATCAACAACCAGGGCTACCTGGACGAGACCCTTGAGGAGATCCTCGAGGCGTTCGACCCGGAACTGGACATCGAACTGGACGAAATCGAAGCCGTCCTGCACCGCATCCAGCAATTCGAGCCGGCCGGCATCGGCGCCCGCAACCTCAGCGAGTGCCTGCTGCTGCAACTGCGCCAATTGCCGGCCAAGACGCCTTGGCTGAGCGAAGCGCAGCGCCTGGTCACCGACTACATCGACCTGCTGGGCAGCCGCGACTACAGCCAGCTGATGCGCCGCATGAAGCTCAAGGAAGATGACCTGCGCCAGATCATCGAGCTGGTGCAGAGCCTCAACCCGCGCCCGGGCTCGCAGATCGAGTCCAGCGAAGCCGAATATGTCGTGCCCGACGTGATTGTGCGCAAGGACAATGAGCGGTGGCTGGTGGAGCTGAACCAGGAATCGGTGCCGCGCCTGCGGGTCAATCCGCAATACGCAGGTTTTGTGCGCCGCGCCGACACCAGCGCCGATAACACCTTCATGCGTAACCAACTGCAGGAAGCCCGCTGGTTCATCAAGAGCCTGCAAAGCCGCAACGAAACCCTGATGAAAGTCGCCACCCAGATCGTCGAGCACCAGCGCGGCTTCCTGGAATACGGCGATGAAGCGATGAAGCCGCTGGTACTGCACGACATCGCCGAGGCGGTGGGCATGCACGAGTCAACGATTTCCCGGGTGACCACGCAAAAATTCATGCATACCCCACGGGGTATATATGAGCTGAAATACTTTTTCTCCAGCCACGTCAGCACCTCCGAAGGCGGCGAATGCTCGTCCACGGCGATCCGCGCGATCATCAAAAAACTGGTTGCCGCGGAAAATCAGAAAAAGCCGTTGAGTGACAGCAAGATCGCTGGTTTACTGGAGGCACAAGGCATTCAGGTCGCCCGTCGAACCGTCGCCAAGTACCGCGAGTCCCTAGGGATCGCGCCTTCCAGCGAGCGTAAGCGTTTGATGTGACGGGCGGGCCATAGCGTTCCAGTGGCGGGTATTCCTACCCGCCGCTTTATGCACTGGCAACGAAGGAGAAGCTGTATGCAAGTCAACATCAGTGGACACCATGTAGAAGTCACCCCTCCATTGCGCGAATACGTCGAGCTGAAGCTGAAGAAGCTTGAGGGCCATTTCGACAAGATCACCAACGTGCAGGTCATCATGAAGGTCGACAAGCTTCAGCAGAAAATCGAAGCGACACTTCAGATACCCGGTGGCGAAGTGGTCGCCAATGCCGAACATGAAGACATGTATGCATCAATCGACTTGCTCACAGACAAGCTTGACCGCCAACTTAAAAAGCATAAGGAAAAGCAGCAGAGCCTTCTTCAAGGCACTGGCCGCTAACACTCCCCACCCATGATCCGACTTGAAACCATCCTGACCCCCGGCCGTTCCCTCGTGAACGTGCCGGGCGGCAGTAAAAAGCGCGCCCTCGAACAAATTGCCAACCTGATCGGCCGCGAAGTGCCCGAACTGGATACGCAAGCTGTGTACGAGGCCCTGATTGCCCGTGAAAAGCTCGGCTCCACCGGCTTTGGCAACGGCATCGCCATTCCTCACTGCCGCCTGCAAGGCTGTGAGTCTCCAGTCAGCGCCCTGCTGCACCTGGACGCCCCTATCGATTTCGACGCCATCGACGGCGCGCCGGTCGACCTGCTGTTCGTGCTGCTGGTCCCGCAAGCTGCCACCGATGCGCACCTGGAGCTGCTTCGGCAGATCGCCAGCATGCTCGACCGCAAGGACGTACGCGACAAACTGCGTAGTGCCTCAAGCAATGAGGCGCTCTACCAGGTTGTCCTGGATGAACAAAACGGGCATTAATCATGCGTTTGATCATCGTCAGCGGCCGTTCCGGCTCAGGTAAAAGCACGGCCCTCAATGTTCTTGAGGACAACGGCTTCTATTGCATCGACAACCTGCCCGCCGGCCTGCTACCGGAACTGGCGGAACGCGCGCTGATTCATACCGAGCTGGCGCAACCGCTGGTCGCCGTGTCGATCGACGCCCGCAACCTGCCCAGCCACCTCACACGCTTTCCTGAACTGCTCGAAGAAGTGCGGGCCAAGCATATCCATTGCGATGTGCTGTACCTGGACGCCGACGAAGAGACCCTGCTCAAGCGCTTCTCCGAAACCCGTCGCCGCCACCCGTTGAGCAGCCCTCATCGTTCCCTGGCCGAAGCCATCGAGGACGAGACCAAACTGCTGGGGCCGATCATTGACCTGGCCGACCTCAAGATCAACACCACCAGCCTGAACCTGTATCAACTGCGGGATGCGATCAAGCTGCGTCTGCTGAACCAGCCGGAGCCAGGCACGGCGTTCCTTGTCGAGTCGTTCGGTTTCAAGCGCGGCATGCCGGTGGATGCCGACCTGGTGTTCGATGTGCGCTGCCTGCCCAACCCGTACTGGAAGCCGGAACTGCGCGATCAGTCGGGGCTGGACCAACCTGTGGCCGAGTACCTGGCGGCGCAACCGGATGTCGAGGAAATGTACCAGGACATCTCCAGCTACCTGCTCAAATGGCTGCCGCGTTTTGCGGCCAGCAATCGGGCTTATGTCACCATCGCCATTGGCTGCACCGGCGGCCACCACCGATCCGTCTACCTGACCGAACGCCTGGGCAAGGTGCTGCAACAAACCCTCAAGAACGTCCAGGTTCGCCACCGCGACCTCAGCTGAAAGGAACACCCCCGCGATGCCCGCTCTGGAAATTGAAATCATCAACAAGCTGGGCCTGCACGCCCGGGCCTCGGCCAAGTTCGTCGGCGTCGCCGGGCAGTTCCCTTGCCAGATCCGCGCCGGGCGCACCCCGGAATCCATGGTCGACGGCAAAAGCATCATGGCCATGATGATGCTGGCTGCGGGCAAGGGCACGAAGATTCATTTGAAGACCGAAGGCGAGCAAGAGCAGGAAGCGATGGATGCCCTGGTAGCGTTGATCAATAATTTCTTTGATGAGGGCGAGTAGGTAATCGCCCCTCCCCTGCGTCAGTTGGACAGCAGTTTGCCGTTGAACAGAATCTTCAACGTCTTGACCGTCAGTACGGCCAGGGCGATCGACAGGAAAGCCAGGATCAGATAGGCAATCGCTTCCAGGATCACGCTTCCTTTGGCATCGGCATATTTCAACGCAGCGTTGCTCAATGCCGCAATCGGAAAGCTGATTGCCCACCAGGCAGGAGAAAAAGGCGCGGCCTGACGGAATACTTTGAATGCCAGCACCCCAAACAGGAACAGGCCAAAGTAGAAGAGCACGCTGGCAAAATAGTCGACGCTGCCAAAGAAGTTGGTGTAAGCCAGAAAGCCGACTTCAAAGGGGGCGATAAGTATCATCAGCGAAGGTGTCATACCTTTGGCCATCACCGGCTCGTGAACCAGACGTGAAAAAATTCGCGTGAAGAACACCAGCGCAATCACACTCCCTACCGCCATCGCGAACAGATTGAACTCGTATGCCCACGCCATGGGCATGTGGGCACCTGTCACCGCGATGTCGAGCGCCGCCACCCCCGGGATCAGCCAGGCAGGCACCGCATATTGCGACTCCTGATTACCGGACAACAGTCGCGAGAGCACAATTGCCGCCAGGATCATGGTCAGCAGGCTACCCAACATCCAAAGCCCCTGGCTGATCAGGGTGCTAGCTGAGCCTACGACTGCCGACAGCAGCAGCAACGCGATCGTCACCGTGCCAAAGAAATTTCCTGATATCGGGTGATTGAACTCGGCTTTGACCGCCGCAGGGTATTTAACCCACTTGGTGAGATACCCCGCCACCAGTGCGATAAACACCAGAATGGCAAACCCACCAATGACCGCTCCGATCATTTGCGCGTAAGCCACATATTCACTGGCGGACTGCCAGGCCAGGCTCAGGCCGGCCAACCCCATCACGGCGCCAAACAAATTGATGGGAAGATTCTTGATGGACCCCGACCGCTCGCTCGATTCGACAGCGAAGGGGGGAAGTGGCGCGTTACAGATGCTCATGCGGGTCTCCGGTTGACGATAAAGCACGTGACGGACAGTGTCGCCTACCTCCCCTCTGTCCTATAGTGTCGCTTAACGACGATTTCAGCCATTTCCACTACGGAGACCGACACCATGCGAATTGCCCTCCTGGCATTTCCCCGCGTGCAAATGCTGGATGTCGTCGGCCCTGCCGATGTGTTCGCTGAAGCGGCCAGGCAATTGGGTAATTCCCGTGCATACCGGATCTCGGTCATCGGTACCGTCGCCGGGCAGATCAAGGGAACCAATGGGCTTCGCCTGGCCACGGATGACTCCATCGAGACGTTCAAGGGGGCTATCGATACGCTCCTGATCGCTGGAAGCCCCAGCGTGAATGACGTGGCACACGACGCCCACCTGCGGGACTGGGTACGCTACCAGGCCACGCGCGTGCGGCGGATAGGCTCGGTTTGCAGTGGCGCTTTTGTGCTGGGGGCTGCTGGTTTGCTGGTCGGGCGACGCGTCACCACGCACTGGAATTCCAGTGCATTGCTGGCCAGGCAATACCCCGATGCCGTGGTCGAACCGGACAGCATTTTTATCCGCGACGGTAACCTGTACACCTCCGCCGGTGTGACGGCCGGTATGGATCTGGCGCTCGCGTTAGTCGAGGAGGACCACGGCCGGGATTTGGCGCTCAGTGTGGCCAGGGAAATGGTGATGTACTTCAAACGGCCGGGCGGCCAGTCACAGTTCAGCGCCCAACTGGCGGCACAGACCGCAGAGCGCACGAACATTCGCCAGATACAGACCTATATCGTCGACAACCTGGCCGCAGACCTGAGCGTGGCATTGCTGGCCCAACGCGCTGACATGAGCGAACGCAACTTTGCCCGGGTATTCAAGGCCGAGGGTGGATTCACCCCTGCCGAGTTCGTGGAGCTGGCACGTATCGACCAGGCACGGCGGCTGATCGAAGGCTCGAATGTCTCGCTCAAACGCCTGGCCGATCAGGTCGGCTATGCCAATGTTGATGGGTTCCGGCGCGCCTTCGTTCGCCGCCTGGGCGTTACCCCCAGCGACTACCGCAAGCGCTTCTTGTAGAAGCGCGACAGCCTCAGCCCAACGCCGTATCCATAACCATCATCAAGCAAAACCCGATACACAGCCCCAGGCTGGCGAGCTTGTCATGGCCATTGCGCCGCGACTCGGGAATGACTTCGTGAGTCACCACCAGCAGCATGGCCCCGGCCGCCAGCGCCAGCCCCAGCGGCAACAGCACCTGAGCCAGGCTCACCAGCCAGGCACACAGCACCGCAAACACCGGCTCCACCAGCCCTGACGCCGCGCCGATCAGGAACGCCTTGACCCGCGACATCCCTGCCCCGGCCAGCACCAACGCAATCACCAGTCCCTCCGGCACATCCTGCAAGGCAATACCCATGGCGAGGCTGTCGGCATCCGGCATGCCGCCGCCTGCCGAGACACCCACGGCCATGCCTTCGGGAATGTTGTGGGCAATGATGGCGAACACAAACAGCCAGATACGCGGCGGTATCACCGGATGATCCGGACTGCCCACGAGCATTTCCGGGGTGGCGCCGGAGACCTTGCGATCCACCAGATACAGCCCGAACGCGCCCAGCATGATGCCGAAACTGATCAATCCACTGGCGGCCCATGGCGTCAGCCCCAGGCTTTGAGCAGCCGCAATACCCGGCACGATCAGCGAAAACGCCGTAGCGGCCAACATCACCCCGGCACCGAAGCCGAGCAGCGTGTCGCTCACCGCCAATGGCATCCGGCGGATCACCAGTACCGGCACGGCACCCAGGGCGGTGCCGAGCGCGCAGATGGCCCCGCCCTGCAAGGCACGCAGGATGCGCGGTTCCAGGTCAAGCCAGGCCAGCCCTTGGGCCACCAGCAATGCAGTTCCTGCCAATAGCAGCAGCGAGCCAAACGCATAACGAAACATTCGCACGCTGCTGATCGCCAGTGTTTCAGTGCCCATAGTCGGCCTTAGATCTTGTTATAGAGGAGTTTCAGCCCAGCGCAGCCTGGTAGCGGCCGGCAACTTCCGGCCAGTTGATGACGCTGTAGAACGCATTGATGTATTCCGGACGACGGTTCTGGTACAGCAGGTAATAAGCGTGTTCCCAGACGTCCAGACCGAGGATTGGCGTATTGCCGTTCATCAACGGGCTGTCCTGGTTGCCGCTGCTTTCCACCACCAGGGTCTTTTGCGGCGTCACGCTCAACCACGCCCAGCCGCTGCCGAAACGGGTCAAGGCAGCTTTGGTGAAGGCCTCTTTGAAGGCGTCGAAACCGCCCAACTGCTCGTCGATGGCGTTACCCAGCGCGCCGCCTGGCTTGCCGCCGCCCTTGGGCGACATGACAGCCCAGAACAATGAGTGGTTGGCGTGGCCGCCGCCCTGGTTGATCACCGCCGCCCGCAGCTTTTCCGGCAGTTGCTGGACGCTGGACACCAGTTTCTCCACCGGCCAAGCGGCAAACTCGGTGCCTTCGACGGCTGCGTTGAGGTTGTTGATGTAGGTCTGGTGGTGCTTGGTGTAGTGGATCTCCATGGTTTGCGCGTCGATATGCGGTTCAAGGGCATCGTAGGCGTAAGGCAAGGCCGGCAAGGTGTAGGACATATCAATGAGCTCCATAAAAAGGGCTGTTGCGGGTCGACGCATCCGATGGCGCCACGTTGCTGCCCAGCAGGCGGTGGGTACGTGGGTACTCACCGTGATCGCTGATGAAATTCAGCAGTTCGACGTAGGTCTTGCTGCTCTGACGCAGGGCCGCTTCCCGCAATAGCGGGTTAAGACGGGTGTCTTGCATGGTCTGCAACAGGCGCTGGTGAATGGCGCAGAGGTATTCCGCGCTTTCTTCCGGCTGGTTCAGGCGCAAGTGCAGGTCGGCCAGGTTGTGATGGGAAATGACGCAAGCCGCCACCGCTTCGTCGGCATCCGCCCAGCGCTCAAACAACACTTGAGCCAGGGCCAGGGCTTGCAGGTAGGCCTCGCGGGCATCTACCAGCTCGCCCGCCATAAAGCAGCGATTGGCCCGTTCGATCGTGCGTTTCCAGTGCTCCATGGTGAGCCTCCAAAGCAGGGTCGGTGATTACACGCCGCCAGCCGTGAGCTTTTCCGGATCCAGCAGGATTTCCAGTTGGCTGCGGGGCAAGTCGGTATGTTCGAGCGCCACATCAATCACCGGACGGCCTTGTTGATAGGCCTTCTTGGCGATTTCGGCGGCCTTTTGGTAACCGATGATCGGGTTGAGTGCGGTCACCAGGATCGGATTGCGCGACAGCGCTTCCTTGAGCTTGGCTTCGTTGACCTTGAAGCTGGCGATGGCCTTGTCGGCCAGCAGTCGGCTGGAGTTGGCCAGCAACTCCAGGCTGCCGAGCAGGTTCTGGGCAATGATCGGCAGCATCACGTTGAGTTCGAAGTTGCCGGACTGGCCGGCGATGGTAATCACCGTGTCGTTGCCGATGACTTGTGCGGCAACCATGGCGGTGGCTTCCGGGATCACCGGGTTGACCTTGCCGGGCATGATCGAAGAGCCCGGCTGCAGGCCTTCCAGCTCGATTTCACCAAGGCCCGCCAATGGGCCGGAGTTCATCCAGCGCAGGTCGTTGGCGATTTTCATCAGGGACACGGCGGTGGTCTTGAGCTGCCCGGAGACCGCGACGGCCGTGTCCTGGGAGCCGATCAGCGCGAACAGGTTCTTGCCTGGGGTGAACTGGACGTGGGTCAGGCTGCTCAGTTGCTGGCTGAAGCGCGCTGCAAACTCCGGATGCGCATTGATCCCGGTGCCGACTGCAGTGCCACCCTGGGCCAGCGCCTGCAAGCTCGGCAGCAGGTCTTGCAGATGGCCGATATTGGCCTTGAGCTGCTGCGCCCAGCCATTGAGCACCTGGCTCATGCGCACCGGCATGGCGTCCATCAGATGCGTCCGACCGGTCTTGACGAAACGGTGCACCTCCTCGGCCTTGTGCTCGATCACCTGGACCAGGTGCAGCAGCGCCGGCAGGGTTTGCTCATGCAGCACCAGCGCCGCACTGACGTGAATGGTGGTCGGGATGATGTCATTGCTGCTCTGGCCGCAGTTGACGTGATCGTTAGGGTTGACCGGCTCGCCCAGCAAGCGGCTGGCGAGGGTCGCAATCACTTCGTTGGCGTTCATGTTGGAGCTGGTGCCGGAACCGGTCTGGAAGATATCCACCGGGAAATGCTGCATGAAATCGCCTTCCAGCAAGCCTTGGGCGGAATCAACGATGGCCTTGCCCTGGGCTTCGCTCAGTTGTTTCAGCTCGACGTTGGCTTTAGCGGCGGCAGCCTTGGCCAGGATCAACGCACGAATGAACTGCGCCGGCATGCGCTGGTGGCTGATGGGAAAGTTGTTCACCGCACGCTGGGTTTGTGCGCCATACAGGGCCTCGGCCGGCACTTGCAGTTCGCCCATGCTGTCGCGTTCGATACGGGTGTTACTCATCGGAAGATCCTTGCACCAGGTCAGAGTGAGAAATCGATGGCAGCAATTCGCAGGTCGCCAATTGCCAGGCAAAGGTCTGCCAGCGCTTGAGGCGGCAGGCACAGTGGGAAAGTTTTTCTAGGTCGCGCAACGGGCGCCAGGCCTGGTCCAGGCACATGGACCGCCAGTGCCAGGGCAAGGCGATATCGGAGGCGGTGTCCAGCAGCAGGCGGAATGAGGTTTCGCCGATGGTCCACGGGTGGGTCGCAGTGCAACAGGCGAGGTACCGGCCTTCGGCCAGATAATGTTCGATCAGGCGGGGCTCGTCGGGAGCAAGGCCGCAACGAATCTGACGACTCATCCAACGCCAGCTTTCCAGGTAGGGATCCTCATGCAGGACAGAACTCATGATCCACACTCATTCGGTAATGATATTTATTATTAAATGATATTGAGAATCAAAACAAGAGCCTGAGGGAATCACTCGGAATTCCAGGCACAAAAAAAGGCGCGCCACCCAATGGGTGGCGCGCCTTCTTTATGGCGTCTGTCGGCGGATTAGCTGCCGGCGACGGTCATCTTTTCGATCAACACCGAACCGGTGCGGATGTTGCTGCGCAGTTCCAGGTCATTACCCACCGCGACAATCTGCTTGAACATGTCACGCATGTTGCCCGCGATGGTCACTTCCTGCACGGCGAACTGGATTTCGCCGTTTTCCACCCAGAAACCCGCCGCACCACGGGAGTAATCACCCGTGACCATATTCAGGCCATGGCCCATCAACTCGGTGACCAGCAAGCCACGGCCCATGCGCCGCAACAGCGCCGCCTGGTCTTCATCGCCATGGGTGATGAACAGGTTGTGTACGCCACCGGAGTTGGCGGTGCTTGGCAGGCCGAGTTTGCGACCGGCGTAGGTGCCCAGCACATAGGACACCAGCTCACCGTTCTCGACGAACGGCTTGGCATAGGTGGCCAGGCCATCACCGTCAAACGACGAACTGCCCATGGCGCGCATCAGGTGCGGGCGCTCATCGATGGTCAGCCATTCCGGGAACAGCTTCTGGCCAATCGCGCCTTCCAGGAACGACGACTTGCGGTACAGGTTGCCGCCGGAAATCGCCCCAAGGAAACTGCCGAACAAACCACCGGCCAGTTCCGCCGAGAACAACACCGGCACTTCACAGGTCGGCACCGGGCGCGCGCCCAGGCGGCTGGCAGCACGCTGCGCGGCACGCTGGCCGATGAGTACCGGGTCCATCAGCAATTCGCCCTGGCGGTTCACGTCGTACCAGTAATCACGCTGCATCTGGCCGTTGGCTTCGGCGATCATCACGCAGCTCAGGCTGTGACGCGTCGAGGCATAACCGCCGATAAAACCGTGGCTGTTGCCGTATACGCGGCAACCCTGATGAGTACTCAAGGTGGTGCCATCGGCGTTCTTGATCCGGCTGTCGGCATCGAATGCCGCCGCTTCACAGGTCAGTGCCTGTTCAATAGCCTGTTCCGGGGTGATGTCCCAGGCATGGAACAGGTCAAAATCCTTCAAGTCCCGAGCCATCAGGGCTGCATCAGCCAGGCCGGAGCTTTCATCTTCGGAGGTGTGCTTGGCAATCGCCAGCGCTGCAGCAACGGTTTCGCGAATCGCTTCCGGGCCGCTGGCAGAAGTGCTGGCCGAGCCCTTGCGCTGGCCCACGTACAAGGTGATGCCAAACCCCTGGTCGCGGTTGAATTCGACGGTTTCCACTTCCCGCTGGCGCACCGATGTCGACAACCCCTGCTCCAGGGACACCGCCACTTCACAGGCACTGGCCCCCTGGCGCTTGGCCTCGGCAATGATCTGCTCGACTTGTTCCTGCAGTGCCGGTAACGCTTGCGGACCGACGCTTTGGGCTGCACTCATGGTTTTCTCCACTCAAATTCTGCTTTCGGTTAAGGCCTTCTAGCGACCGGGCCGGACAAGCGGCCCCCGACTGGTTATCATGGCGGCGTTTCTTTGCGGACTGCCACCATGGTTGATTCTTACGACGACTCCCTCGATGGGGAGAAAAGCAAATCTCAGGTCAAACGCGAGCTGCATGCTCTGGTTGACCTCGGCGAGCGCCTTACAACACTCAAGCCTGACTTGTGTGCAAAACTGCCATTGACCGACGCCCTGCGCCGGGCTCTGAACGATGCGCCCAAGCACACCGCGAATATCGCGCGTAAACGGCACCTCATGTTCATCGGCAAACTGATGCGCGACCAGGACACTGACGCCATTCTGACGTTGCTCGATCAACTCGATGCCTCCACTCGCCAGTACAACGAGCGCTTCCATAACCTGGAACGCTGGCGTGATCGCCTGATCGCTGGCGATGACGCGGTACTGGAGAAGTTCGTCATCGAGTACCCGGATGCCGATCGCCAACAATTGCGCTCCCTGATCCGTCAGGCCCAGCACGAACTGGCGCAAAGCAAGCCACCGGCCTCCAGCCGAAAAATCTTCAAATACATCCGTGAGCTGGACGATAGTCAACGCGGCCTGCGCTGACCCTCTTCCCCGGGTGGCGGCCTTCGCCACCCGAAGCTCCCGCTCTTACGACCCCGTGCCACCCACGGTGATCGCATCGATTTTCAAGGTTGGCTGGCCGACACCCACCGGCACCGACTGACCATCCTTGCCGCACGTCCCCACACCGCTGTCCAGCGACAGGTCGTTACCGACCATCGACACCTTGCTCATGGCTTCCGGGCCGTTGCCAATCAACGTTGCACCCTTGACCGGCGCGGTGATCTTGCCGTCTTCGATCAAATACGCCTCGCTGGTGGAGAACACGAACTTGCCGCTGGTGATATCCACCTGCCCACCACCGAGGTTGGCGCAGTAGATGCCGCGTTTCACCGAGGCGATGATTTCGGCCGGATCGCTTTCGCCGCCGAGCATGTAGGTGTTGGTCATGCGCGGCATCGGCAGGTGCGCGTAGGACTCGCGACGACCGTTACCGGTGCGGGCCACGCCCATCAGGCGCGCGTTGAGCTTGTCTTGCATGTAGCCCTTGAGCACACCGTTTTCGATCAGCGTGGTGCACTCGGTCGGGGTGCCTTCGTCATCGACGCTCAACGAACCGCGACGCCCGGCCAGGGTACCGTCATCGACGATGGTGCAGAGCTTGGACGCAACCATCTCGCCCATGCGCCCGCTGTAGGCGGAACTGCCCTTGCGGTTGAAATCACCTTCCAGGCCGTGGCCCACCGCTTCATGCAGCAGCACGCCGGACCAGCCAGAGCCCAATACCACCGGCAACGTACCCGCCGGGGCCGGAATTGCTTCCAGATTGACCAGGGCCTGGCGCAACGCTTCACGGGCATACCCCATGGCGCGGTCTTCGGTGAGGAAATAACGGTAGTCGGTACGCCCACCGCCGCCATGGCCACCGCGCTCGCGACGGCCATTCTGTTCAACGATCACGCTGACATTGAAGCGCACCAGCGGCCGCACATCCGCCGCCAGGCCGCCATCGGTGGAGGCCACGAGGATGCGTTCCCACACCCCGGCCATGCTTACGGTGACTTGCTGGATACGCGGATCCAGGGCGCGGGTCGCCGCGTCCACACGCTTGAGCAGCTCGACCTTTTCGGCGCGGCTGATCACTTCCAATGGGTTATCCGGGGCATACAGCTGGGCCACGTCCTGGGTGCTGAACGCCTGCACCGTGCCGTTTTGCCCGGCACGGGAGATCGAACGCGCTGCGCGAGCCGCCAGCCCCAGGGCTTCCAGGGTGATGGCGTTGCTGTAGGCAAAGCCGGTTTTTTCACCGGACTGCGCACGCACACCCACGCCTTGGTCGAGGTTGAAGCTGCCTTCCTTGACGATCCCGTCTTCCAGAGCCCAGGACTCGGAAATCTGCCCCTGGAAATACAGGTCGGCCGCGTCGATGCCTGGCCCGGCCAGATCGCCGAGGACCGTTTGCAAGCTTTCGATGGTCACGCCACCAGGCGCCAGGAGGTGTTCACTGACTGAGGACAACAACTCGCTCATAGGTTTGGCCTTAAATTCATCGTTCTGAAGCAGGTCGCTGTGCGCCCTGCGAGAAAAAGCGCCGGTGGCCCGCCACCGGCATGCGCGTCCGTATCGACGCCTGTTCGCTGCTATCGCGTTCGGCCAACAACACCGCCTCGCCTTGATCCTGTTGTGCCAGCACGCGCCCCCATGGGTCGATGATCGCTGCATGCCCGAAGGTTTCCCTGGGCCCCGGATGCACGCCACCCTGGGCGGCCGCCAGCAGGTAGCACTGGGTCTCGATGGCACGCGCACGGATCAGCACATCCCAGTGCGCGGCGCCGGTTACCGCTGTAAAGGCCGAGGGCGCGGTGATCAACTCGGCACCCGCAGCGCGCAATTCGCTGTATAGCTCCGGGAAGCGCAAGTCGTAACACACCGTCAGCCCCAGGCGGCCGACGGGCGTATCCGCGACGACCACCTGGCTACCATGAGCATAGTCATCGGATTCACGATAACGACCCCGGGCATCGGCCACATCGACATCGAACAGGTGCAGCTTGTCGTAGCGGGCAACGATTTCGCCCTGATCATCGATCAGCAGCGAGCAGGCATTGGACTTGGCGTTCGGTTGGTCCTTTGGGGGCAGCGGCAAAGTGCCGGCCACTATCCATAAGGTGAGGTCGCGGGCGGTCTGTTTCAACCATGGCAGGATCGGACCTTCGCCCAAGGCCTCGGCGCGACCGATATCGGCCACATCGCGACGGCCCATGGCGGCGAAGTTTTCCGGGAGTACCGCAAGCCTTGCACCGCCCGCCGCCGCTTGCTCCAGCAGGCGCCGAGCCTGAGCCAGGTTGGCCAGCACATCGCTTTGGCTGACCATTTGAATTACCGCAAAGGACATGGGCCCACACTCCAGAAAAGGCATGCGGCCATGCTACTCCACAGGTACTCAGTTTGGCTTTTCAAATGGCTTGTCGAAGGTGATTTTCGGGTCCTTCCACGGGCCTTCTACCTTGTACTGCACGCTGGCGAAACGCGAAACACGGTCGCCAATCAGCTTGTCGATCAGGAACAGCGCCCCGCCAATGGCCGGCGCGCCGACGATCAATGCAGCAATCGGCAGGTTGTTGGTGACCGGCAGCGTCACCAGCAACTTGGCATCGACGCGATCAGCCACCAGGTCCAGGGTGCCGTTGATCTCCAGATTACTCGACGGGCCCGTCATGGTGATCGGCTCACGGGTTACAAACACGCCGTTACTGGCGGCCAGCAAGCCCTTGACCCGGTCATAACTCAAGCCCTTGCCAAGCAGGTCCGAGAAGTCCAGGCGCAACCGGCGACCGATGGAGTTGAAGTTCAGCAAGCCAAACACCCGCAGGGCCTGCGCACCGCCGTCCACTTCAACAAACTGGCCTTTGCGGAAACTGGCGTCCAGGCTGCCGGAGAAACGCTTGGGACCTACCCAGGCCGGCGAACCCGGCCAGCGGCCGTCCACGTCCACGTGAAAATCTTCGCTGGTCACGCTCGGCGCAAATCCCCAGCCCTTGAGCACGTCGCCAATGTTCTTGCCATCGAGGCGGCCCTTGTACCAACTGCTGCTGGCACCGGGTGCACCTTCCCAACCGCCGGCGCCCTGGAGCACCATGCCCTTGAGCCCCAGGTTCAGGCTGTTGAACGCCATGCCCCTGGTGGTCGGGCGAACTTTCAGAGACCAGGCACCTACCAGGTCCGGGCCCTGGAACAACTGGGCAATCGAGATATCCAGCGCGGGAATATCCTTGGGATCAACATCAGCCAATGGGTCCGGCGCATTTTCATCCGCCTGCACGGTCGGATCCACCGCAGGCAGCTTCACGTATTGCAGGTTGACTGCAATCGGCGCGCCCTTGGCGTCCGGCAACCCCACGGTACCCTTGGCCTGCTGGCTGTCGAACTGCAAGCCCCAGGCAGCGGGTTTGCGGTCCAGCTGCGAGCTGACCTGGTCGAACTGGGTGCCGAAACCGGTCAACTTGCCGACCTTGAAATCGGCCCCGCTCAACAACTGCTTGGCACTGCCACCCGGGTCGTTGCCGGCGTAGCGGTCCACGAGCTTTTTCCAGGGGTCGATATCCAGCTCCGACAACACGCCGCGGATTCGCAAGCCCTTGCCGGCCGGCAACACCGCATCGCCATCTCCCAGGAACAGCTCACCCCGGCCGTCGGCGAAATTGTCCGCCGGGGCGGCGAAGGTGAAGCTGCCCAACTCGCCATAATCGAACCAGTAACGGCGCTCCTTACCCTGCAAGGTCATGCGGAACACACTGTCGCGGCCCTGGCTCGCCGGCATACCGAACGGCGCCGGCAGGTCCACGGCCACGCCCTTGAGGTTGGAGCTGACCATCAACTGGCTGTCGGCGCCATCGAGGTTGAGCTGCAATTGGTAGGGGATATCGCCGGACACCGGCAACGGCTGGCTGACCTTCAGCCAGTCAGTCAGCCGCTTGACGGTCACCTGCCCTTTCGCGGTGACGCGGGTGTTGAGGTCGCCTGGCTTGCCATCGGCGAAAATCTGCGCGGTGATCGGTCGGTCGAAGGCCTGGGCGCTGATGTTCTGGCCACTCAGGCCCTTGGCGCTGTCGAAGCGGAAATCACCCTTGAGCTGGCTCAGGTCCAGCGTAGGCTCGGCCAGTTGCAGGCGGGACTTGTCGGTCTTGAAATCCACCACGATCTTGGGATCGGCGCCCTTGGCCAGGGGAATATCCAGGTCCAGCTTGCCTTGCAGGTCGCCCTCGCCTTTCCAGCCGGCGAAGGTCGAGGCGGTGCCGATCGGCGCTTCCTGAAGGATTTTCAGGCCATCGCCCAGGCCACCGGCAAAGTTGCCGGTGAGCAGCAGGTGGCTGTCCTTGCCTTCGGGGGCGTGGGGAATGTTGACGTAGATATCATTGACCTTGGTGTCGAGCAGCTGGCCCTTGCTGGCTAGGATGCGCACGCCGCTTTCCTCGACAAACACTTCACCCTTGACCTTGCTCACGTGCGGCCAGCCCGGCTGGAATGCCAGCTCGGCATCATGCACCTTGAAGAACAGGCTGATATTGCGCGAGGCAGGCAGTGCGTCGTGGTTCAGCGAGCCTTGGTACTGGAAGAAGCCCTCGTCCACTGCACCCTTGAGAATCGCAGTGCGCAGCCACTCATCGAGTGCCGGGCTCAACACCGCCGGCAGGTATTTGGGGGTGAAGCGGCCATCGCCGTCGACCATACCGACCCGCAGGTCCATGTAGTCTTCCTGGCTATGGTCGAAATGCAGGCGAATCAGGAAGTCGGCGGCGACCTTGCCCTCCTCGCCCAGCACCTTGATATACGGCGCGATCAGGGTGAAGCCTTCCTTGTCGAGCTTCCACGTCAGGCGGGCGTTGGCCTGGATGTACTGCCAGGGCTTGGCGAAGATCGGAAACAGGTGCAAGGAGAAATCCTTGCTGTCCATGCGCAGCTCACCCTTGCCCAGGTCACCGCTGATGCTGCCGCTGACATTGCGGGCGGCCGGCGCACCGAAGTAAGCGTCGAAACCAATACGGTCGAGGTTGGCCGCGAAGCTCACGCGCTGGTCGGTGGTGTCTTGAGGCCGATAATCCAGCAACACGTTCCGCAGCGTGCCGGTGGCCTTCAGATGATCCAGGGTGGTGGCCACGGCTTCCGGCAAGGGTGCCAAGGCGTGCAGCAATGGCGTGATCGGCGTCAGGTCGAGGCGATCGGCCTGCAGGTTCCAGACTTCCTGGGCCTTGTCGGTGGCCAGGGTTTGCTGCAGTTGCAGGCGCGATTCCCAGCGGGTGTCGCCGAGGTTCATTGCGAGCGAGTCAAACAGCACCTTGAGGCCGCTGTCACTGCGTTGCAGGTACGCAGTGAGGGCCAGGTTCTCAATATGAGTCGGCTTGCGATCGGCATAGCTGCCCTTGAGCTGCGGGGCGTTGAGGCGCACGGCGGCGCTTTGCACGGTGCCCTTGGCCCAGGTCAGCCAGAATTCGCCGCCAGCCTTGAGTTCGGTAAGTTTCCATTGCTGGGTCAGTTTTGCCGGGATCCATTTTGCCCAGTCACTCTGGGGCAAGCTCAGGTAAGCCTCGGCTTCGCCGTCTTTCCACTGGCTGGCGCGGATTCGGGTGCGCAGGTTCAACGCCAGGGGCTGGCCGTCGGGCAGGGTCAGGCGCGCGTCCAGGCGCTGGCGGTTGGCGCCGGTCTGCAGGCTCACGCCGACATAGGTCAAGGTCAGCGGAGCCTGGTCGAACGGCTGCAGCGTCACCTGGCTGTCGAGCAATGAAACCTGCCCGACCATTTGCATGCGCGTCAGCAGTTGTTCGGGATCCAGCGGCTGGTCATCCTGCACCGGCAGGCCTTGCAGCGCCCAGTGGCCGTCCTGGTCTTCCTTCAGGCTGACTTGCAGGCCGCTGACTTCCAGGTGGGCAATGCGCACTTCACGCGCCAGCAGGCTGGCCCAGATATCCGGCACCACTTGCACCTGGTCCAGGCGCAGGGCGCTGCTGCCCTCGCCGACCATCACGTCGTGAGCCAACAATACCGGCGCGAAGCCACTCCAGCGCCCTTCCAGGCTGCCGATGTTCACGGGCATATCCAGCGCAGTACGCGCCTTGGCCTCGATTTCGCCACGGTATTCCGCCACCAACGGCGTCAATTCACGGCCCAGGCTCACGTACACCGCCGCCAATACCAGCAGCAAGGCGCACAGGCCGAGGCCCCAGCGGGTCAATGCGGCAAAAAAGCGTATCAGACGCTCCATGTCAGGCGACCCTCAAAGGCAATAGTCGGACGGCAGATCAAGGCCTGCCCGTCTCGTTGATAAGAACTAACGCGAATCAGAGCAGCACCACGTCATATTGTTCCTGGGAATACATGGTTTCGACCTGGAAGCGAATGGTGCGCCCGATAAAACCCTCCAGCTCGGCTACGTTGCCGGATTCTTCATCCAGCAAACGGTCGACCACCTTCTGGTTAGCCAGGACTCTATAGCCCTCGGCCTGGTAGGCGCGTGCCTCCCGTAAGATTTCCCGGAAAATCTCGTAGCAAACCGTTTCCGGGGTCTTCAACTTACCGCGCCCCTGGCAACTGCTGCACGGCTCGCACAGCACTTGCTCCAGGCTTTCGCGGGTGCGCTTGCGGGTCATCTGCACCAGGCCCAGCTCGGTGATGCCGATGATGTTGGTCTTGGCGTGATCGCGCTCCAGTTGCTTCTCCAGGGTACGCAGCACCTGGCGCTGGTGCTCTTCGTCTTCCATGTCGATGAAGTCGATGATGATGATCCCGCCCAGGTTGCGCAGGCGCAGCTGGCGGGCGATCGCGGTGGCCGCTTCGAGGTTGGTCTTGAAGATGGTTTCTTCGAGATTGCGATGGCCCACAAAGGCACCGGTATTCACGTCGATAGTGCTCATGGCTTCCGCCGGGTCCACCACCAGGTAACCGCCGGACTTGAGCGGCACTTTGCGCTCAAGGGCTTTCTGGATTTCGTCTTCGACCCCATACAGGTCGAAAATCGGCCGCTCGCCCGGGTAATGCTCCAGGCGATCGGCGATTTCCGGCATCAGCTCGGCAACAAATTGCGTAGTGCGCTGGAAGGTTTCCCGCGAGTCGATGCGAATTTTCTCGATCTTCGGGCTGACCAGGTCGCGCAAGGTGCGCAGGGCCAGGCCGAGGTCTTCGTAGATCACGCTCGGGGCGCCGATCGTCTTGATCTGCGCGCCGATCTGGTCCCACAGGCGACGCAGGTAGCGGATGTCCATGAGGATTTCATCGGCACCGGCACCTTCTGCGGCAGTACGCAGGATAAAGCCGCCGGCCTCCTTGATGCCTTCCAGCGCCACGCAGTCACTGACCACCTTTTTCAGGCGCTCGCGCTCGGCTTCGTCTTCGATTTTCAGGGAAATACCGACGTGGGCCGTGCGCGGCATGTACACCAGGTAGCGCGAAGGAATCGACAGTTGCGTGGTCAGCCGTGCGCCCTTTGAGCCAATCGGATCCTTGGTGACTTGCACCACCAGGCTCTGCCCTTCGTGCACCAGGGCGCTGATGCTTTCGACCGCCGGGCCTTCGCGCAGGGAGATTTCCGAAGCATGGATAAACGCAGCGCGGTCCAGGCCGATGTCGACGAACGCAGCTTGCATCCCCGGTAACACACGCACCACCTTGCCTTTATAAATATTGCCGACGATCCCGCGCTTTTGGGTGCGCTCGACGTGCACTTCTTGCAGAACACCGTTCTCTACCACCGCCACGCGCGATTCCATCGGCGTGATATTGATCAGAATCTCTTCACTCATGGCTGGGTCTCGTTCAGGCGTTTTCACAATAGTGACCGATCGCTTAAGGCTTGGCGCTGGAATACGGCGTTTAGCGCACGGTAAGGTTTTGCCAACAGGGTATGCCGAATTGGCCCAGCAGTTCTGCGGTTTCGCAGACCGGCAGGCCAACGACGGCAGAGTAGCTGCCATTGAGTCCGGCGACGAACACCGCCGCCAAGCCTTGGATAGCATAGCCGCCCGCTTTGTCCTGGGGCTCGCCGCTGTGCCAATAAGTGGTGGCTTCGTCCGCTGAAATCCTGCGAAAGCGCACACGACTGCTGACCAGCTGCGTTTCGCAACGCTGGCCGTCAATCAGCGCAATGGCCGTCAACACTTCGTGTTCACGCTCGGAAAGGGCCAGCAACATGGCCAGGGCATCGGCTTGATCCACGGGTTTACCGAGGATCCGGCCGTCGAGGATCACGGCTGTGTCCGCGCCCAGCACACAGGCGCCGGTGGCATCGGCCAAGGTCGCTCGACCGGCCGCAGCCTTGCCGCGCGCCAGGCGTTCTACGTAGGACGCGGGCGATTCATTTGTAAGGGGAGTTTCATCAATGGCGGCGCTGACGACGGTGAACGGCACGCCGATCTGTGTCAGCAGCTCACGCCGCCTCGGGGAGCCCGAGGCCAGATAAAGCGAATTCATGCAGACTCTCCCTGTAGGGTTCGATAACCAGGCAGAGCCTCGCGATCCATTCAATTGATTTTATAGCGACGACGCAATCCACGCAGGCCAAAACTGACCCAGGGCCACAACAGCGCGCTGACCAGCGCGGGCAACACCAGCGCCAGGGTCGGTTGGCGGTTGCCGGTCAAGGCGCTGAGCCACAGCTGTACCAACTGCGCCAGGCCGAAGATCACCAGGATCACCAGGCACTGTTGCCACATCGGGAACATCCGCAGGCGCTGCTGCAATGACAGCACCAGGAAGGTAATCAGGGTCAGGATCAACGCGTTCTGCCCGAGCAGGGTGCCGTAGAGCACATCCTCCATCAGCCCCAGGCACATGGCCGTGACCATCCCGACCTTGTGCGGCAGCGCCAGGGCCCAGAACGCCAGCAGCAAGGCGAGCCACAGCGGGCGCAGGATCTCCATGAATTGCGGCAGCGGCGAAACGCTGAGCAGCAAGCCGATGGCAAAGGTCAGCCAGACGATCCAGCCGTTACGCGAATGAGTACCGGCCATTATTCTTCCCTCTGCCGAGTGGTTGCCGGGGCCGCGGCCGGTGGTTTGGCGGCGGCGGGCGGTTTGGCAGCGGCAGGTGTTGCAGCCGCAGGCTTGGCCGGACGCGCGCTATGGGCCACAGGCTTGACCGGTGTCGCAACCGGCGCGGCTGGCGTTGCCGGAGCGGCTGCCGGGGCAGCAGGTGCCGCCGGTTTTGGCACGGTGGCCGGAATGATTGGCGCGGTGCCGTTTTGCTTGTCTTCCGCTTCCTGGGCCTGGGCGGCTTCGTTGGCACGCTCTTCCGGGGTGCGGTTGTCACTGAACACCAGCAACAGGTAACGGCTGCGGTTCAATGCGGCGGTCGGCACGGCACGCACAATGGCGAACGGCTGGCCGGAATCGTGGATCACTTCCTTGACCGTCGCGACCGGGTAGCCTGCCGGGAACCGCTGACCCAGGCCGGAGCTGACCAGCAGGTCGCCTTCCTTGATGTCGGCGGTGTCTGCGACGTGACGCAACTCCAGGCGTTCCGGGTTACCGGTACCGCTGGCAATCGCCCGCAGGCCGTTGCGGTTGACTTGCACCGGGATGCTGTGGGTGGTGTCGGTCAGCAACAGGACGCGAGAGGTATAAGGCATCAACTCCACCACCTGGCCCATCAAGCCACGGGCATCGAGCACCGGTTGGCCAAGGACTACGCCGTCGCGCTCACCCTTGTTGATGATGATGCGATGGGTGAAGGGGTTCGGATCCATACCGATCAACTCGGCCACTTCGACCTTCTCATTGACCAGCGCAGAGGAATTGAGCAACTCGCGCAGCCGAACGTTCTGCTCGGTGAGGGCCGCCAGCTTTTGCATGCGCCCCTGCAGCAGCAGGTTTTCAGTCTTGAGTTTTTCGTTCTCCGCCACCAGTTCGGTGCGGCTGCCAAATTGACTGGCGACACCCTGATAGAGACGCTGCGGCAGGTCAGTGATCCAGTACGTCTGCATCAGGACCAGCGACATCTGGCTACGCACTGGCTTGAGCAGTGTGAAGCGGGCATCGACCACCATCAGCGCAACCGATAGCACGACCAGCACCAACAGGCGCACGCCCAATGAGGGGCCTTTGGAAAAAAGCGGTTTAATAAGCCGCTCCTCCCAGGCAAATGTTTTCTTTATTCATACGGCATCAAACCGGCCTGGATGCAGATTGAAGAAGATAAACGCCAACAGGCAGCACTGCAAAGTGCTGCCTGTGAGCGAAACATGGGCAAACCAGCAAATTCTTATTCGCTGGAGAGCAGGTCCATGGTGTGTTTATCCATCATTTCCAGTGCACGGCCACCGCCACGGGCGACGCAGGTCAACGGGTCTTCAGCGACGATCACTGGCAAACCGGTTTCCTGGGCCAGCAACTTGTCGAGGTCGCGCAGCAAGGCGCCACCACCGGTCAGTACCAGGCCACGCTCGGCGATATCGGAAGCCAGTTCCGGAGGCGATTGTTCCAGGGCGCTCTTCACCGCCTGAACGATGGTGGCCAGGGACTCTTGCAGAGCTTCCAGCACTTCATTGGAGTTCAGGGTGAAGGCACGTGGAACGCCTTCGGCCAGGTTGCGACCGCGAACATCGACTTCGCGAACTTCGCCGCCCGGGTAAGCGGTACCGATTTCCTGCTTGATGCGCTCGGCGGTGGATTCGCCGATCAGGCTGCCGTAGTTGCGACGCACGTAGGTGATGATCGCTTCGTCGAAGCGGTCGCCGCCAACCCGTACGGATTCGGCATACACCACACCATTGAGGGAGATCAGGGCGATTTCAGTGGTACCACCACCGATATCCACCACCATCGAACCGCGCGCTTCTTCAACCGGCAGGCCGGCACCGATCGCAGCGGCCATTGGCTCTTCAATCAGGAACACTTCACGGGCACCGGCACCAAGGGCCGACTCACGGATGGCACGACGTTCCACCTGGGTGGACTTGCACGGAACGCAGATCAGCACACGAGGGCTGGGCTGCAGGAAACTGTTTTCGTGAACCTTGTTGATGAAGTACTGCAGCATCTTTTCGCAGACACTGAAGTCAGCAATCACGCCATCCTTCATCGGACGAATGGCAGCAATGTTGCCCGGTGTTCGGCCCAACATGCGCTTGGCCTCGGTGCCAACGGCAACGACACTTTTCTGATTACCATGGGTCCGAATGGCCACAACCGATGGCTCATTCAGGACGATACCGCGCTCGCGCACGTAAATAAGGGTGTTGGCAGTGCCCAGGTCGATGGAAAGATCGCTGGAAAACATGCCACGCAGTTTCTTGAACATGGGAAAGGGACCCTAGGCAACGCGTGGGTAAAAAAGTGCGGCAAACTCTAACAACGACAGGGATTTTGGGCAAGGCGCCAATGTGCTAAATTGGCCGACTTTCTGTGCACCAACCCCCACAATCGCGGCCATATGACCGTAGAAATGCGGTAGTGTTCCTACAATCTAACACACGGATAGCTTCCGTTCTGTTTTCCACTGGAGAATCCCATGGCGCTTGAACGCTCCGACGTGGAAAAAATCGCTCATTTGGCCTGCCTGGGCCTCAATGAAGCCGATCTTCCACAGACCACCGCAGCCCTGAACAGCATTCTCGGGCTGGTCGACCAAATGCAAGCCGTGAATACCGACGGCATCGAGCCCCTGGCTCACCCGCTGGAAGCCAGCCAGCGCCTGCGCGCCGACGTCGTGACCGAGCGCAATAATCGCGAGGCTTACCAGTCCATCGCGCCAGCGGTCGAAAACGGCCTGTACCTGGTTCCGAAAGTCATCGACTAAAGGGAAAGAGCCTGCAATGCATCAATTGACTCTGGCCGAGATCGCCCGCGGTCTCGCCGACAAAAAGTTTTCTTCCGAAGAGCTGACCACGACCCTGCTGGCGCGTATCGCCGAGCTGGACCCTAAGGTCAACAGCTTCATCAGCATCACCGAAGAGCTGGCCCTGAGCCAGGCCAAGGCCGCCGACACACGTCGCGCCAACGGTGAGAACGGCGCCCTGTTGGGTGCGCCGATTGCCCACAAGGACCTGTTCTGCACCCAGGGCATTCGCACCAGCTGCGGCTCGAAGATGCTCGACAATTTCAAGGCGCCCTACGACGCCACTGTGGTCGCCAAGCTGGCCGCTGCCGGGGCCGTGACCCTGGGCAAGACCAACATGGACGAATTCGCCATGGGCTCGGCCAACGAGTCGAGCCACTACGGCGCGGTGAAAAACCCGTGGAACCTTGAGCACGTGCCCGGCGGTTCGTCCGGTGGTTCGGCGGCCGCGGTTGCCGCTCGTCTGTTACCTGCCGCCACGGCCACCGACACTGGCGGCTCGATCCGCCAACCGGCCGCTTTCACCAACCTCACCGGCCTGAAACCGACCTACGGTCGCGTTTCCCGCTGGGGCATGATTGCCTACGCCTCCAGTCTCGACCAGGGCGGCCCCCTGGCACGCACCGCTGAAGACTGCGCAATTTTGTTACAAGGCATGGCAGGCTTCGATCCGCAGGACTCCACCAGCATTGATGAACCCGTGCCGGACTACAGCGCCAGCCTGAATACCTCGATCAAAGGCCTGCGCATCGGCGTGCCGAAAGAGTATTTCAGCGCCGGCCTCGACCCGCGCATCGCCGAACTGGTGCACAACAGCGTCAAGGAGCTGGAAAAGCTCGGCGCCGTGATCAAGGAAATCAGCCTGCCGAACAACCAGCACGCGATTCCGGCCTACTACGTGATCGCGCCGGCAGAAGCGTCCTCCAACCTATCGCGGTTCGACGGCGTGCGCTTCGGCTACCGCTGCGAAAACCCGAAAGACCTCACCGACCTGTACAAGCGCTCCCGTGGCGAAGGTTTCGGCGCGGAAGTACAACGCCGGATCATGGTCGGTGCCTACGCCCTGTCGGCCGGCTACTACGACGCGTACTACCTCAAGGCGCAAAAGATCCGTCGCCTGATCAAGAACGACTTCATGGCTGCCTTTAATGAAGTCGACGTGATCCTCGGCCCAACCACGCCGAACCCGGCCTGGAAGATCGGCGCCAAGACCGGCGACCCGATCGCCGAGTACCTGGAAGACCTGTACACCATCACCGCCAACCTCGCCGGTCTGCCGGGCTTGTCCATGCCTGCAGGTTTCGTCGATGGCTTGCCGGTGGGCGTGCAACTGCTCGCCCCGTATTTCCAGGAAGGCCGCCTGCTCAATGTGGCGCACCAGTACCAGTTGAACACTGACTGGCACACTCGCACCCCTACCGGCTTCTGAGGAGAACACTATGCAATGGGAAGTCGTGATCGGGCTGGAGATTCATACCCAGCTCGCCACCCAATCGAAGATTTTCTCCGGTAGCGCCACCACGTTCGGCGCAGAACCCAACACCCAGGCCAGCCTGGTAGACCTGGGCATGCCCGGCGTGCTGCCGGTGCTGAACCAGGAAGCGGTGCGCATGGCGGTGATGTTCGGCCTCGCCATCGATGCCGAGATCGGCCAGCACAACGTGTTCGCCCGCAAGAACTACTTCTACCCGGACCTGCCCAAGGGCTACCAGATCAGCCAGATGGAATTGCCGATCGTCGGCAAGGGCTACCTGGACATCCCGCTGGAAGACGGCACCATCAAACGTGTCGGCGTGACCCGTGCGCACCTGGAAGAAGATGCCGGCAAGAGCCTGCATGAAGAATTCAACGGCGCCACCGGCATCGACCTGAACCGCGCCGGCACCCCGTTGCTGGAGATCGTTTCCGAGCCGGACATGCGCAGCGCCAAGGAAGCCGTGGCCTACGTCAAGACGATCCACGCGCTGGTGCGTTACCTCGGGATCTGCGACGGCAACATGGCCGAAGGCTCCCTGCGTTGCGACTGCAACGTGTCGGTGCGGCCAAAGGGCCAGGCCGAGTACGGCACCCGCTGCGAGATCAAGAACGTCAACTCGTTCCGTTTCATCGAGAAGGCGATCAACACCGAAGTACGTCGCCAGATCGAGCTGATCGAAGACGGCGGCAAGGTGATCCAGCAGACCCGCCTGTACGACCCGAACAAAGACGAAACCCGCGCCATGCGCAGCAAGGAGGAAGCCAACGACTACCGTTACTTCCCCGATCCGGACCTGTTGCCGGTGGTCATCGAGGACTCGTTCCTGGCTGACGTGCGCGCCACGCTGCCGGAACTGCCACCGCAGAAACGCGAGCGTTTCCAGGCGCAGTTCGGGCTTTCGGTGTATGACGCAAGCGTGCTGGCGTCGAGCCGCGAGCAAGCCAACTACTTCGAAAAAGTCGTGAGCATTGCCGGCGACGCCAAACTGGCGGCCAACTGGGTGATGGTTGAGCTGGGCAGCCTGTTGAACAAACAGGGCCTGGAAATCGACGAAGCACCGGTGTCGGCAGAACAGTTGGGCGGCATGTTGCTGCGGATCAAGGACAACACCATCTCCGGCAAAATCGCCAAGACCGTGTTTGAAGCCATGGCCGCCGGCGAAGGCAACGCTGACGAGATCATCGAAAAGCGCGGCCTGAAGCAAGTCACCGACAGCGGCGCGATTTCGGCCGTGCTCGACGAGATGCTGGCAGCCAATGCCGAGCAGGTTGAACAATACCGTGCGGCGGATGAAGCCAAGCGGGGCAAGATGTTCGGCTTCTTTGTCGGCCAGGCGATGAAAGCCTCCAAAGGCAAGGCCAACCCGCAACAGGTCAACGAACTGCTGAAAAGCAAACTCGAAGGCTAAACGCGGTGAAATGGTCGGAGCAGGACCTCACGTCCAACTCTGACCCCTTGTGGGAGCGGGCTTGTGTGGGAGCGGGCTTGCTCGCGAAAGCGGTGGATCAGTCAGCCTATTCGTTGCCTGACACACTGCATTCGCGAGCAAGCCCGCTCCCACCCAAGCCCGCTCCCACATCTGTAAGGGGGAAACCTTGAAAATGAAGCGTCTACTCGGCCTGTTGGCCCTGTTCTCTCTGCTCGCCGGCTGCGCCAGCGGCCTCATCGACCCCAACGGCTATGACGAAACCGGCTCCGCGTCCTACTACGGCGCCAAACACCACGGCAACCGCACTGCCAGCGGTGAACCGTTCAACCAGAATGCCCTGACCGCCGCCCATCGTCGCCTGCCCTTCGGCACGCAGGTGAAGGTCACCAATCTCGACAACAACAAAAGCGTCGTTGTCCGCATCAATGATCGCGGCCCGCATACCCGTGGGCGCCTGATCGACCTTTCACGCAAGGCCGCCGAACAGATCGGTATGATCGGCAGCGGCACCGCGCGCGTTCGCGTGCAAGCCCTCAGCAACTGACCGACGGAGCCCAGGCCATTTCCGCATTAACCGCCCTCTCGCCCTTTAGCCTGATCGAACTGATCAGCGGCCTGCTGCTGTTGATCTTCGGCGCAGAAGTATTAGTGCGCGCCGCCGTGCGCCTGGCGGCCAGCCTCAAGGTGCGCCCGCTGATCATCGGCCTGAGCATCGTCGCCTTCGGCAGCAGCGCGCCGCAGATGGCGATCAGCTTGCAAGCGACCCTGGCGGACAACACCGACATCGCCGTGGGCAGTGTGATCGGCAGCAGCATCTTCAACACCCTCGTGACCCTTGGCCTGGCAGCCCTGATCATTCCGCTGCGGGTCTCCCGGCAACTGGTACGCCTGGATATCCCGATGATGATCATCGCCAGCCTGCTGGTGTTTGTGCTAGCCGCCAATGAAGAACTCACGCCGATCGATGGCCTGTTACTGCTGGTGGCCCTGGTGGCCTACCTCGGCGTGCTGCTCTACCAGACCCGCCACTCCCGCCGCCCGCGCACCCGGGACACTGTGGTGCAGGCGCCGTGGCTGAGCAGCGTGCTGCTGATGCTCGGTGGACTGTTGATCCTCGTACTGGCCGGGCACCTGCTGCTGGGCGCGGCGGTGGACGTGGCCTCTGACCTGGGCCTGTCGGAACGCATCATCGGCCTGACGCTGATTGGCGTCGGCACTTCCCTGCCCTGCCTGGCCACCTCGCTGATCGCCGCCCTGCGCGGCCAGCGGGAAATTGCCGTGGGCAACGTGATCGGCAGCAACCTGTTCAACCTGCTTGGGGTGCTGGGCTTTACCGCCCTCGTGGCGCCCTCGCCGTTGTCGGTGTCGCCCAATGCCCTGGATTTCGACCTGCCGGTAATGCTCGGCGTGGTCGCCCTGTGCCTGCCGGTGTTTTATTCGGGCTACCGCGTCACCCGGGCCGAAGGCCTGGTGTTCCTGGGCCTGTACCTGGTGTACGGGCTGCACGTGGTGTCGTTCACCTTCGGCATGCCGCTGGCCAACAAGCTTGAACAACTGATGCTGTATTACGTCCTGCCAGCGCTGGTGGCTTTCCTGTTGTTCACCTCGCTGCAAGCCTGGCGCCGCCAACACAAGAGGGAATCGCAATGACCGAACAGAAAAAGCCCGGCGTTGAAATGCGCCGCCAGGTGATGGGTGATGTGTTTGTCGATCGGGCGCTGGGCAATGCCACGGAGTTCAGCCAGCCGCTGCAGGATTTCGTCAACGAGCATGCCTGGGGCAGCGTGTGGAATCGCGAAGGGTTGCCGCTGAAAACCCGCAGCCTGATCACCCTCGCCGCGTTGACCGCCCTCAAGTGCCCGCAGGAACTCAAGGGCCACGTGCGCGGCGCGCTGAACAACGGTTGCACCGTGGAGGAGATTCGCGAGGCGCTGCTGCATTGTGCGGTGTATGCCGGTGTGCCGGCGGCGATTGACGCCTTCCGCGCCGCGCAGGAAGTGATCGACAGCTACCAGAAAGACGCCTAGATCCAGCCACCCGCCTGCAACACGAAAATCCCGATATTCGTGGTCACCGCCGCCATCAGGGTGGTGATCACGATAATCGCGGCCGCCAGTTCATGATTGCCCTCCGCCGCCCGCGCCATGACAAAACTGGCCGCCGCCGTGGGCGCGCCGAAGTACAGGAACAGAATCCCCAGCTCCGGCCCACGGAACCCCAGCAGCCACGCCCCCAGGGTCGCGATCACCGGCAGCCAGACCATCTTCATCAGGCTGGCGCTCAGGGCCATGTCGCCGCTTTTGCGCAGCGCCGCCAACGACAACGTGCCACCGATACAGATCAACGCCAATGGCAACGTCATGTCCGCCAGGTACTGCCCGGAGGATTCCAGCCAGCCAGGCAAGCCAATCTGGAAGTACGCGAAGGGCGCCGCTGCGATCACGCTGATGATCAACGGGTTGGCCAGCACACTTTTGAAAATGCTCCACGGGTCGGACTTGATCACCGGGCTGTACACCGCCAGCACAATGGTCGACAGGGTGTTGTAGAACAGGATCACCAGCGCCGCGAGCACCGCGCCAAGGGAAATCCCGTAGTCGCCGTACATACTGGCGGCCAGGGCCAGGCCGATCACACCGTTGTTACCGCGAAACGCGCCTTGGGCATAGATGCCGCGATCTTCCCGCGGGCACCGAAAGATCGCCCAGCCCCAGGCCAGAGCGAAGCTTACCAGCGTGGCGACGGCGAAGTAGATCAGCAGGCCGGGCTTGAGGGCTGAATGCAGGTCGGCATGGAGAATCCCGAGGAACAGCAACGCCGGCATGGTGACGTTGAACACCAGGGCCGAAGCGATGTGGATAAAGTTGTCGTTGATCCAGTTGATGCGCTTGAGCAGGACGCCCAGGAACAGCATGGCAAACACCGGCGCGGTGATGTTCAGGGTTTGTAGGAAGATAGCCAGCATGCCGGGGAGAACCTTGGGTGGGCGTCGGTAGGTGGCTAATGATAAGCCAGCATGGCCAGCTTCGTCTGGACTACCGCTTTCGCGAGCAAGCCCGCTCCCACATTTGACCGAGTTCTACCTTTGGAATGCAGTCAAATGTGGGAGCGGGCTTGCTCGCGAAGCAGGCGACTCGGTCTTAAGTAATCGGTGCCGGATTGAACAACGTAATGTCGTTATGCAGCTTGTGCTGCTCCGCCCATGTCTGCTTCTTGCCGCTGGCCACGTCCAGATAGAAGTGGAACAACTCCCAACCCAACTCCTCGATCGTTGCCCGGCCGGTGGCGATCCGCCCGGCGTCGATGTCAATCAGGTCAGGCCAACGCTGCGCCAGCTCCGTCCGGGTCGAGACCTTCACCACCGGCGCCATCGCCAGCCCATAGGGCGTGCCACGCCCGGTGGTGAACACATGCAAATTCATCCCCGCCGCCAACTGCAACGTGCCGCACACAAAATCACTCGCCGGCGTGGCGCAAAAGATCAGGCCCTTGCGATTGAACCGCTCACCGGGGCCAAGCACGCCGTTGATCGCACTGCTGCCCGACTTGACGATGGAACCCAACGACTTCTCGACAATATTCGACAACCCACCCTTCTTGTTCCCGGGCGTAGTGTTGGCGCTGCGATCCGCCTCGCCCTTGGCCAGGTAGCGGTCGTACCAGTCCATTTCCCGCACCAGTTCCCGGGCCACGTCCTGGTTCTCGGCACGGGAAGTCAGCAGGTAGATCGCATCGCGCACTTCGGTCACTTCGGAAAACATCACCGTCGCGCCCGCCCGCAACAGCAAATCCGAGGCATAACCCAGCGCCGGGTTGGCGGTAATCCCCGAGAACGCATCACTGCCGCCACACTGCATGCCGAGGATCAACTCCGACGCCGGTACGGTTTCCCGCCGGCGCAGGTCGAGTTTCTTCAGGCGGGTTTCGGCCAGTTCCATGATCTGTTCGATCATTTCGGTAAAGCCGTGGCTGGAGTCCTGCAACCGATACAGCCATGGCTCACTCAGGTCTACCGAGCTGTCGTTTTCATGCATCACCTGCCCGGCTTGCAACTTCTCGCAACCCAGGCTGATCACCAGGGCTTCACCGCCCAGGTTCGGATTGCGCGCCAGGTTACGCACGGTGCGGATCGGGATGTAGGCGTCGGTGGCCGTGATCGCCACGCCGCAGCCGTAGCTGTGGGTCAGCGCCACCACGTCATCGACGTTCGGGTACTTGGGCAGCAACTCGTCCTTGATGCGCTTCACCGCATGGTCCAGCACGCCCGTGACGCACTGCACCGTGGTGGTAATCCCGAGGATATTGCGTGTGCCCACGGTGCCGTCGGCATTGCGATAACCCTCGAAGGTAAAACCTTCCAGGGGCGCTTGGGCCTCGGGCACTTCGGTGGACAGCGGCAAGCTGTCCAGCGGCGGCGCCGTGGGCATGCGCAGTTGATCTTCCTGCACCCAACTGCCTCGCGGAATCGGGCGCAGGGCATAACCGATGGTCTGGCCGTAGCGAATGATGCGGCCGCCTTCGGGGATGTCTTCCAGCGTCACCTTGTGGCTTTGGGGAATGAAATCCACCGTCACCAGGCCGTCGGGAAACTCGGTCCCCGCCGGTACGCCCTGGTCGTTGACCACAATCACCACGTTATCCAGCGCGTGCAAACGGATGGAGCGTGGCGAATCGGCATGTTCAATCAACTGCATGACGCGGGCCCCTTCAGGAATGCGCTTGGGAAAGTTTAGTCAGCTCGGGGCCGTTGGCCGGCGGCTCTTTAAGCACCACACGTTTGATCGGACCGACGATCACCAGGTAGCTGAACACCGCCAGCAACGCGTTGGCACCGACGAACACCAGCGCCCACTTGAAGGAGCCTGTGGTGCTGATGATGTAGCCGATCACGATCGGGGTGCTGATGGACGCCAGGTTGCCGAACATGTTGAACAAACCGCCACTCAAGCCAGCGATTTGTTTCGGCGAGGTGTCGGACACCACCGCCCAGCCCAGTGCGCCAACGCCTTTACCGAAGAAGGCCAGGGCCATGAAGCCCACCACCATCCATTCGATGTCCACGTAGTTGCACGCGACAATGCTGCTGGAAATCAGCAAGCCACCAATGATCGGCGCCTTGCGGGCGAAGGTCAGCGAATGGCCCTTGCGCAGCAGGTAGTCGGAAATCACCCCGCCCAACACGCCGCCGATAAAGCCGCAGATCGCCGGCAAGGACGCGATGAAGCCAGCCTTGAGAATCGTCATGCCGCGTTCTTGAACCAGGTACACCGGGAACCACGTCAGGAAGAAATAGGTGATGCCATTGATGCAGTACTGGCCCAGGTACACGCCGAGCATCATGCGGTTGGTCAGCAACTGACGGATGTAATCCCACTTCGGGCCGTCGGTTTTCTTGCCTCTGCCCTTGTCCTGGTCCATGTCGACCATGGCCCCGTTGGCAGCGATGTGCTGGAACTCGGCCTCGTTGATCATCGGGTGCTGGCGCGGGCTGTGGATAACTTTCAGCCAGATCAGCGAGAATACGATACCGATGCCGCCCATCACCACGAACACGTGCTGCCAGCCGAAGGTGTAGACGATCCAACCCATCAGCGGTGCGAACAACACAGTCGCGAAGTACTGCGCCGAGTTGAAGATCGCCGAGGCGGTGCCGCGTTCAGCCGTAGGAAACCATGCCGCCACGATGCGCGCATTTCCGGGGAAGGATGGCGCTTCAGCCAGGCCCACCAGGAAGCGCAACATGAACAGCGCAACGATGGCCGTGGAAACACCGAACTCACCGACATAGCCTTGCAGCACGGTGAACAGTGACCAGGTGAAGATACTCAGGGCGTAGACTTTTTTCGAACCGAATCGGTCCAGCAGCCAGCCGCCGGGAATTTGCCCGGCCACGTAGGCCCAACCGAATGCGGAGAAGATATAGCCAAGGGTGACCGCGTCGATGCCGAGGTCTTTTTGCAGGCTGGAGCCGGCAATGGCGATGGTGGCCCGGTCGGCGTAGTTGATCGTGGTCACCAGGAACAGCATGAGCAGGATCAAATAGCGGACATGGGTCGGCTTGGTCGCTTGCATGAAGATGTACTCCCACTAATTATTTTTTTTGCGGGTAATCAAATTGTAAGCCTGTGGCGGGCACGGACCCGCCACAGGGTGCAGCCGTTACGAACCGATGTAGCTGGTTTTCACCACGGTGTAGAACTCTTGCGCATAGCGACCCTGCTCACGCGAACCGTAGGATGAACCCTTACGGCCGCCGAATGGAACGTGGTAATCCACACCGGCAGTCGGCAGATTGACCATCACCATCCCGGCCTGGGAATGACGCTTGAAGTGGTTGGCGTATTTCAGCGAGGTGGTGGCGATACCGGCCGAGAGGCCGAACTCGGTGTCGTTGGCCATCGCCAGCGCCGCCTCGTAATCCGCCACGCGCACCACGTTGGCCACCGGCCCGAAGATCTCTTCACGGCTGATGCGCATCGCGGCTTCGCTGTCGGCAAACAGCGTCGGCGCGAGAAAGTAGCCTTCGGTGTCGCAGGTCACCAGCTCACCGCCGCTGACCAGCCGGGCGCCTTCGCTCTGGCCGATGTCGATGTACTTCAAGTCCTGGTCCAGCTGGGCCTGGGAAACCACCGGGCCGATGTCGGTGCCGGTTTTCAGGGCGTGGCCGACCTTGATCGACTTCATCCGCTCGGCCATGGCCGCGACGAACTGGTCGTGAATCCCGGCGGTGACGATAAAGCGGCTGGACGCGGTGCAACGCTGGCCGGTGGAGTAGAACGCGCTCTGTACCGACAGCTCGACGGCTTGCTTGAGGTCGGCGTCGTCGAGAATGATCTGCGGGTTCTTGCCGCCCATTTCCAACTGCACCTTGGCCTGGCGCGACACGCAGCTGACGGCGATCTGACGACCCACGCCCACCGAGCCGGTGAAGCTGATGCCGTCGACTTTCGGGCTGTTGACCATGGCATCGCCGACCACACGGCCGCTGCCCATCACCAGGTTGAACACACCGGCAGGGAAGCCGGCGCGGGAGATGATTTCGGCCAGGGCCCAGGCGCAGCCCGGTACCAGTTCAGCCGGTTTGAGCACCACGCAGTTGCCGTAGGCCAGGGCCGGGGCGATCTTCCAGGCCGGGATGGCAATCGGGAAGTTCCACGGCGTGATCAGGCCAACCACGCCCAACGCCTCACGGGTCACTTCAACGTTGACGCCCGGACGCACCGACGGCAGGTAGTCGCCGGACAGGCGCAGGCATTCACCGGCGAAGAATTTGAAGATGTTACCGGCGCGGGTCACTTCGCCGATGGCTTCCGGCAGGGTCTTGCCCTCTTCCCGGGCCAGCAGGGTGCCGAGTTCTTCGCGACGGGCGAGGATTTCGGTGCCGACTTTATCCAGCGAATCATGACGCGCCTGGATCCCGGAAGTGGACCACGCCGGAAAAGCAGCGCGCGCAGCGTCGATGGCCGCGTGGACTTGGGCGAGGTCAGCCTTGGCGTATTCGCCAATGACATCAGACAACTCCGACGGATTGATGTTGGCCGAGTAGTCGGCGCCGGCAACCCACTGGCCACCGATGTAGTTTTCAAAACGCTTGGCTTGGGACACGAATTCTCTCCTGACGCAAAAAGCCGCTGATTACTCAGCGGCCTTGGTGATGGGTTATTGCGCGCCTTGCTTGTCGATCAACGCGGCCAGGGCTTCGTATTCTTCCGGCAGCAGATCGGTCAGCGGGGTACGCACGGGGCCTGCGTCGTAGCCGACGATTTTCGCCCCGGCCTTGACGATGCTCACCGCGTAACCGGCCTTGCGGTTACGGATGTCGAGGTACGGCAGGAAGAAGTCGTCGATGATCTTGCCGACGGTGGCGTGATCTTCCCGGGCAATGGCGTGGTAGAAGTCCATCGCGGTTTTTGGAATGAAGTTGAACACCGCCGAGGAGTACACCGGCACGCCCAGGGCCTTGTAGGCAGCGGCGTAAACCTCTGCAGTCGGCAAGCCGCCCAGGTAGCTGAAACGGTCACCGAGGCGACGACGGATCGACACCATCAATTCAATGTCACCCAGGCCGTCCTTGTAACCGATCAGGTTCGGGCAGCGCTCGGCCAGGCGTTCCAGCAGCGGCGCGGTCAGGCGGCAGACGTTACGGTTGTAGACCACTACACCGATCTTGACCGACTTGCACACCGCTTCAACGTGGGCGGCAACCCCGTCCTGGCTGGCTTCGGTCAGGTAGTGCGGCAGCAGCAACAGGCCTTTGGCGCCCAGACGCTCGGCTTCCTGGGCGTACTCGATGGCCTGGCGGGTGGCACCGCCGACACCGGCAAGAATCGGCACGCTGGTGGCGCAGGTATCAACGGCGGTTTTCACCACTTGCGAATATTCGCTGGCCGCCAGGGAGAAAAACTCACCGGTGCCGCCAGCGGCGAACAAGGCGGTAGCGCCATAAGGGGCCAGCCATTCCAGACGCTTGATGTAGCCCGCCTGGTGGAAATCACCCTGGGCATTGAAATCGGTCACCGGGAAAGACAGCAGACCGTGAGAGAGGATGGACTTCAGTTCTTGTGGATTCATTATTCGAACACCCTGGGCGAAGACTTTCTGTTGTGAGATTACGGATGGTTATCTTGATGTCGTACGTCATCGTACAACTATAAAAATATTCGTCAACTGCAATTCATCGCCGCCCTTCTCGATTGCTGCTTTCTTGACGTAGGAAGTTTTTCCTCTATGCTCTGGATAACTGTATATACGTACAGTTATTACGGAAGATTCCTACGACATAGCAAGGAGCTAACATGTCAGATCTTGAACTCGCCACACCTGTGGAAACCCCGCCAACCCTGCGTTTTGAAGGCGGCGAACACACCGCCATCGGCGACGACACCCTGTTGCGTTTCGTCAAGGACGCCCCGCCGATTCCCGCCCGGCAGGTCGAATTGCACCTGCCCAATGGCCTGGCGCTGAGCTACGGCCAGATCATCGCCCTGGGCGGTGATTTCTATGGCATCCCCGGGCGCCCCATCAACGAAGGCACATCGCCCGCTGATCGTGTGCAGCGCTTTACCGATGCATTCAACTCGCTGGCGGTATTGCCAGCATCACGGGAAGAAGCGGGCAAGATCCTCGCGGTGATGCAAAAGGAGATCAATGCGGTCAACCAGGCGATCAAGGATGGCAAGCAACCCCATGAAGCCTATGACGCGCTGGGTGACACCTTGTCCGAGGAATGGAACCGCATCACCGGCGGCGGCAGTGCCGTCTCGGCGCTGATTCCACTGGGGCGCTACCTGAAACTGGCGGCAGACAATGCCGACCACTTTGGCGAATGGGCTTTGGCGGCCTATCTGGCGGGGCATACGGCAGCCTTGCAACAAGCCGTCGTGGCGCATCAGACCGGCACCGACCAGGCGCTGGAACTGGCCTATGCCATGAACAGCTTTGCTGATCACTTTTTGACCGATCTATTTTCCGCCGGGCACCTGCGGGTACCGCGCAAGCAACTGGCGGCGGTGGTGACACCGGGTGAACTGGGCTCGCTGATCAGCCGCTTCATGCACGATGAAGACAGCAAGTTCGGGCTCAATGTGCGCAACGCCCTGGGCGAGCAGTGGCATGCCTACGGTGATAAACGCTATTTCGACAGCAACGATGCGGCCAACCGCGCCATGGTCAAACGCGCCGTGCAGGCCTCGGCCGATGAGATCTTCGAAACGTTTATCAGCGGCATGGCGCCCTCCCCGGCCAACTTCAAGGCACCGCTGTATGTGCCGGACCTGAACGCCGCGCAGAACCCGGCGAACAACTTCTCACCGCTGTTCAAGGCTGAAGGCGACAAGGTGCTGCGACGCAAGGACGTCAACAACCTGAACGACAAGCAGTGGACCAATGACTGGTGGGGTTGGAGCACGTATCTGCTGCTCAAGGACTACAAGCCGAATCAGCCGGCCTGAAAGACGTGAGTTAAGCCTCGCGCATTAACCTGTGGCGAGGGAGCTTGCTCCCGTTGGGCTGCGAAGCAGCCCCGGCAAGAACACGGGGTTCTTTCAGACAGAACTCGGGGCAATGGATTTTGGGGCCGCTGCGCGGCCCAACGGGAGCAAGCTCCCTCGCCACAATGAGCTTTCAAGCCACACGCTTACGTCCAGCCTGGAATCAACCGCGCTGCGCTTCCGCCTCTTCATGGGCATGGCGCAGCCGCTCACGGCTGTTGGTCAGGTGCAACCGCATGGCCGCCCGCGCCGCATCCGAGTCCTGGCGCGCGATCGCCTCGTAGATCTCTTCGTGTTCGCGGCTCAGGCGGCTCATGTAGTGCTGCTGGTCATCATGGGCCAGGCGTGCCGAGTTCAGCCGCGTGCGTGGAATGATGCTGGTGCCCAGGTGGGTCATGATGTCGGTGAAGTAGCGGTTGCCGGTGGACAGGGCAATCTGCAGGTGGAACTGGAAGTCCGACGCCACCGCATCACCGGCGTGGGCCGCACTTTCGTTAAGGGCATCGAGGGCAGCACGCATGCCGGCCAATTGCTCGTCGCTACGACGCTGGGCGGCGAGCCCGGCAGACTCCACTTCCAGGCTGATCCGCAGTTCAAGGATGGCCAGCACATCACGCAGGGTGACGACAGTGGCCGGATCAATCCGGAAACCGCTGGGGCTTGGCGTATCCAGCACAAAGGTACCGATGCCATGGCGGGTTTCTACCTGCCCGGCGGCCTGCAATCGCGAGATGGCTTCACGCACCACGGTGCGGCTGACCCCGTGGGCGTCCATGATCGCCGACTCGGTGGGCAGTTTGTCGCCACGTTTGAGTTGGCCGTCGCGGATCTGCTCGGACAACACCGTGACCAATTCCTGGGCAAGGCTGCGGCGCTTGCGGGGAAGACGAGGGGCGGCGCTGGAGTTTTCCATGATGAATCATCTATCTCGGCGATCTGAAGCACGCATGATAGCCCATGGCGGTTGTACGATCACCGTCCTGTCATGACTTTCATCTATAACCGCCGGGGTTTTCGCCAGGCAAAAAAATGCCCCGGCATCGCCGAGGCATTTTCAACGCTGGCCCGAGGGCCCGCGCCTTGTTACTTCACCACTTTCAGACTCGGCCGACCGCTTGGACGCGGTGGCTCGGAATCCGGCGGCGGCACATCATCTTCGCCTTCGAGCTCGATCGCTTCGTCATCCTCAAGGGAAGACTCCAGATCAAACACCATGCCCTGGCCATTTTCCCGGGCGTAGATCCCTAGGATGGCACCGATGGGCACGAACAGCGTATGCGGCACACCGCCGAAACGCCCTTCAAAGCTGACCGCTTCATTGTCCATGTGCAGGTGTCGCACGGCACTGGGTGAAACGTTCAGGACGATTTGTCCGTCACTGGCAAAACCTTGCGGTACCTGAACCGCGGGAAACTCGGAATTGACCAGCATGTGCGGGGTGCAATCGTTGTCCACTATCCACTCATAGAGCGCGCGGACCAGGTAAGGTCGACTGGAGTTCATCAACGGCTCCTTAAGCCTTAGCGCATATCGCGTTCGACACCAGACAGACTCGCCTGGAAAGCCTCACGCGCAAACTGGCGCTCCATGTAGTCAAGCAGCGGCTTGGCAGGCCGCGGCAGTTCTATGCCCAAAATCGGCAAGCGCCAGAGTATGGGTAATAGGCAGCAATCCACCAGACTTTGTTCCTCGCTGAGGAAAAAAGGTTTGTCGGCAAACAACGGCGAAACACCGGTCAGGCTCTCGCGCAATTCCTTGCGCGCCTGAACCCGGGCCGCTTCCTTGCTGCGTGAATCCAGAATCAGGTCCACCAGGCCACACCAGTCACGCTGGATCCGATGGATCAGCAGGCGGCTGTTGGCACGCGCCACCGGATACACCGGCAGCAACGGTGGATGGGGATAACGCTCATCCAGGTATTCCATCACCACGGTTGACTCCCACAACGCCAGGTCACGATCGACCAGGGTGGGCAAGCTGCCGTAAGGGTTCACTTCGATCAGTTTCGGCGGGTGACGTCCCACCTCCACACTGATGATCTCTGCGCTGACACCCTTCTCTGCGAGCACGATGCGTACTCGGTGGGAATAGTGGTCGGCGGGGTCGGAGTAACAGGCCAACCGATTGGTCACGCCCATGGCGGTCCTCCTCGCTTGTTGAAATTATCGAAAGCTCAAAAACGAGCGCGCCCAGTGAGCATCTCCGTGATGCCTGGATAAACCAGACTTACCTTCAGAGATGCCGCTGGGCGCGCAAGATTAACAGCAATTACTTACGGTTGGATCAATGCACATCCTTCCAGTATTCGCGTTTCAGCAGATAGGCGAACACGAAGAAGAAGGCCAGGTACAGCAACACATAGGTACCAATGCGCTGATGCTGCAGCTTCACTGGGTTGGCCGAGTAGGCCAGGAAGGTCACCAGATTCTTGACCTTCTCGTCGAACTGCTCTTCGTTCAGCGTGCCGGTCTTCGGCACTATGGTCAGCTGATCGCACGCTTCATGAGTCAAAGGCGTACCGGTGAGCGGATCATACTGCTTCTTGCCGTCTTCGACGATTTGTACTTGCTTGCATCCTACCACTTGGCGACCTTGCAGGCCGACCAGAACGTTAGGCATACCGACGTTCGGGAACACTTTGTTGTTCACGCCGTAGGGACGCGTCGGGTCTTCATAGAAGGATTTCAGGTAGCCATAGAGCCAATCGGTGCCACGCACACGGGCCACCAGGGTCAGGTCGGGCGGTGCAGCCCCGAACCAGGTCTTGGCGTCGGCCGGTTGCATGCCGATGGTCATGTGGTCGCCGATCTTCGCCCCGGTGAACACCGAGTGGCTCAGCATCACGTCATGGGGAATGCCCAGGTCGTCGGCCACTCGCTCGTAACGCTGGAACTTGGCGCTGTGGCAGCCCATGCAGTAGTTGGTGAACGTACGCAGCCCGTCCTGCATTGCGGCTTTGTCCGACACGTCGATGTCGACCTTTTCCAGCTCTGGGCCGTGTTCAGCGGCGAAAGACAGCAGCGGCAGGGCCGCAAGAATGAATGCAACGAATAATTTTTTCATCAGCCAGTCACCCTTTCCGGTACCGGTTTGGTCTTCTCGAGCCGGGTGTAGAACGGCATCAGAATGAAGTAGGCGAAGTACAGGAAGGTGCAGACCTGCGACAGCAACGTACGCTCCGGGGTCGGCGCCAATACGCCCAGTACACCCAGGATCACGAACGCAATGCAGAACACCCACAGCCAGATCTTGCTCAGCCAGCCCTTGTAGCGCATGGACTTGACCGGGCTACGGTCGAGCCACGGCAGCACGAACAGCACCGCAATCGCTGCGCCCATGGCGATAACGCCCATGAGTTTGTCGGGAATCGCCCGCAAGATCGCGTAGAACGGAGTGAAGTACCAGACCGGGGCAATGTGTTCCGGGGTCTTGAAGGCGTTCGCCTGTTCGAAGTTCGGTTTCTCGAGGAAATAACCGCCCATCTCCGGGAAAAAGAACACGATCGAGCAGAAGATGAACAGGAACACCACCACACCGACGATATCTTTCACGGTGTAGTACGGGTGGAACGGAATGCCGTCCAGTGGTACGCCGTTTTCGTCCTTGTGCTTCTTGATATCCACGCCGTCGGGGTTGTTCGAACCCACTTCGTGCAACGCCAGGATGTGCAGCACTACCAGGCCCAGGATCACGATCGGCAAGGCCACCACGTGCAAGGCGAAGAAGCGGTTCAGGGTGATCCCGGAGATCAGGTAGTCACCGCGAATCCACTGGGTCAGGTCGTTGCCGATGACCGGGATCGCACCGAACAGCGAGATGATCACCTGGGCGCCCCAATAGGACATCTGGCCCCACGGCAGCAGGTAGCCCATGAAGGCCTCGGCCATCAGCGCCAGGTAGATCAGCATGCCGAACACCCACACCAGCTCGCGAGGCTTCTGGTACGAGCCGTAGAGCAGGCCACGGAACATGTGCATGTAGACGACGATGAAGAACGCCGAGGCGCCGGTGGAGTGCAGCAGACGCAGGATCGAGCCGTACTCGACGTCGCGCATGATGTATTCGACGGAGGCGAAGGCTTCTTCGGCCGACGGCGTGTAGCTCATCGTCAGCCAGACACCGGTAACGATCTGATTGACCAGTACCAGAAGTGCCAGGGAGCCAAAGAAATAGAAGAAGTTGAAATTCTTCGGTGCGTAGTACTTGCTGAGGTGGTCTTCCCACATCTTGGTCGCGGGGAAGCGCGCATCCACCCAATCCATGAACTTGCTCATCAGGCTTTCTCCCCCTCGTCGACGCCAATGACAATGACACTGTCAGTCTCGTAGTGATGTGGCGGAACTGGCAGGTTCAGTGGTGCAGGTTGTGACTTGTAGACGCGGCCAGCGAGGTCGTAGTGAGAACCGTGGCACGGGCAGAAATAGCCCCCGACCCAGTCCTTGCCCAGGTCCGCAGGCGCCACTTCCGGGCGGAAGGTGGGAGAGCAACCCAAGTGGGTGCAGATACCGATCAGCAGCAGAATTTCCGGCTTGATCGAGCGAATTTCCTTATCGACGTAAGCGGGTTGGTCGGAATTCTTCGAGTCGGGGTCGGACAGCTGGCCCTCGATCTTCTTCAGATTTCCCAGGATTTCCTCGGTACGACGAACGATGAACACTGGCTGACCGCGCCATTCAGCAATCATTTGCTGGCCTGGATCGATCTTGCTGACATTCACCTTCACCGGTGCACCTGCGGCTTTCGCCTTGGCACTGGGAAACCATGACCCCACGAACGGGACCGCAGCCCCCACCGCTCCTGCAGCACCCACCACGGATGTGGCTGCTACCAAGAAGCGACGCCGGCCTGCATTCACGCCGTCATTGCTCATTCAGTCCTCTCCCATCAGCTTTGTGGCCTGTTAAATCAGGCGTCTACTAAGTGTTAAATCTGAACTTATAAAAATTTTGCCGAATGGTAATGAAAAGCCCCACGTCTGACAAGGTAATTACCCCCGGCACTGGCTCCAAGCCTTTGAGTATAGGGGCTCTACGGATGTGGCAAGTTGTCACACAGATTTTTTTACATAAATAGCAGGCAATAAAAAACGCCCAGCTCCGTGAGGAGGCTGGGCGTTTTCTGGAACGTAAAAGCGAATTAACGCTTCGAGTACTGCGGACGCTTACGCGCTTTACGCAGACCAACTTTCTTACGTTCAACTTCACGAGCATCGCGAGTCACGAAGCCAGCTTTGCGCAGAGCGCCACGCAGGGTTTCGTCGTACTGCATCAGAGCGCGAGTGATACCGTGGCGGATTGCGCCAGCTTGACCACTTACACCGCCACCGATAACGGTGACGTAGATGTCGAACTTTTCAACGGTCTCGGTCAATTCCAGCGGCTGACGAACTACCATGCGGGCAGTTTCGCGACCGAAGAAATTTTCCAGAGTGCGGTTGTTGATCGAGATGTTACCAGTACCCGGACGCAGGAAAACGCGAGCGGTAGCGGTTTTGCGACGGCCAGTGCCGTAATTTTGAGTCGCCGACATAATGAACTATTCCGTTAAAACTTCAGTTCTTGGGGCTGCTGAGCAGCATGAGGGTGAGCAGCGCCCGCATAGACTTTCAGCTTGCGATACATGTCGCGACCCAGTGGGCCCTTCGGCAGCATACCTTTGACCGCGATTTCAATCGGGGCTTCAGGCTTTTTGGAGATCAGGCCTTCGAAGTTCGAAGACTTGATACCGCCTGGGAAACCGGAGTGACGGTAGTACATTTTGTCTTGCGCTTTGTTGCCGGTAACACGTACCTGCTCGGCGTTGATGATGACAATGTAGTCACCGGTATCAACGTGAGGGGTGTACTCAGGCTTGTGCTTGCCACGCAGACGGCTGGCGACTTCAGTGGCCAGACGACCCAGGGTCTGACCAGCGGCGTCGACGACAAACCAGTCGCGCTGAACTGTTTCTGGTTTTGCAGTAAAAGTTGTCATTCTTTAATAGCCTCAGGGGCCGCCCTGTAAATTAGACGGCGGATCTTACTGAATAGTGCGTACTTTGACAAGTCAAAGGCAGCCGGATACAGACGCTATCGGGGGCTCGGGTCGGCGCGTCCGTTCAACGGCAAGATTCTTCGGCAGGCGGCGCATCACTTCCACTGCAGAAAGAGGTGGGCAATTATGCAGATTGCCAAAAAAATTTCAACCTGCTTTTATGATTGTTTTCCCTGAAGGAGTACCCGATGGACTATCGACAGCTGGGCCGAACCGATCTGAACGTGAGCGCGATAGCCTTGGGCACCATGACCTGGGGCGAGCAGAACAGCGAGGCAGAGGCCTTCGCACAGATCGAACGGGCCAAGGCCGCGGGGATCAACTTCCTCGACACCGCGGAAATGTACCCGGTGCCGCCCAAGGCCGACACCTACGCCACCACCGAGCGCTACATCGGTAATTACTTCAAAAGCCGCGGCGACCGCGCCGACTGGATCCTCGCCAGCAAGATCGCCGGCCCCGGCAACACCATCGACTACATCCGCGATGGCAGCCTCAAGCACAACCGCAAGCACATCGTCGAAGCCCTGGATGCGAGCCTCAAGCGCCTGCAAACCGACTGGATCGACCTCTACCAGTTGCACTGGCCCGAGCGCAGCACCAATTTTTTCGGCCAACTGGGCTACAAGCACAAGGCCGAAGAAGACCTGACGCCGCTGGAGGAAACCCTCGAAGCCTTGGATGAGCAGGTCAAGGCCGGCAAGATCCGCCACATCGGCCTGTCCAACGAAACCCCTTGGGGCACCATGAAATTCCTGGCCCTGGCCGAAGCCCGTGGCTGGACCCGCGCGGTGTCGATCCAGAATCCCTACAACCTGCTCAACCGCAGCTTTGAAGTGGGCCTGGCGGAGATCGCCATCCGTGAACAGTGCGGTTTGCTGGCGTATTCACCGCTGGCGTTCGGCATGCTCAGCGGCAAGTACGAAGGTGGCGCACGCCCGGCCAAGGGCCGCCTGAGCCTCTATAGCCGCTTCAGCCGCTACTTCAACCCGCAGTCGGAAGCTGCATGCAGCCGTTATGTGGCACTGGCCCGTGAGCACGGCCTGGACCCGGCGCAGATGGCATTGGCGTTTGTGACCCAACAACCGTTCGTGACCAGCAACATCATTGGCGCCACGACCCTGGAGCAGCTGGACAGCAACATCGCCAGTGCTGATTTGAAACTGTCGGATGAGGTGCTGGCGGGGATTGAGGCGATCCAGAAGGATCATCCGAATCCTGCGCCTTGATTGATCTCTAGACCGCCTTCGCGAGCAAGCCCGCTCCCACATTCGACCGAGTTCCACCTTTGGAATGCAGTCGAATGTGGGAGCGGGCTTGCTCGCGAAGAGGCCCTCAAAAACACCAAGAATTCAAAGCGCCCGCGCAATAATCTCCTTCATGATCTCATTCGTCCCCGCATAAATCCGCTGCACCCGCGCATCTGCCCACGCCCGCGCAATCGGGTATTCCCACATAAACCCATACCCGCCGTGCAGTTGCACACACTCATCCAGCACCTTGCACTGCAGGTCTGTGGCCCAGTATTTGGCCATCGCGGCCGTGGGCACATCGAGCTTGCCTTCCAGGTGCAACTCCATGCACTTGTCGACAAACACCCGGCCGATCTGGGTTTCAGTGGCAATCTCCGCCAGCTTGAATCGGGTGTTCTGGAAGTCGATGATCGCCTTGCCGAACGCCTTGCGGTCGCGGGTGTATTCCAGCGTCCATTGCAGCGCCGCCTCGGCTGACGACAACGCGCCAATCGCCACCGTCAAACGCTCCTGCGGCAACTCCTGCATCAGGTAGGCAAAGCCCATCCCCGCCTGGCCCAGCAGATTCTCCTTGGGCACCCGCACATCCTGGAAGAACAGCTCCGATGTATCCTGGGCCTTCATCCCGACCTTCTCCAGGCGCTTGCCCTTGTCGAAACCCGGCGTGTTGGCCTCCACCAGGAACAGGCTGGTGCCCTTGGCGCCGGCCTTGGGATCGGTCTTGGCCACGACGATCACCAGATCAGCCAGGAAGCCATTGGTGATGAACGTCTTGGAGCCGTTGATCACGTATTCATCGCCATCCAGCACCGCCGTAGTCTTGACCCCTTGCAGGTCGGACCCGGCCCCCGGCTCGGTCATGGCAATCGCCGTGACCATTTCCCCGGAGATCAGCTTGGGCAGGTACTTGTGCTTCAGCGCCTCACTGCCGTAATGCAGGATGTAGGGCGCAACAATGTCCGAATGCAGGGAGAAACCAATCCCGGTCAATCCCAGGCGACTGATCTCCTCGATCACCACCGCGCTGTAGAGAAAGTCCGCCCCGAGGCCGCCGTACTCTTCCGGCAAATGCGAGCAGAGCATCCCCGCCTCCCCCGCCTTGTTCCACAGGTTGCGGTCGATGTAGCCCTGCTTTTCCCATTGCCCGTGGAACGGCGCCGCGTCTTTTTCGAGGAAGGTGCGCACGCTCTGGCGGAAGAGTTCGTGCTCCGAGCTGAACAAGGTTCTGGGAATCATGGGTCACCTGTGTGAATTGTCGGACAAGACCGGGATCACAGAGCCTAAGCCGCGAAGGCGTCACGGGACACTGGACACATGCGACAAAAAATAAGACGATCCAGCCGTCTGGTGACCACTTTCCCCTATAAGAATAAATGAAATTATGTCTAACCAAATCTCCACGCCCTTGCGGCGCGTCAGCATTTTGGCCATTGATCGGGTATTCGCTTCAACCCTCATGCAAGCCAAGGATTTCTTCCACCTCGCGAGCCTACGCTACGGCAGACAGCTGGGCCAGGGCCTCACTCCCGCCTTCGAAACCCGCCTGGTCAGCCCCGACGGGCAGTCGGTGCGCAGCTTCAGCGATGTGATCATGCCGGTGGACGGCGGCCTCGAAAACGCCGACATCATCGTGCTCCCGGCCTTCTGGGACGATTTCGACTCGTTGTGCCAACGCTACCCCCAAGTGCTGCCCTGGCTGCGTGAACAACACGCCCGTGGCGCGGTGCTGTGCGGCGAAGCCACCGGGGTGTTCTGGCTCGCCGAAGCCGGCCTGCTGGATGGCAAGGAAGCGACCACCTATTGGCGCTTCTTCAACGCTTTCACCGAACGCTTTCCCAAGGTGCAGCTGAACCAGGACAAGCACCTGACCGACGCCGACAACCTCTACTGCGCCGGCGGCACCACCTCGGCCTGCGACCTCTACATCTACCTGATCGAACGCTTCTGCGGCGCCAACATCGCCCAGGCCGTCGCCCGCGACATCCTCTACGAAGTGCAACGCAGCTACGCCCCCGGGCGCATCGGTTTTGGCGGGCAGAAGCTGCACCAGGACGTGATAATCCTGCAGATCCAGCATTGGCTCGAAGAGCACTTCGCCGACAAGTTCCGCTTCGAAGACGTGGCCCGGGAACACGGCATGAGCATCCGCAACTTCATGCGCCGCTTCCAGACCGCCACCGGTGACAAGCCGCTGCACTACCTGCAACGGTTGCGCATCGAGACAGCCAAGGGCCTGCTGTCCGGCAGCCGCAAAAGCATCAAGACCATCAGTTACGAGGTGGGCTACGACGACGCGAGCTTCTTTGCGAGGCTGTTCCGCCAGCATACCGAGCTGTCGCCCAACCAGTATCGCCAGCAGTTCCAGCAGGCCGCGTAACCAAAGGGTATACACAGTAAAAATGTGGGAGCTGGCTTGCCTGCGATGGCGGCGTGCCAGGCACCAGAGGCATCAACCGACAGACCGCTATCGCGGGCAAGCCCGGCTCCCACAGTTGCTTTCTGTTGACCTGGAAATTTTGCATAAAAAAAGGCCCGCATCGCTGCGGGCCTTTTTCATTTCAAGCACATCGCTTACGGCTTGTGCGCCCGCGACAGGAACTCGTGGGACTGCATTTCCAGCAAGCGGCTCAAGGTGCGCTGGAATTCGAAGTTCAAGCGGCCGCCGGTGTAGAGGTCCTTGAGCTCGACTTCCGCCGAGATGATCAGCTTGACGTTGCGGTCGTAGAATTCGTCGACCATGTTGATAAAGCGCCGCGCGATGTCGTCGGTGGTGACGCTCATCTGCTCGACACCGCTCAGGATCACCGCGTGGAAGATCTTGCCCAGTTCGATGTAGTCGTTCTGGCTGCGAGGGCCGTCGCACAGTTCGCGGAATTCGAACCAGGCCACGTCATCGCAGGTGCGCAGCGCGATGATTTCGCGGTTTTCGATGATCAGCTTGTCGTTTTCAATCGCCTGGGTGCATTCCGGCGTCAGCGCGCGGAAGCTCTTGCGCAGGCTTTCCTGGGCCACTTCATTGAGCGGGTAGTGGAACAGTTCGGCTTGTTCAAGGTGACGCAGGCGGTAGTCGACGCCGCTGTCGACGTTGACGATGTCGGTGTTCTGCTTGATCAGGGCGATGGCCGGCAGGAAACGCGCGCGTTGCAGGCCGTCCTTGTACAGGCCGTCGGGCACGATGTTCGAGGTGGCGACAAGGGTCACGCCGTTCTTGAACAGCTCTTCCATCAGGGTGCCGAGGATCATCGCGTCGGTGATGTCGGACACGAAGAACTCATCGAAACAGATCACCCGGGCTTCTTCCGAGAAGCGCTTGGCGATGATGGTCAGCGGGTTCTTTTCGCCCGGCAGGGTCTTCATCTCTTCATGCACGCGCTTCATGAAGCGGTGGAAGTGGGTGCGGACCTTTTCCTTGAACGGCAGCGCTTCGAAGAAGGTGTCCACCAGGTAAGTCTTGCCCCGGCCAACACCACCCCAGAAATACAGGCCCTTGACCGGCGTATGGTCTTTCTTGCCAAACAGCTTGCTGAACATGCCCGGCTTGTTCTGCGAGGCCTGGACCAGGTCGTCGTACAGGCGCTGCAAATGGCGCACCGCAGTTTCCTGGGCAGCGTCATGGAAGAATTCAGGGCGTTTCAGATCAGCTTGATATCGTTCTAGGGGCGTCATAATTCGTTAGCAAGGCAACAAAAACGGGCCGCCACTGTAACGACGGCCCTGAAGAATGGCAATCAACCCTTGGTCGGGTCAATCCTCGATTGGGGTCAACGCAACGCGCAAGGCTTCGATCGCCGCATCCCGCGAGGCGCTGTCGGCGAACGCCGGGCTATCGGCGACGACTTCACCGTCCAGCCACACGCTGAAGCTCGAGGCTTCACTGCGTACATCCAGCGCCTGACCCGATTGCAGCTGCTTGGTTACGGCGCCTGCGGTTTTACCGTCGGCAAAGTTGCGCGACAGCAGCAGTTGCTCGCCTTCGGCCGCCAGCAAACGGAAGCGGAAGCTGCCGTCGTCTTCGCGGAAGCTGACAAAGCGTGCGGCTTTCGCAGCTTTCTTCTTGGTGGTGGCAGCCACGGCGACCGGATTGACGAACGAGCGCAGGCCCACCGCTTCACGCAGTTCGGCCAGGAACGGTGCAGCCACGGCGCGGGCTTTGCGGGCGCCGACCAGCAGCAGGTCTTCCATGTCCGACGGGCGCGACATCAGTTGGTGATAACGCTCGCGCGCTTCACCCAACTGGCCGTCCAGCAGTTGGAACAGACGGTTCTTCGCCTCGCCCCAGCCCAGGCCTTGCAGCAGTTCACCGCGGAACTCTTCTTCCTGGGCCTGGGTGGCAAACGCCTGGTACAGGGTGAACAGGTGCGAGTTGTCCGGATCCTTGGCTTCGCCCGGCGCGCGGGAGTCGGTGACGATCCGCGAGATCGCGTCCTTCATGTCCTTGGCGCTGGTGAACAACGGGATGGTGTTGTCGTAGCTCTTCGACATCTTGCGGCCATCCAGGCCCGGCAAGGTGGCGACGCTTTCTTCGATCAGCGCTTCGGGCATGGTGAAGAATTCTTTACCCTTGCCGAACAGGTGGTTGAAGCGCTGGCCGATGTCGCGAGCCATTTCCACGTGCTGGATCTGGTCACGACCGACCGGCACCTTGTGGGCGTTGAACATCAGGATGTCCGCGGCCATCAGCACCGGGTAGCTGTACAGGCCCATGGTGATCCCCGCATCCGGGTCTTCGCCGTTCTCCAGGTTCTTGTCCACCGAGGCCTTGTAGGCGTGCGCACGGTTGAGCAGGCCCTTGGCCGCCACGCAGGTCAGCAACCAGGTCAGCTCGGGGATTTCCGGGATATCGGACTGACGGTAGAAGGTTACCCGGTTCACATCCAGGCCACCGGCCAGCCAGGTCGCGGCGATTTCCATGCGCGAGCGCTGGATGCGCTGCGGGTCATCGCACTTGATCAGGGCGTGGTAGTCGGCCAGGAAGTAGAAGGAGTCGGCGTTGGCGTCCTGGCTGGCAAGGATCGCCGGGCGGATCGCGCCGGCGTAGTTGCCCAGGTGCGGCGTGCCGGTGGTGGTGATGCCGGTGAGGATGCGGGTACGGGTCGTCATGGGTGATCGCTTGTCATCAATTCGAAAGACGTGGCAGCACAAGATCCTTGAGATCGGTCAGCTTGCCATGAAAAAAGTGTCCGCATTCTGCCACTTTCAGCAGCTCATGGGGGCGATTCAGGGCCGCGGACCAGTCGTAGACGAGTTGCGGGTCAACCACTTCGTCGGTTTCCGGCTGGATCACGGTCAATGGGCAGCCTTGTGGCAACACGTCGTTATCCCGCAGGCGCATCACGGCCGCGGCCACCATGAACAGGTGCGCGAGTTTTTCGCCCTTGGCTTCCAGGCGGCCGCCGAGGGTGGCCGCGACAAACCCGCCGAAGGAAAAACCCAGCAGGGTGATCGGCAGGTCGGGATGCTTTTCACGCAGCCAGGTGGCTGCCGCTTCGGCGTCGTCGACTTCACCGGTGCCCATATCGTGCGTACCGGCACTGGTGCCGACACCGCGATAATTGAAACGTAACGTGATCAAGCCGGCATCGCGCGCGGTGCGTTGCAGGGTCGATACGACTTTGTTGAGCATGGTGCCGCCCTGCACCGGGTTCGGGTGACAGATCAGCGCCAGGCCACGTGGCTCGGGGTGATCCAGATACAGGGCTTCCAGTTGGCCTACCGGGCCATCGATCAAAACGGGGGTTTCACGCATCAGCAAGGAAGGAACTCCGTGACCTCTCAAGGGGTCGACTCGTCTAGCTAAAAGTCTGTGCATGGCATCATTGCGAGCTTAATCGCGGTATACAGCGCAGGTCCGAGCCGTTAACGTAAAGCAAAGCCGTTTATAGAGGAAGGACTCGTGGAACACTCGCTCTTAGTTTGGTTGTTGCCGACTCTCGCCTTGGTTGCCGGTGTCGCCATTGGATTCCTGGTTGCCCGCCTGCTGCCGAATGCCGCGCCTAACCGCACGCAGCGTCAGCTGGATGACATTCAGGAACGTTTTGACAGTTATCAGAACGAGGTTGTTACCCACTTCAACAGCACCGCGACCCTGGTGAAAAAGCTCACTCAGAGCTATCAGGAAGTACAGGATCATCTCGCCGAGGGTGCCAACCGCCTGGCCCTGGACGACATCACCCGCCAGCGCCTGCTGGCCGCGCTGCATTCCGATGCACCGCACGCTCCACGGGAACGCCTGACCCCTCCGCGGGAAAACCAGGAACCGCCACGGGATTACGCGCCAAAAACGCCAAATGCCCCGGGGATGCTGGATGAGCATTACGGCTTGAAGAAGTAATAGCTTTTCAAGCGGCATAAAAAAGCCCGGCTGATCGATGATCAGCCGGGCTTTTTTGTTGGAACCAGGTCGACCAGACGACACTGATCCAATGTGGGAGCGGGCTTGCTCGCGAATGCGGTCTATCAGTCACCCGATGTATTAACTGACCCACCGTATTCGCGAGCAAGCCCGCTCCCACATTGACCGAGTCCAACTTCAGGACACTGGCTGTTCTTGTAGCTGCCCGTCCTGTATCCGCACATGCCGCCCATGGAAACGCTTGAGGCTGCTGCGGTGCCCGACGCTGACGATGCTCAACCCCGGCAATTCATCGATCAACGCCTGATACAGCGCCGCCTCATCTTCCTCGTCCATCGCCGAGGTGGCCTCGTCCATGTACAGCCATTGCGGTTCAAACAACAACGCCCGCGCAAACGCCAGGCGCTGTTGCTCACCCGGCGACAGCATGCGCTGCCAGTGATTGGCTTCGTCCAAGCGTGGAATCAGGTGCGCCAGGCGGCAGGTTTCCAGGACCTGTGCATAACGTTGCGCCGGGTACGCGCCCTCCTCCTGTGGATAACTCAACACACCCCGCAAGGTACCAATCGGCAGGTACGGCTTTTGCGGCAGGAACAGGTAACGCTCGGCCGGCAAGCGGATGTTGCCGTGGCCGTTTGGCCAGAGATTGCCCATGGCCCGCAGCAAGGTTGACTTGCCGCTGCCGGAACGCCCGCTGAGCATCAATCGCTCACCCTCGGCAACCGTCAGGTTGGCGCCATCCAGCAGGTGACGACCATCCGCCAGATCGAGGCTGAGGTTGCTCATCTGCAAATTGCCGCCCTGGCGTTGCAACTCGATGCCCGTGTTGCGGCCTTCGTTTTCTTCCATCGCCTCGCCAAAGCTCAGCAGACGATCACAGGTCGCACGCCAACTGGCCAACACGGTGTACGCGTCGACAAACCAGCTCAGGCTGCCCTGCACGCTGCCAAACGCGCTGGCCACTTGCATCAGCACGCCCAGCTCTATCTGGCCGGAAAAGTAACGCGGCGCTGCCACCACAAACGGGAAGATGATCGCAATCTGCGAGTAACCACTGGTGAAAAAGTTCAGGCGCTTCTTGAGCTGCATGATGCTCCAGAAGTTGCTCCACACCCGCCCGAAACGTGCACTCAGTTGCTGGTGTTCATTCGGCTCGCCATTGAACAGCGCGATGCTTTCCGCGTTCTCGCGCACTCGCACCAGGCTGAAACGCAAGTCGGCCTCGAAGCGTTGCTGGCGGTTGCTCAAGCCGATCAGTTTTCGACCAATCAAGTGGGTCAACCAACTGCCCAGCACGGCATATACCAGTGCCGCCCAGAACATATAGCCGGGAATCGTGATGCCCCAAACCTCGATACTGCCGGACACGCCCCACAGGATCACCGAGAACGACACCAGGCTCACCAGGTTACTGATAAACCCCAGGCCCAGGCTCAGGGTGCTGCTGGTAAAGGCGTTGAGGTCTTCGGAAATACGTTGGTCGGGGTTATCGGTGTAGCCGCCATATTCCAGGTGGTAGTAGTTCTTCTCGCTCAGCCACTTGGCGAAGTAGGTTTCAGTCAGCCAGCGCCGCCAGCGGATGGTGAGCATTTGCTGCAAATAGGAAGTGAACACCCCGGTGACGATCGCCACCACGGCGATCACGCTGAAATACATCAGCAGGTGGGTGAAGGCGTCGTAGTCCTTCTTTTCCAGGGCGTTATAGAAGTCGCGGTTCCAGCTGTTGAACCACACCGACACGGCCACACTGAACAGCGAAAGCCCCAGCACCACCAGCAACAACAGCCAGGCCTTGAACTTCTCCTCACTGCGCCAGTAGGGGGTGATCAGCGCCCAGACTTTCCTTAAAAATTGCCCACGCACCGCGTCATTGACCGCGGAATACTCAGCGTTCTGATTCATTGTTCAGGCTCGGTAGGAAAAAAATAACAGGCGTTTGAACCGATCATAGACGATCGGTTCAGGGCTCCGTGCGGCCTGAAGCAGATTGTTCAGTCGCCGTTCAACGTCGAACCGGGCGTTTCTGCAACTTGCGCTGCAACGTTCGACGATGCATGCCCAGGGCGCGGGCCGTGGCGGAGATGTTGCCTTCGTGCTCGGTCAACACCCGCTGGATGTGTTCCCACTGCAGGCGGTCCACCGACATCGGGTTTTCCGGCACCAGGGTGTCGAGGTCGGCGTGCTCGGAGAGCAAGGCGGCCAGCACGTCGTCGGCATCTGCCGGCTTGCACAGGTAGTTGCAGGCGCCACGCTTGATCGCCTCGACGGCGGTGGCAATGCTGGAATAGCCGGTGAGGATCACCACGCGCATTTCCGGGTCCAGCTCCAGCAGCTTGGGCAGCAGCACCAGGCCGGAGTCGCCGTCCATTTTCAGGTCCAGGGCCGCGTATTCCGGCAGGTCGGCCGTGGCGATGGCCAGGCCTTCCTCGGCGGAACCTGCGGTGCTGACGCGAAAGCCACGACGGCTCATGGCGCGGGCCATCACGCGGGTAAAGGTGGCGTCGTCATCTACCAGCAGCAGGTGCGGCAGTTCTTCGCCTTCGACTTGGATCTCGTCACTCATCGATGTCTCCTCGTGCGACACGGGGCAGGCGCAGCTCGGTGAGCGTACCGCCTTCCTCATGACTATAGAGTTTCACTGAGCCGCCCGCGCGGGTCACGCTGGCCTTGCTCAAAAACAGGCCCAGGCCGAAGCCTTTGCCCTTGGTGGTAAAGAAGGGCTTGCCGATCTGCTCGGCAATCGCCAGCGGCACACCGGCGCCGTGGTCGCGAATGCTGATGGTGAAGTCTTCCGCATCCCAGTCCAGGGTCACTTCCAACCCTTCCGGGCAGGCATCGGCGGCGTTGTTCAGCAGGTTCAGCAGCGCCTGGGTCAGGTCCGGCGGCGGTGCCATGCGCGGCACCGTGCTCTGGCCCAGCAGGTGGAACCGGTAACTGGCTTCGGGACGCATCAGGTGCCAGCGGTTCAGGGCTTCGTCCAGCCACTGGGTGACGTCTTGCATCTCCACCGCCAGGCGGCGATTGGCCTCGGCGGCGCGCACCAGCTGCTGCAAGGTCAGCTTGCACTGCTTGACCTGTTCCTGCAGCACGCTCAGGTCGTCTTGCAGGGCCGGGTCGTGATGGTCCTGGGTCATTTCCTTGAGCAGTACGCTCATGGTCGCCAGCGGCGTGCCCAATTCGTGGGCCGCGCCGGCGGCCTGGGTGGCAACGGCCAGCAGCTGCTGGTCACGCAGGCCTTCTTCGCGGCGAATGGCGCGCAGTTCTTCCTGGCGGCGCAGCTCTTCCGCCATTCGTGCGGCAAAAAAGGTGATGACCGCCGCCGACAGGGCAAAGCTCAGCCACATGCCGTAGATCTGCAGGTTTTCCCGGGCGATGGGGAAGGTCTGCAACGGGTAGAACTGTGCCAGCAGCAGGGTGTACAGGGTCAGGGCAATACCCGACAGCACCACCGAATAACGCCACGGCAAGGTCACCGCCGCGATGGTCAGTGGCACCAGGTAATAGGACACGAACGGGTTGGTGGAGCCGCCGGAGAAGTACAGCAACACGCTGTGGATAAACAGGTCGCAGGCCAGTTGCAGGGCGTATTCCAGCTCGGTCACAGGCCACGTGGTGCGCAGCCGGATCACGGTAAATACACACAGCACCGTGGAGAAGCCGAGGGTCACGGCCAACTGCAACCAGGGCAGCGGCAGCAGCTTGAACCAATAGGCGAGCCCCACCGAACCGGCCTGTGCGGCCAGCACCAGGGTGCGGATGAACGTCAGGCGCCAAAGGTTCTGGCGGGTGGCGGAAGTCAGTTTTACGGCGGCGAGCATGAGCTCTCCCGATGAGCGCTGCAGGCGGATCGCACGGAGTATAAACGAAGCGACAGCGCTGGCACGGCGTGTGTGGCTCTTTGACGCAGGGGTCAGGATCATGACCGTTCGTCGGCATCCGCCAACTTGTAGCGAATGTGTAAACCCGAAGAACTGAAACCTTGCGTCTACAGTCTTACCGAACACGAACATCTCAAGGAGCTTACATGTCTCGTTTCATTCGCAGTGCAGCCACCCTCACCCTCGGCGCCGCTACCCTCGCCAGCCTGCCGGCCATGGCCGCTGACGAACTGCATTACAACCAGATTTCCCTGCGTGCCGAAGTCAGCCAGGAAGTGGCGCGCGACCAGATGATCGTCACCCTGTACACCGAGTCGCAGAACACCGACCCGGCCAAGCTTGCCGCCGAAATCACCACCACCATGAACAAGGCGCTGGCCCAGGCCCGCGAAGTCAAAGGCGTGACCCTGCGCCAGGGTAGCCGCAACAGCTACCCGATCTACGACAACAAGAACCAGAAAATCACCGGCTGGCGTGAACGCGCTGAGCTGCGCATGGAAAGTGCCGACTTCGCCGCCCTGTCCAAGCTCACCGGCGACATGCTGACCAACCTGAAAATGGACAGCATGGACTTCGCCATCGCCAACCCGACCCGCAAGGCCAGCGAAGATGCCCTGCTTAAAGAAGCGGTCACCGCATTCAAGGCCCGTGCACAACTGGCCACCGATGCGCTGGGCGGCAAGGGCTACAAGATCATCAACCTGAACTTCAACACCAACGGTTATCCACAGCCGTATGCCCGCGGCGGGATGATGATGAAAGCCGCAGCGATGGATTCGGCACCGACGCCGGAAGTCGAAGCCGGCACCAGCCAGGTCAACATGACAGCAGATGGCGTGATCGAAGTCCAGATGCCTTGATCGAGCGGTACCCCAGTTGCAATGACGCTGCCCACGGGCAGCGTTTTTTTTGCCTGCGCACTTCATTCAAGAAGTATCAGCGGTAATAACCGGATATCAGCTTAAGAAAATACTCAATGGCTGAGAGTGTTCTGGTCCACACACCTTGAAGCGCACCGGCGATAAATCTTTTCAGCTTATAACCCGCGTAATGGCGAACTACATCTTCCCCATCAAAGAACGGAACACGCCTACACGCTGAACCACCTATGGCGGACATCACATCATTCCTGCACACCATGCACATCAGGATTTGTCATATGACCACCATAGGTTCCATCGCGGCAAACAACGGCTTCTTCCTTGATACCCCCTCCTCGGCAGGTATTGCCGAAGAACAGGGAAAACCCCGCCAAGGTACGGATACTTCACGGCAGACATATTCGCCAGGGCAGCCCGTAAAGGCAGCCGATCGGGCCACCGACACTCCCGCATCACGACCCCGCCGTCACACTCACGACGTGTTGATCCCGGGATTGCCATACAACAAGACAGTCGAAAACTACATTCGCAGTGCAACGACAGGGTTCGAGACGCCCCTGGAAAGCACCGCCAACCTTATCAAGGCCGAAATCAAGAAAAAGTGGGGCGAGGACGTTGATCCGGACAACACGTTTATTACTACCTTCAACTACGACCCGACACGGGGAAGGCCTCCTCGCAATGCAAAGGTACTGAACCGGATAACCTTGACCCAGGCGGCCCTGCAAGATGTGCAGAAAAAAAACAACACCGATGAACACCAGACGCCCGAGGAAAAAACACGCACGACCCTGCATACCTGGCTGGAACGGCTACTGACGTTTTCGCCGCTGGGCCAGGCGGGGCTTGCCATTGACTCTGCCGTCAATGCCCAGCAGACCTATGAGTTTATATACCGCGCCTCCCCGCCCGGCCAGCGCCAGCAATACAACGAGTCGATGCGGATCAAAAAGACCCCGGAGCAATTCAGGGAATTGGTGTGGAACACCGAACGCGCCGCGCCGTATAAAACATTCCTGGATACGTTCTGGCCCAGCCACGAAAGCAAATACACGGCATTGACCAAGGCCTCCTTCGTTGCCGCCATCCTGCTCCAGGAAAAGACCGGCAGCCTGAGCCCAAGCGACAAGGAACTGGCGCTACGCGCAGCGAACTTGACCACCGATAAAGACTGGTCGAACCTCCGCGTCGAGGACCTGAAAGCCTCTGCCGCCCAGGACCCAGGCCTGGAAATGGGTCTGCTCAGCATCAACGGTTTTCAATCTTCGGACCTGCTGTACATCACCGACAAAAACCCCAAGGTCACCGATGACGGCAAGATCATCAGCCCCACGCTTTTGTATATTCCCGGCAACTCGTCGCCTATTCATCGCTTTGACAGCCAGGCCCAGATGAAAAACTGGCTGGCTGAGCAAGCTGCCGACCCCACCAAGCGCGAAGCCCTTTCAACCCATTTCACGCTGCGTGACCAGGCCGACCGGACGTTCTCCGACGGCGTGAACCAGACACTGACCGGGCTGGGTGGCTGGCACCGCAAAGACGCGCCGGATGCCGATGTGTTGGAGCGCCTGAATGAATTCAACCCGCAGACTTTCATCACCACCGAACCCCTCGCCCAGGACCCATTCGAGGCCATTACTGCCCGCCAGAAAGATCGCTCGTACAAGGATGCCGAGACCCAAATCGTCACCGACAGCGACGTGACCAAAGCCAACATCCTCAAAGGCCTGGAAACCGCCACCAAGGTCGCGATGCTGATGACGCCGCTGGCACTGGTGATGCCCGAAGTCGCCGTGGCCCTCGAGGTGTTCTACGTCGCCTCCGGCGTAGCGGAGGCCGGTATCGGCATCGATGACGTCAAGCACGGCAAGAAAGGCGGGGCCGACCATATCGTGTTCGGAGTGCTCAATGCGCTGCCGACGGTGGCTTCGGGCGCAACTTCACTGGTGGAGAAAGGGATAGAGAGGGCCTCGAAAGCCCTTGAGTCCTCCACCCGCATCGCCCTCACGCGCGAAGTCGAGCCGGGAGCTGCAGGGGCAAGCGTGCTGGTACCTGAGGGCCTGTCCGCAGACCAGACCTTCCTGATCAAGCGTGCAACCCATACCGATGTAGTGGTCGGGGATGACGTTTACCGCTACGACCCCGCACAACCGGACGCCTTGACCAAGATGGGGCCTACCGAGCATGCCGAGCCGCTGGAGGATTTTGAAGCCGTTTGTGCGCCGGTTGGGCGCCGCGTAAAGCGCAACATTGACAGCTTGTGCTACACAAAAATGATCGAGGACGCCGATACATCGGTCGCTCAAGACGCCCAGGCACTTGAGCATCGGCGTCTCTTGCCGGGCGCCCCAACGCAGGAAGGCGCGCGGACCGTGGTGCATGAGCACAGGCTGTATAGAGTGAGCGACACATCCAGCCAGGAGCTGATGTCGGTGCCCGGGCACACGCCGGTTACCTACCGCAACCAAACCAGCGGGGTGGTGCTCAATGAGCCGGACTTCGGCTATGAAGATATCGGTCAACCACGGGCGCTCAACCAGGAAACCGTGGTTGTAAAGCTGGACCAGATCAGTGATCTCAGTGATGACCAGCGCGTCCTGAGGGGCATAAAAATACCCTACGCAGGAATAGATTATGTGGTGGTCGAGGGCGATACCGGCATTTACTACGTGGCCGAATACGACGGTTCGAACCCTGCGCTCAACTTTCAACGCATCGCCGCAAACACCGATCCGGCCAGCCGGGACATCATCAGGCTGCATGACGAGTACAAGGACCTCTATCGTGACATTTCCGGAAAAACCCACAATAACGATCTGGTGATACTGCCCTCCCTGGACTCACTGGCAAAAAAACTGAGCCTTGAATACAACTTCACACCCGATCAAGCCACCCAACTGGACCGAGTCCTGGCCGGACTGTCCGATGAAAAGAAACGTGAAGTTCTACTGGCAGTCTATGCCTGGGACAAGAAGGTAGAGGTGGCCGCCAAGACCATACAACTTGAGCCCCTTCAAAAGCCTCACTATTTCGGGCAGCTCACGGTCAACGAGCAAAACAAGGCCTACGCCCGTTGGGGCAAGAGAACGGTGGAGGAACAGTTCCAGACAACCGGTATACGGTCGGCCAACCAGAAAACCCTGGCCGATGCCGGTAACAGTCTGCGCAGCGACGTGGCCAATGAAATAGTGACCTGGCTATACACTCGAACCGGCGCGCCCAACTACTCGGAGGTCATCCTGAAAACGGGTGCTGGCAATTGCGACCAGATGGCCAGGGTCGCCACCGATACCGTTAACGCCAGCGGCGGCTTTGCCCGCATTGCACAAGTGCAGGGACACACCTTCAGCGTGGTCGGCGGCCCCGCAAGTCAGCCTAACCTCTTGACCGCTGGATTTGCCGAGCCCGAATGGGCCGATGCGTGGATAGTGGACCCATGGGCCGGTATCACTTGTCCGGCCAACGAGTACCACGGCCAATTCGCACAACGCATGCAGGAATGGAGCGACGAGGGCCGGCAAATCCTGATCGGAGATGGTGGTACGCCGCCTCGGCACGTCTGGAGCGATCCTATGGACCCGCGGTGGATACAGTCCACCGTTTATGGCGGCGCACAGGTGTTTTAAGGCGATCGCCGCGACGCAGGCGCTTATCTCAACCTGGGTAACCCGAACGGCGGCAATCGTGGTGACCGCCGTTCTCGTTCGTGTAGCGTTCACCTGCCATTTCAAGGAGCAGGACTGCAATGCCGCTGCCTTCGGGCAGCATTTTTTTGCCTGGCACTTAATTCAAGAAGTTTCAGCGGTAATAACCGGTTACCAGCTTCAGAAAATGCTTAATCGCCGGGCGTCTGCTGGTCCGGACACATTGAAGTGCGTTGGTGATAAATCTTTTCAACTTATAACCCGTGCAATGGACAACTACATCCTCACCCTCAACGAGCGGAACACGCCTGGACGCTGCACCACTCATGGCGTAGATCACCGTACTCCTCATCCACAGTTTATGGCGGCGCAGATGCGTGCAATCAACATCCAGCCAGGTAATCTGAAATGACAAGCTCAGTTCAACTTAACATTGTCCATTACCCAAAAACACCGCTACCCGGTACGACTCAAGAACAACGTACCGAGGCGCTGGAACGGATACCGCCAACGCCATTGAAGAGTACCGATATTTATGAAACGGACAACGTTGGCACTGCCGCCAGGAACGAGTCTGATATCTACAAGGCAACCATTTACGGACCCGACTTTGTTCACGCGCCAGGCGATGGGTATATCTACAATGAGCGAGAGGCTCATATCGATGCCTATGCCAATCGTGTAAAGACGCAGATCGAAAATATAGAAAGTGGCACTGAAGGCGAACGAAACGTCAAGTTCCAGAACGTGCGCCTGTTCATGGACCCCGCAGGATACTTCAGTGGGGGTTTATTGGCAGCCGGGTTCGACCCGCATGAAAAGTTCACGGTAACGTTCGATACCTATGTCGGTATGGGCACAGCACAAAATCTCTCTGATACCCAGACACACACTTATTTCGCATGGGAAATTGCAGCGGGTGCTCTAGCGCACGACAGACCCGCACGTGGTGGGGTTTTAAATTTTCCTGAAATGGAAATAGAAAAAAAAGACCGGACAAAAATCAATGATTTGGAAGCGTTCGGCCGACAACTTCAAGCTCGCTGGGAGAAAGACATAGCCGCGCCGATGCGCGAGGGCTCCGGAACAATAGCAGAGCGATCGGGAAAAGCAGACGCCTATGTAACACGGGGCACGTTGCTGAGCCTTCGTAGTGACACGGAAAATTTCGCAAGGTTAAGCCCTGCCGGCCAGGAAGCGGTGAATCGCACGCTGGACAAGAATGGGCAAGTGATTATCCCCAATATTTACGGCTACCCCATGAGCGGGTATGCCTTTATCCCCTACACGCCTTACGATGGCAATCCCGCCAATCGCCCCAATCAGGGAGTCATGATCGACTTGAAGAACGGCGCTGTCCGCGAGATAAAAGGCGATGACGAATTTGCGAACTGGGCCAAAGACAATCGTGATGAATTGATGCGCCGTTTCAATACCGGTGATATGCAAGGGGGACACAATGCCCACTGGCCACCGGCCGGGGCGGTGCTCGACAGCCTCATCCAGGATAATCGGTCGCGATATCCGGGGTACGAACACTGGTACAAAGATAAATCCGTGCCGGTACGAGAGCTATTCAACTACACCGAATCGCGAAAAGCAGGTTATGGGCTGCAATTTGGCGATCTGAACAAAGGTATCGCCCCCCACTATCAGGAGCAGAACGCCAACAATGCGGTGTGGGCCGACCAGACGGATGTGTTTGGTGCCTCGCAGCAAGCCTGGAAGTCGGTGAAAGACACCTGGGGCAAAACCTTTGGTAATCTGCCCATTGTTGGCAATATAGGCAATATCGTGTTTGGCGTGCATGACAGCCTCTATGGCAAGACCGCAGGCGAGCGCACAGGGGGAACTGCTGCGGCCGTCATCTCAAGCCTGATGCTGGCACACGAAGTTGCACCCGGTTTGGTCGAGGCGAGCCTGGGTGAAACTCCGATCACGTTCAACTCCACCGTTACTGAAGACTACCGCTGGAACTATAATTCGCAGAAGAGCGAATTTGAGCTGACACGCGTTTCGAAAGTATCCGGCGATAGTCATCCGGACCCGTCTTTAAATGAAATTGAGTCGAGTGGACCAGAGGCCCCCCCGGCATCTATCAACGTAGACGGCGTCGAACTGCCGCCCCTGAAAACGGTTAAAAATCTGCCGGTCGGCGAGGCCCTTTTTTCTACTGCTGAAAAAACCAGTATTCTCAGTGGAGAAATAGATAGCCTGAACACTATCAACGATAAACTTTACACGTTCGTGGATGTGAACAAACAAGGTTCGGCCCAGCGATTGAACATACTGGTACACGGTAAAGTCGATGAGACTACCGGGGTCGCAAAAGTTTCTTATGATGGAAAGCTCAATAGTCCGGAAGAATTGCTGGATACGCTTCACAGCAAAGGGATCCATCCGGAAGAGTTCGACAACGTGCGCCTGCTGTCATGTGATTCCGCAACCGGTGGGGATGCTTCGTTTGCCGCTCAATTCCAAAAGTTGATTGGCCGCCCTGTCAAAGGTTATAGCGGCACCTTGAGTGCCAACCTGGCCCCTGAAGAGATAAAAGCTGCCATTGACAAGGTAGAAAAAATCTACCTGGAGAACTTATCCGCACAAAATATTCAGATCACCGATAACGTCCGTACCGCAGTAAGAGCTGAGGCTGCACAGTATGTCAGCGACGAAATGGCGCGAATCAAGAAATTCAAGCCGTCAAAGAACAACCCGTACTGGAATCCGTTCAAGTGGTGGGCGTTCACTTATAAACCCGAACACTTTCCGGCTAAATCGTAGCGACCTGGAATAGCCGAATCCCGGAGACACTGGGGCCTCGCATGCTTATCTCTACCTGAGTGACAAGAACGGCGGTAACCTCGGTGACTGCCGTTTTCGTTCGGGCACTATTTGCCTGCCACTTCAGGGGTCTCCATGGAAAGAATCACCTTAAAACCGCTGCTCCTTGCTGCCGGCCTGCTGGCATTCATGCCCATGGCCCAGGCAGCCGGCACCCTGGTCTACTGCTCCGAAGCCAGCCCCGCCGGCTTCGACCCCAGCCAGTACACCAGTGGCACCGATTTCGATGCCTCCGCCGAAACCGTGTTCAACCGCCTGACCCAGTTCAAGCGTGGCGGCACTGAAGTCGAACCCGGCCTGGCAACCAATTGGGACGTGTCCAAAGACGGCCTGATGTATACCTTCCACCTGCGCGATGGCGTCAAGTTCCACACCACCGACTATTTCACCCCGACCCGTGATTTCAACGCCGACGACGTGCTCTTCACCTTCCAGCGCCTGCTGGATCCCGAGACCCCGTTCCGCAAGGCCTATCCATCGGAGTCGCCCTACTTCACCGACATGGGCTTGAACACCACGATCAAGAGCGTCGAAAAACTCGACGAGCACACCGTGCGCTTCAACCTGAACAACGTTGACGCCTCCTTCGTGCAGAACCTGGCCATGAGCTTCGCCTCGGTGCAGTCCGCCGAATATGCCGCGCAGTTGCTCAAGGAAGGCAAGGCCGCGGACATCAATCAGAAGCCGGTGGGCACCGGGCCATTTGTGTTCAAGCGTTACCAGAAGGATTCGCAGATTCGCTACAGCGCCAATAAACAGTATTGGAAGCCCGAAGATGTGAAGCTCGACAACCTGGTGTTCTCGATCACCCCGGACGCCGCCGTGCGCCTGCAAAAGCTCAAGGCCGGCGAGTGCCAGGTCAGCGGTTACCCGCGCCCTTCCGACATCGAAGTGATGAAGCAAGACCCCAACCTGCGGGTTCTTCAGCAAGCCGGCTTCAACCTGGGCTTTCTCGCCTACAACGTGACCCACCCGCCCCTGGACCAGCTCAAGGTGCGCCAGGCGCTGGACATGGCCATCGACAAGCCGGCAATTATCAAGGCGGTGTACCAGAGCGCCGGACAATTGGCGCAGAACGCCCTGCCTCCGGCCCAGTGGTCTTATGACCCTACAATCAAGGACGCGCCCTACGATCCGGCCAAGGCGCGGGCGCTACTAAAAGAAGCAGGGGTTGCACCAGGTACCACCCTCAACCTGTGGGCGATGACCGTACAACGCGCGTCGAATCCCAATGCCCGGATGTCGGCGCAGATGATCCAGCAGGATTGGGAAAAGATTGGCATCAAGGCCAATATCGTCAGCTATGAGTGGGGCGAGTACATCAAACGCGCCAAAGCCGGCGAGCACGACGTGATGATCTACGGCTGGACCGGCGACAACGGCGACCCGGATAACTGGCTGGGCGTGCTCTACAGTTGTGCCGCGGTGAAGGGCAGCAATTATGCAAAATGGTGTAACCCGGCCTACGACAAACTGGTGCAGCAGGCCAAGGTCAGCAGCGACCGCGAGCAGCGCATCAAGTGGTATCAACAGGCACAAAAAATCCTTAAGGAACAAGTACCTATAACGCCTATCGCAAACTCGACGGTTTTCCAGCCCCTGCGAAAGGAAGTACAGGACTTCAAGATCAGTCCTTTTGGACTCACTCCCTTCTACGGCGTCAGTCTGAATAAGTAACAGCCGCGCCCCAACCGAGTGCGCCAGACGCCTCGGTTGGGCATTCCTGGTGCAGCCCTCGCACCGAAAAAAACCCTCAAAAGTGCGTAAATGTGTCTGAACTTACACATATGCGACATTCGTGTACGTTCGTACCACTGTTTAGCCGTTGTAGGCTCTCAACATCTTGCATTGGGTATGGGCCCTGCATAAGTATCCGCAGGTCGACTCACGAGGTCGCCCTCACTACCAAAAATGACAACAAATCATGAGGCCAACATGCTTAAACACGCAGTCATTCCGTTATTAGTCAGCGCCGGTTTAATGGCTGCTGCACCTTTCGCCCAAGCGGCGAGCAACCTGGTGTTCTGCTCCGAAGGGAGCCCGGCCGGTTTTGATCCAGGCCAGTACACCACCGGAACAGACTTCGATGCTTCGGCCGAAACCATGTTCAACCGTCTGACCCAGTTCGAGCGCGGCGGCACCGCTGTTGTTCCTGGGCTCGCCACGACCTGGGACGTTTCCCCGGATGGCCTGACGTACACCTTCCACCTGCGTGAAGGCGTCAAGTTCCACACCACCCCGTACTTCAAGCCAACTCGTGAATTCACGGCTGACGACGTACTTTTCACCTTCAACCGGATGATCAATAAAGACGATCCGTTCCGTAAAGCCTACCCGACCGAGTTCCCGTACTTCACGGACATGGGTATGGACACCAACATCAAGAACATCGAGAAAGTCGATGACCACACCGTCAAGTTCACCCTTGGCACCGTGGACGCCGCCTTCATCCAGAACCTGGCAATGAGCTTCGCCTCCATCCAGTCGGCTGAATACGCCGCCCAGCTGTTGAAGGAAGGCAAGGCACAGGACATCAACCAGAAGCCAATCGGCACTGGTCCGTTCGTGTTCAAGAGCTACCAGAAAGACTCCAACATCCGTTACACCGGCAACAAGGATTACTGGAAACCTGAAGACGTGAAGATCGACAACCTGATCTTCGCCATCACTACCGACCCGTCGGTGCGTATCCAGAAGCTGAAGAAAAACGAATGCCAGGTGACCCTGTTCCCACGTCCGGCCGACCTCAAGGCGCTGGGTGAAGACAAGGACCTGAAACTGCCGCACCAAGCCGGTTTCAACCTGGGCTACATCGCCTACAACGTAATGCCGGTCCTCAAGGGCCAGACCGCGCCTAACCCGCTGTCCGACCTGCGCGTGCGTGAGGCCCTGGACATGTCGGTGAACAAGCAGCAGATCATCGACTCGGTGTACCAGGGCGCAGGCCAACTGGCTGTCAACGCCATGCCGCCAACCCAGTGGTCCTATGACACCACCATCAAGGATGCGCCGTTTGATGTGACCAAAGCCAAGGCTTTGCTCAAGGAAGCCGGCGTCAAGGAAGGCACCGAGATCACCCTGTGGGCGATGCCGGTCCAGCGTCCGTACAACCCGAACGCCAAGCTGATGGCCGAGATGCTGCAGAACGACTGGAAACAGATCGGCCTGAAAGTGAACATCGTCAGCTATGAGTGGGGCGAGTACATCAAGCGTTCCAAAGGCGGCGAGAACCAAGCCATGATCATTGGCTGGAGCGGCGACAATGGTGACCCGGACAACTGGCTGAACGTGCTGTTCGGCTGCGATTCCCTGGCCGGCAACAACTTCTCCAAGTGGTGCGACAAGAAATTCGACGGCATCGTGAAAGAAGCCAAGGCGACTTCCGACGTAGCCAAACGCACCGAGCTGTACAAGCAGGCGCAACATATCCTCAAAGATGCAGTCCCGATGACACCTATCGCGCACTCGACGGTGTATCAACCCATGCGCAACAACGTGCAGGACTTCAAGATCAGCCCATTTGGCTTGAACTCCTTCTACGGCGTGAGCGTAAGCGGCAAGTAAGGATCTCTGGCGGCGACGTTTCATAACGTCGCCGTTATTGCATCCGCCAAGACCGTAGGAAACAGACCACCTCCGCACACGCTGCCGTCCTACGGCAGCTAACTGCGAATCGCGGCTCCGTTACCTACAAGGTCTGTCAGATTCGTTGCATTTACTGCCTGGCTCCCGACCCATAACGTCGTGGTACGGCAGACGCATCGTCTCTGTAGGGCAACTGCCGTTGTGGGATCAGTGTTGTCGCAAGGTCGTGAATGACCTTGCGATTGCTCACTGACGAAAACAACAAACAAGGATCGGGATTGTTATGCGCCATACCACCGTTCTATCCGCGATATTTGGCACCAGCCTGCTGGCTGTGGCCTCGATGGGCCAGGCTGCCGAGAAAAAGAGCCTGGTGTTTTGCTCCGAAGGCAGCCCGGCGGGCTTCGACACCGCGCAATACACGACGGCCACCGATAACGACGCCGCCGAGCCTATCTACAACCGCTTGGCCGAGTTTGAAAAAGGCGCGACCAATGTCGTACCGGGCCTGGCAACCCGTTGGGATATTTCCGAAGACGGCCTGACCTATACCTTCCATCTGCGTGAAGGGGTGAAATTCCACGGCAACAAGGACTTCAAGCCGACGCGCGACTTCAACGCCGACGACGTGCTGTTCACCTTCAATCGCATGCTTGACCCCGAACACCCGTTCCGCAAGGCCTACCCCACCGAGTTTCCGTACTTCAACGGGATGAGCCTGAACAAGAATATCGCCAAGGTCGAGAAAACCGACCCGCACACCGTGGTGATGACCCTGAACACGGTCGACGCCGCGTTTATCCAGAACATCGCCATGAGCTTCGCCTCGATCCTGTCGGCCGAATACGCCGACCATTTGCTCAAGGTCGGCAAGCCCAGCGACATCAACCAGAAGCCGATCGGCACCGGGCCGTTCGTGTTCCAGCGCTACCAGAAAGACTCGCAGATTCGCTACACCGGCAACAAACAGTACTGGGACCCGAGCCGCGTGAAGCTCGACCAGCTGATTTTTGCGATCAACACCGACGCCTCGGTACGGGTGCAAAAGCTCAAGGCCGGCGAATGCCAGATCACCCTGCACCCGCGCCCGGCCGACGTCGAAGCCCTGAAGGCCGACCCGAACCTGCAACTGCTGACCAAGCCAGGCTTTAACCTCGGCTACATCGCCTATAACGTGCGGCACAAGCCCTTCGACCAGCTCGAAGTGCGCCAGGCCCTGGACATGGCGGTGAACAAGCAGAGCATCCTCAACGCCGTGTACCAGGGCGCGGGGCAACTGGCGGTCAACGCCATGCCGCCGACCCAGTGGTCTTACGACGACACCATCAAGGACGCCGCCTACAACCCGGAAAAAGCCAAGGAATTGCTCAAGGCTGCCGGCGTGAAGGAAGGCACCGAGATCACCCTGTGGGCGATGCCGGTACAACGGCCGTACAACCCCAACGCCAAGCTGATGGCCGAAATGCTGCAAAGCGATTGGGCAAAGATTGGCCTCAAGGTCAAGATCGTCAGCTATGAATGGGGCGAGTACATCAAGCGCACCAAGAATGGCGAGCATGACATCAGCCTGATCGGCTGGACCGGCGACAACGGTGACCCGGACAACTGGCTGGGCACCCTCTACAGCTGCGACGCCATCGGCGGGAACAACTACTCCATGTGGTGTGACCCGGCGTACGACAAGCTGATCAAGCAAGCCAAGGTCGTCACCGACCGCGAACAAAGGACTGTTCTATACAAACAGGCGCAGCAACTGCTCAAGCAGCAGGTGCCGATCACGCCAGTCGCCCACTCGACGGTCAACCAGCCGTTAAGCGCCAAAGTCGAAGGTTTCAAAGTGAGCCCCTTCGGCCGCAACGTGTTCTCGGGCGTCAGCATCAACCCATAAAAAGATAACCGGATTGCGCAGGGCGAGCATTCGCCTTGCTGCAAACGTGCAGCCTTATTTCGGGTTTTACCCATGGGCAAACGTTTGCAAAGGCTTGAACGAGTTACACACCCAATAGCCGGTTCACCTAAAAAGACCGGCATTAAAAAGAGAACCAAAGGAGCTTCACCCATGAAACTGAGCAGCACCGCGCTACTGGCCCTGGCCATCAGCAGCATCACGGCTAACGCCTACGCTGATCCTGCAAGCCAGGACTTCGTTCCAACCACACTGGCCGGCACCAGCGCCCAAAGCGAGGCCAAAGGCTTTATCGATGGCGCAAGCCTGGGCGGTACAACCCGTAACTGGTTCTCCAACGAACAACGCTTCCGTGGCAGCAAGTTCACTTACCAGAAGCACGGCGAAGCCCGTACTGACAACTACCGTACCAACTGGGTGCAAGGCACCATCCTCAACGCTACCTCGGGTTTCACCCAAGGCACCGTTGGCGTGAGCACTGAAGTGGCGGTTTACAACGCTCTGGTCCTGGACCGCAGCAAGCGCGACATCAAGGGCGGCTCCAACCGTACCCTGGCCGACTCCGACGGCGACGCTGTAGACCAGTGGAGCAAACTGGGCCTGGCCAACGTCAAGTTCCGTGTCTCGAACACCACCTTGACCGCCGGTCGCCAGAACTTCAGCAGCGGCATCATCGACACCATCGGTAACCGTGCGCTGCCTTCGAGCTTCGAAGGTGTGAGCTTCAACAGCGAAGAGTTCAGCAACCTGTCCTTCCAGGGCGGCGTGTTCGACCGCGTTTCGCCACGGACCGAGCAGAGCCTGTCGAAATTCCGTACTGAATACGGCAATGGTCGCCAGGAAACCGACAAGGTCAACACCCTGGGCGTCAACTACCAGCCGTTCAAGAGCCTGAAGACCAGCCTGTTCGCCGCTAACGTGGAAGACTTCTGGAACCAGTACTACTTCGGTGCTACCCACGAGCTGGGTGACAGCCAGACCCTGTCCCTGACCACGGGCCTGAACTACTACAAAACCGTCGACGAAGGCAAAAAGTTGATGGGCAAGATCGACAACGACACCTACTCGCTGTCGTTCGGCCTGACCCACCAGGCTCACAGCCTGACCTTCTCCTACCAGGCCGTGAACGGCGACGAGTACTTCGACTACCTGCACGAAACCAACGGCATCTACCTGGCCAACTCCCTGACGTCCGACTTCAACGGTCCGAACGAGAAGTCCTTCCAGATCGCCTACGGCATCAACATGGCCGAATACGGCGTGCCGGGCCTGAAGTTCAACGTCTACTCGGCACGTGGCTGGGGTATCGACGGTACTCACTACACCGGCGACGGCGGCCGCGCTGGCTTTGCCTACAACGGCATTCAGGCCCAGGACGGCGAGAAGCACCAGGAATACGGTGTAGGCGCGGCTTACGCGATCCAGAGCGGCGCACTCAAGGCCACCACCATTCGTGGTACCTACGTGACTCACCGTGCCAGCGCCAACCAGGCTGACGGCAACCTGCGTGAGTTCCGCCTGGTGACCACCATCCCGTTCAACATTCTTTAATCAGCGCCAGGTCGGCGGCGGGCTCAGGACGGGCCCGCCGCCTACGCTTGTCTGGTCCAATCGATTGCAGAGGGCTCTTAGATGAAAATGCTCCCGTTACAAGCCGCCATTGCCGCTGCGCTGTTGAGCGTTGCTGTGGGCATCTCGGCCAAACCGTTGGTCGTCTGCACCGAAGCCAGCCCGGAAGGCTTCGATCCGGTCCTGTACACCACGGCTGTCACCGCCGACGCCGCGGCCGAAACCATCTTCAACCGCCTGGTGGACTTCAAGCCCGGCACCACCGAAGTGATCCCGGCGCTGGCCAAAGACCTGCCCGAGATCAGCGCCGATGGCCTGACCTACACCTTTCACCTGCGTGACGACATCAAGTTCCACACCACCGACTACTTCAAACCCACGCGCAACATGAACGCCGACGACGTGCTTTGGAGCTTCCAGCGCCAGCTGGACCCGAATCACCCGTGGCACAAAAAGTCCAACGTGGGCTACCCATACTTTGAAAGCATGGGCTTCAAGGAACTGCTCAAGAGCGTAGAAAAGACCGATGACCACACCGTGGTCTTCACCCTGACCCGCCCTGAAGCACCGTTCCTGGCCGACCTGGCCATGGCGTTTTCCTCGATTCACTCCGCCGAATACGCCGACCAGTTGCTCAAGTCCGGCAAGACCGATGACCTGAACGCCAAGCCCATCGGCACCGGCCCGTTCATCTTCACCCGCTACGCCAAAGACGCCCAAGTGCGCTTCAAGGCCAACCCGGACTACTTCCGTGGCAAGCCGCCGGCTGACCCGCTGATCCTGGCCATCACCACCGACAACAACGTGCGCCTGCAAAAGCTCAAGGCCAACGAATGCCAGATCGCGCTCTATCCGAAACCGGATGACGTGCCGAGCATGAAGGCCGACCCGAACCTGAAGGTGGCGGAACTGGCGGCGATGACCACCGCCTACACCGCCATGAACACCACCCACAAGTACATGAGCGACGCGCGGGTGCGTCACGCGATCAACATCGCGTTCGACAAGAAGGGCTACAACGAATCCCTGTACGGCAAAGGCAACGCGGTCGACGCCACCGGCCCGTACCCGCCGACCCTGCTGGGTTTCAGCGACAAGCTGAAAAACCCGCCCCGCGACCTCGACAAGGCCCGCGCCCTGCTCAAGGAAGCCGGCGTACCGGAAGGCACCGAGTTCACCCTGTTCACCCGCAACGGCGGCGGCCCGACCAACCCCAACCCGATGCTCGGCGCCCAGCGCATGCAGGCGGATCTGGCGCAGATCGGCCTGAAAGTGAACATCAAGGTCATGGAATGGGGCGAAATGCTCAAGCGCGCCAAGAATGGCGAACATGACATGGTCTCCGCCGGCTGGGCGGGGGATAACGGGGACCCGGATAACTTCCTCACCCCGAACTTGAGTTGCGATGCAGCGAAAAACGGCGAAAACTACGCCCGCTGGTGTAACAAGGAGTTTCAAGACTTGATCGACAAGGCGCGCGCCATCGCTGAACCCACCCAGCGCGCTGCACTCTATGAACAAGCAATGGACGTTTTCGACAAGGACCAACCATGGATTCCCATGGCTTACCCGAAAATGTTCACCGCCATGCGTAAAAACGTCGAGGGTTATACCCAAAGCCCTCTGACCACAAATAACTTCGCCACCACCCAGGTGAAGTAGATAAGAGACGCTCGGCACCGTCGACATTGACGGTGCCGAACCTGCCTAACCGGCTGATTGAGGTACACAACAAGATGTTTAGTTTTATTGCCCGCCGATTGGGGTTATTGATCCCCACGTTTTTCGGCATCACCTTGCTGACCTTCGCGTTGATTCGCATGATCCCTGGCGACCCCGTCGAAGTCATGATGGGCGAACGACGAGTCGACCCCGAGATGCACGCTCAGGCAATGGAACGCCTTGGTCTGAATAAACCGCTCTACGCGCAATACCTGGATTATGTCGGCAAGCTCGCCCACGGCGACCTCGGCGAATCCCTGCGCACCCGTACCAGCGTGTGGACTGAATTCACCGCCCTTTTCCCTGCGACCCTGGAACTGTCCATGGCCGCCCTGTTGTTCGCCGGCATCCTGGGGCTGTTAGCCGGGGTGATCGCGGCCTTGAAGCGAGGATCCCTGTTCGACCATGGGGTGATGGGCATCTCCCTGGCGGGATATTCGATGCCGATCTTCTGGTGGGGCCTGATCCTGATCATGTTCTTCTCCGTCAGCCTGGGCTGGACGCCAGTCTCCGGACGGATCGACCTGCTCTACGACATCGAGCCGCGCACCGGCTTCATGCTGATCGACACCCTGCTGGCCGACGAGCCGGACGCATTCTGGGACGCGTTGCACCACCTGATCCTGCCGGCCATCGTGCTCGGCACCATCCCGCTGGCCGTTATCGCGCGCATGACCCGTTCGTCGATGCTCGAAGTACTGCGCGAAGACTACATCCGCACCGCCAAGGCCAAGGGCCTGTCGCCGGCACGCGTGGTGTTCGTCCACGGCCTGCGTAACGCCTTGATCCCGGTACTCACCGTGGTCGGCCTGCAAGTCGGCACATTGCTGGCCGGCGCGGTCCTGACCGAAACCATCTTCTCGTGGCCCGGCATCGGCAAATGGCTGATCGAAGCCATTGGCGCACGGGATTATCCCGTGGTGCAAAACGGCATCCTGTTAATCGCCTGCCTGGTGATTCTGGTGAACTTCGTGGTGGATATCCTCTACGGCTTCGCCAACCCACGCATCCGTCACCAGCGCTGAGATCATGACCATGACCACACCTACTCCCGCGGTAGCAGTCGATCAAAGCCTGCTGTACCCGTCCCCGTACAAAGAATTCTGGCAAGCCTTTTCCAAGAACAAGGGCGCCGTTGCCGGCCTGCTGTTCATGTTGCTGGTGGTGTTTTGCGCGCTCTTCGCCCCTTGGGTGGCCCCGCATAACCCGAGCGAGCAATACCGTGACTTCCTGCTGACCCCTCCGGCCTGGCTGGAAGGTGGGCAGATCCAGTTCCTGCTGGGCACCGATGAACTCGGGCGTGACCTGCTGTCGCGCCTGATCCAGGGTTCGCGCCTGTCGTTGCTGATCGGCTTATCGTCGGTGGTGATGTCGCTGATCCCGGGGATCCTGCTGGGCCTGTTCGCCGGTTTCTTCCCGCGCCTGCTCGGCCCGACCATCATGCGCCTGATGGACATCATGCTGGCCCTGCCGTCGCTGCTGCTGGCTGTGGCGATTGTCGCGATCCTCGGCCCTGGCCTGATCAACACCGTGATCGCCATCGCGATCGTGTCGCTGCCGTCCTATGTCCGCCTGACCCGCGCTGCGGTGATGGGCGAACTGAACCGTGACTACGTGACCGCCGCACGCCTTGCTGGCGCCGGCCTGCCGCGCCTGATGTTCGTCACCGTGCTGCCGAACTGCATGGCGCCGCTGATCGTTCAGGCCACCCTGAGTTTCTCCTCGGCGATTCTCGATGCTGCCGCCCTGGGCTTCCTGGGCCTTGGCGTACAACCGCCAACCCCTGAGTGGGGCACCATGCTGGCTTCGGCCCGCGACTACATCGAACGCGCCTGGTGGGTCGTGAGCCTGCCTGGCTTGACCATTTTGCTCAGCGTGCTGGCAATCAACCTGATGGGCGACGGCCTGCGCGATGCGCTGGACCCGAAACTCAAGAACGCCGCCTGAGGAGATTCCCATGTCACTGCTAGAAATCAAGAATCTCAATGTCCGCTTCGGCGACAAGACCGCCGTGCCGGTGGTCGATGGCCTCGACATCTCCGTCGACAAAGGTGAAGTACTGGCGATCGTTGGCGAGTCGGGTTCGGGTAAATCCGTGACCATGATGGCGCTGATGGGCCTGATCGAGCACCCCGGTATCGTCACCGCCGACGCCCTGAACTTCGACGGCAAGGACATGCTCAAGCTGAGCAACCGCCAGCGTCGGCAGATCGTCGGCAAAGACCTGGCGATGGTCTTCCAGGACCCGATGACCGCCCTGAACCCCAGCTACACCGTGGGTTTCCAGATCGAAGAAGTGCTGCGCCTGCATTTGAAAATGTCCGGCAAGCAAGCGCGCAAGCGTGCCATCGAACTGCTAGAAAAGGTGGAAATCCCGGGCGCAGCCAGCCGTATGGATGCCTACCCGCACCAGCTGTCCGGTGGCATGAGCCAACGTGTGGCCATCGCCATGGCGATTGCCGGCGAGCCGAAACTGCTGATCGCCGATGAACCGACCACCGCCCTCGACGTAACCATCCAGGCCCAGATCATGGACCTGCTGCTGGCCTTGCAGAAAGAGCAGAACATGGGCCTGGTGCTGATCACCCACGACCTCGCGGTAGTGGCCGAAACCGCCCAGCGCGTGTGCGTGATGTATGCCGGCCAGGCCGTGGAAGTCGGCCAGGTGCCGCAGTTGTTCGACATCCCGGCGCACCCGTACAGCGAAGCGTTGCTCAAGGCGATCCCCGAGCACAGCCTGGGCGCCACGCGCCTGGCCACGCTGCCGGGTATCGTTCCCGGCCGTTATGACCGCCCGCAGGGTTGCCTGCTGTCGCCGCGGTGCCCGTATGTGCAGGAGTCCTGCCGCGCCCAACGCCCGGGCCTTGACCCGAAAAGCCACAGCCTTGCCCGCTGCTTCTACCCGCTGAATCAGGAGGTGGCGTAATGGCCGTCGTACTTACCGCCCGCGACCTGACCCGTCACTACGAAGTGTCCCGTGGCCTGTTCAAGGGCCATGCCCTGGTGCGCGCACTCAACGGTGTGTCGTTCGAGCTCGAAGCCGGCAAGACCCTCGCGGTCGTGGGCGAGTCCGGTTGCGGCAAATCCACCCTGGCCCGCGCCCTGACCTTGATTGAAGAGCCGTCTTCCGGCTCGCTGAAAATCGCCGGGCAAGAAGTCGCCGGTGCCGACAAGGCCCAGCGCAAGCAACTGCGCAAAGACGTGCAGATGGTGTTCCAGAGCCCTTACGCCTCGCTGAACCCGCGCCAGAAGGTCGGCGACCAACTGGGCGAGCCGCTGCTGATCAACACCAACCTGTCTGCCGCCGAGCGCCGGGAAAAGGTCCAGGCGATGATGAAGCAAGTGGGCCTGCGCCCTGAGCATTATCAGCGCTACCCGCACATGTTCTCCGGCGGCCAGCGCCAGCGAATCGCACTGGCGCGGGCGATGATGCTGCAACCCAAGGTGCTGGTGGCGGATGAACCGACCTCGGCGCTGGACGTATCGATCCAGGCCCAGGTGCTGAACCTGTTCATGGATTTGCAGCAGGAATTCAACACCGCCTACGTGTTCATCTCCCACAACCTCGCGGTGGTGCAGCACGTCGCCGACGACGTAATGGTGATGTACCTCGGCCGCCCGGTGGAAGTGGGCCCGAAGGAAGACATCTACGCACGCCCGCTGCACCCGTACACCCAGGCGTTGCTGTCGGCAACCCCCACCATTCATCCGGACCCGAACAAACCGAAGATCAAAATCGTCGGCGAGTTGCCCAACCCGTTGAACCCGCCGTCTGGCTGCGCCTTCCACAAGCGCTGCCCGTACGCGACCCAGCTGTGCAGCACCGATGAACCGGTGCTGCGACCTCTGGACAACCGCCAGGTGGCTTGCCACTACGCGGAGCAATTTGTGGTCTGACGTGCAAAAAAATGCTCTGGAGGGTGAGTCCAGAGCATTCCAGTGTTCTACAGCCCTGCTTGTCGGATAGCGCATCTGTTCGGCAAGCGGGGCTTTCTTTTGCCTGCGTTACTTATGTATCGCTGTCGCCATCGTTGTAGGTGTCGCTGTCTTCGCCATCATTGTCCGGGTTCTCGGCATCGTCATCGTCCTTGGAACCGCCCTGGTTTTCGTCACCGGGCTCGGATTCACTCTTGGCCAACTGCAAGCCACCCGCCTGCACCGTCTTCGCCGCCACAAACCCTGTGCCATGGCTTTGCACAGCCGTATTGGCCCACGCGGCAGACATGCCCAATGACATCATCACCAGCACTTTGAGCAACAGCACCACACGTTGAAAGATACTCATGGTCGAATTCCGCCCAGTCAGAAGATGAATTGCGCACGACAGCCTTTTACCGTCGCCACGATAGACGCTAGACCCAATGCGGCGTTCTCGCAACACCTGGCCTGGATGGGCGGCACAATCGCTTCAATCCCCTGCGAACGGTTTTCTACGCTTCTCGCCTGTCTTTCGAAAATCGGCTCTTGATCTTTTCATAGCCGGAATTGTCCAGCCCCTCGACTCGGCACGACCCATGGAAGTTTTCAACTTCGTGGTTGAATTCGCCGTGAAACTCAAAGCTAAGACGAAGAGAGGGCAGCGAATGATCGATATCCTCTACAGTAATTTTTCCGTCTACCGCCTCATGGATGCTGTGATCACCTTCGAACGTGTAATCAATCGCCGCCACTTCCAGGCCATCATGAACACCGACTTTGAAAACATCACCTTTTTGAATGCCTGAAAGGCCTGTTCGAAGAAAGTGAATGGATACCCCATTAACCCCGCCATGGTAGCCAGCGACTGCAACTAGACGGGACAGTGCAGTAAGCAAGACATCATGGGTCAGCATCATATTTTGCTCAGGCACTAAAACAACGTGCATATCACCTGAAGAACCGTTTGCTTTAGGATCAGTCATGTCATCACCTCATCTTTTAAAGGGACTCGCTGCATCGCCTTTATAGACCGAAGGCAAGGCAGGGAAATACTGTCAAGTCTCACAGAGAAACGATTCAGCAAGCATGCAACACCCGCCCATTCACTTTTCTCGGGCATGAAAAAAGGCGAAGCCATGACAGCTTCGCCTTTTGGTGTACCGCTCAGATCTTAATGATGCTCACGGGTCGCGCGGAATTTCACATCCGGCCAGCGCTCTTCCATCAGCGCCAGGTTGACCCGAGTCGGGGCCAGGTAGGTCAGGTGACCACCGCCGTCGATCGCGAGGTTTTCCACGGCCTTGATCTTGAACTCTTCCAGCTTCTTCTTATCGCTGCAGTCGATCCAGCGCGCGGAGTACACGGTGATCGGCTCATAAGAGCATTCCACCTTGTATTCCTCTTTCAGGCGACTGGCCACTACATCGAACTGCAGCACACCGACGGCGCCGAGGATGATGTCGTTGCTGCGTTCCGGGAAGAACACCTGGGTGGCACCCTCTTCCGCCAACTGCTGCAAACCCTGGCGCAGTTGCTTGGATTTCAGCGGGTCACGCAGGCGTACGCGGCGGAACAGTTCCGGGGCGAAGTGCGGGATACCGGTGAAGCCCAGCACTTCGCCTTCGGTGAAGGTGTCACCGATCTGGATGGTGCCGTGGTTGTGCAAGCCGATGATGTCGCCAGCATACGCTTCTTCCAGCTGCTCACGCTCGGAGGAGAAGAAGGTCAGGGCGTCGCCGATGCGCACGTCCTTGCCGGTACGCACGTGGCGCATCTTCATGCCTTTTTCGTATTTGCCGGAGCAGATACGCATGAAGGCGATACGGTCGCGGTGCTTGGGGTCCATGTTCGCCTGGATCTTGAACACGAAGCCGGCGAATTTCTCTTCCACAGGCTCCACGGTACGCTCGTTGGCAACCCGGGCCAGCGGCTTGGGGGCCCAATTGACCACGGCATCCAGCACGTGGTCGACACCGAAGTTGCCCAGGGCGGTACCGAAGAACACCGGCGTCAGCTGGCCGTCGAGGAATTCCTGCTGGTTGAACTCGTGGCAGGCGCCCTGCACCAGTTCCAGCTGGTCGACAAACCGGTCGTACTCGTCACCCAGGTGGGCGCGGGCTTCGTCGGAGTCGAGCTTCTCGATGATTTTCACATCGGTACGTTCGTGGCCGTGGCCGGCGGTGTACACAATGATGTAGTCGTCGGCCAGGTGGTACACGCCCTTGAAGTCGCGGTAGCAACCAATCGGCCAGGTGATCGGCGCGGCCTTGATCTTCAGGACGGCTTCGATTTCGTCCAGCAGTTCGATCGGGTCGCGGATGTCACGGTCGAGTTTGTTGATAAAGCTGACAATCGGCGTATCCCGCAGGCGGCACACGTCCATCAGCGCGATGGTGCGGGGCTCGACGCCTTTACCGCCGTCGAGGACCATCAGCGCCGAGTCCACCGCCGTCAGGGTGCGGTAGGTGTCTTCGGAGAAGTCTTCGTGGCCCGGGGTGTCGAGCAGGTTGATCATGTGGTCGCGATACGGGAACTGCATGACCGACGTGGTAATGGAAATACCACGCTGCTTTTCCATTTCCATCCAGTCGGAGGTGGCATGGCGGTCGGATTTACGGGATTTCACCGTGCCGGCCACCGCGATCGCCTTGCCCATCAGCAACAGCTTTTCGGTGATGGTGGTTTTACCGGCATCGGGGTGGGAAATAATGGCGAAAGTGCGGCGTTTCGCGACTTCGGCGGCCTGGTGGGTCATGGGAAATCGCCTGGCAGGTGAGTCAAAAAAGGGCGGCGAGTATAGCGCAAACCCGGGGTGACGGACCACCGTTCACCCCATTGGGGGTGGCTAATTGCTGCCAAGTATGGAACCTTTTAAAAGGTAGAGACGTCCACTCCCCTGCTATCGCACTCGTAACAGGGGCTGAAAAATCAGCAAGTTAGCCTGACGAGGCTGCGCTCATGGCTCGACCGCATACCGCGTTGCCGGTAAGGGCGAGCTGCTATTCGCGACCACATTCGCCGACAGCCAGGAATGGCATTGCCGCTCGGAAATGTGTTCGCCGACAAAAGAAAAAAGGAGTCCGCCTGTGGCTATTCGCTATGGCAAAGGGCTGATAGGAGGAGCGGTTGTCGTCGCTCTCCTGGCCCTGCTGGTCCACTGGATCGGCATCAACACGATCGAACTGTACCGCGACGATTTGTTGTTTTACCTGCAAGCTCACTTGATCCTCGTCCTTGTTTCGATGCTGGCCGCCCTGATCGTAGGGATTCCCGCCGGTATCCTGCTGAGCCGACCCAACATGGTCGGGCGCGCAGAACGCTTCATGCAGATCTTCAACATCGGCAATACCGTCCCTCCCCTGGCCGTACTGGCCATCGCCCTCGGTGTCCTTGGCATCGGCAGCGGCCCCGCGATCTTCGCGCTATTCCTCGCCTCGTTGCTGCCCATCGTGCGCAACACCTATGAAGGCCTGAAAAACGTTCAAGGTTCCCTGAAAGAAGCCGCCGTCGGCATCGGCATGACGCCGCGCCAGGTGCTGTTTCGCGTGGAATTGCCCAACGCCGTGCCGATCATCATCGGTGGTGTACGCGTGGCCCTGGCGATCAACGTCGGTACCGCGCCCCTGGCGTTCCTGATTGGCGCCAACAGCCTGGGCAGCCTGATCTTCCCCGGCATCGCCCTGAACAATCAGCCGCAACTGCTGCTCGGCGCCGCATGCACCGCGCTGCTGGCCTTGCTGCTCGACGGTCTGGTGACCATGGCCAGCCGCCTTTGGCTGGAACGCGGGTTGCGTCCGTCTTAAGGCTTTGGCCCCGTCTTGGGCCTGAAACAGGAATTCACATGAAAAAACTGACATTGATATTGAGCTGCGTCCTGCTGTTCGCAGGGTTTGCGCAAGCCGCTGAAAAACCGGTCATCCGCATCGGTGCCCGGGTGTTCACTGAACAGACCCTGCTCGCCGAAATCACCTCCCAGTACCTGCGCACCAAGGGTTACGACACCCGTGTGACCGGCGGCCTGGGCAGCAACCTGGCACGCAGTGCCCAGGAAAGCGGGCAACTGGACCTGATCTGGGAATACACCGGCGTGTCGCTGGTGGCCTACAACCACGTCGACGAGAAGCTCGACAGCGAACAGTCCTACGCCCGAGTGAAAGAACTCGACGCGAAAAAAGGCCTGGTCTGGCTCTCCCCGTCGAAATTCAGCAACACCTACGCCCTGGCCCTGCCAGAGAACGTGGCCAAGGAATTCCCGCAGATCAACAGCATCAGCGACCTGACCGCGGCACTGGCCGAGAAAACCAAGGAAAACCGCCTGGTGGCCCTGGACACCGAGTTCGCCAACCGTTCCGACGGCATGGCCGGCATGGTCAAGCTGTACGACATGAACCTGACCCGCAAGAACACCCGGCAGATGGACGCCGGCCTGGTGTACACCGCGCTGCGTAATGGCCAGGTGTTTGCCGGCTTGGTCTACACCACCGACGGTCGCCTGAACGCCTTCAAATTGAAGCTGCTGGAAGACGACAAGCACTACTTCCCGGACTACACCGCCGCGCCGGTGGTGCGTCAGGTTTACCTCGATGCCCATCCGCAACTGGCCGCTGATCTCAAGCCGTTGGCTGCGCTGTTCGACGACGAAACCATGCGCCAGCTGAACGCGCGGGTCGACGTCGACCATGAAAGCCCGTCCGCCGTGGCCGCAGATTTCCTGCGCCAGCATCCGATCAACTAAGAGGAGAAGACATGGAATTCCTGAACGCCTTTTCCCATCTTGATTGGGCCCAAGTCCTGCACCTGACCTGGCAGCACATCACCCTGGTCGGCATTGCAGTGATCCTCGCAATCGTCGTAGGCGTGCCCCTGGGTGTGCTGATGACCCGCTTCCCGACGCTCGCCGGCCCATTGCAAGCCAGTGCCACGGTGTTGCTGACCGTGCCGTCGATTGCCTTGTTCGGCCTGCTGCTGCCGTTCTACTCCAAATTCGGCCAGGGCCTGGGGCCGATGCCGGCGATCACCGCCGTGTTCCTCTATTCCCTGCTGCCCATCATGCGTAACACCTACCTCGCCCTCACCGGCGTTGAGCCAGGCATTCGCGAGGCCGCCAAAGGCATCGGCATGACCTTCGGCCAGCGCTTGCGCATGGTCGAGCTGCCGATTGCCGTACCGGTGATCCTCGCCGGTGTGCGCACCGCCGTCGTCATGAACATTGGTGTGATGACCATCGCCGCCACCATCGGCGCCGGTGGCCTGGGTGTACTTATTCTGGCTTCCATCAGCCGCAGCGACATGTCGATGCTGATCGTTGGCGCCGTGCTGGTCAGTCTCCTGGCCATCTTCGCCGACCTGCTTCTGCAATGGCTGCAACGCACGCTGACTCCAAAAGGACTGCTCAAATGATCGAACTTCAAAACCTGACCAAGACCTTCCAAAGCAACGGCAAGACCATCACCGCCGTTGATTCCGTAAGCCTGACCGTCAACGAAGGCGAAATTTGCGTATTCCTCGGCCCCTCGGGCTGCGGCAAGAGCACCACGCTGAAGATGATCAACCGCCTGATCAAGCCGACCTCCGGCAAGATCCTGATCAACGGCGAAGACACCACCGACCTCGACGAAGTGACCCTGCGTCGCAACATCGGCTACGTGATCCAGCAGATCGGTCTGTTCCCGAACATGACCATCGAAGAGAACATCGTGGTGGTGCCCAAGCTGCTGGGCTGGGACAAGCAGAAATGCCACGACCGCGCCCGCGAGTTGATGAGCATGATCAAGCTCGAACCCAAGCAGTACCTGCATCGCTACCCGCGTGAACTGTCCGGCGGCCAGCAGCAGCGGATCGGCGTGATCCGCGCCCTGGCGGCGGATGCACCGTTGCTGCTGATGGATGAGCCGTTCGGCGCGGTCGACCCGATCAACCGCGAGATGATCCAGAACGAGTTTTTCGAGATGCAGCGCGCGCTGAACAAGACCGTGATCATGGTCAGCCACGACATCGACGAAGCCATCAAGCTGGGTGACAAGATCGCGATCTTCCGCGCCGGCAAGCTGCTGCAGATCGACCACCCGGACACCCTGCTGGCCCACCCTGCCGACGAATTCGTCAGCAACTTCGTTGGCCAGGACAGCACCCTCAAGCGCCTGCTGCTGGTGAAGGCTGAAGATGCGGCGGACAACGCGCCGTCGGTCAGCCCGGAAACCCCGGTGGCGGATGCCCTGGAGCAGATGGATGAGTTGGACCGTCGCTACGTGGTGGTCACCGATGCCGAGAACAAGGCCCTGGGTTATGTGCGACGTCGCGACCTGCATCGTCAGACCGGTACCTGCGGCCAGTACCTGCGGGAATTCAACGCCACGGCGGCGTATGACGAGCATTTGCGCATCCTGCTGTCGCGGATGTACGAGTTCAACCGCTCGTGGTTGCCGGTGATGGATGCGGAGCGGGTGTTCCTCGGGGAAGTGACCCAGGAGTCGATTGCCGAGTACCTGAGTTCCGGTAAGTCCCGTGGGGGCAAGACCAGCATTGTGTCGCCTGCCGAGACAGCACTGGCCTGACCTGACACACAGCGGTCAAAATGTGGGAGCGGGCTTGCTCGCGAAGGCGGAGTGTCAGTCACCGGATGCATTGGCTGATACACCGCATTCGCGAGCAAGCCCGCTCCTACATTGGATCGTCACTGTACCCGCAACACCTCAAATTGCCCCTACCGGGGAACATCAATCCGTCATACCGGTCGGTTACATAAGTAGCTGCACGCGGCCGCACGACGAACGCGTGCAAAAACGCGACATTTTTAGTTGATCTATAGCCCCTCACGTCCTAAAGTTCGCGCCGAACGTCCATGCTGGAAACGATCCATCCGGCTCAAGTACTGACGACGAGACAGCAAGGCCAAGGGAAGCGGTTGATCCCATGGCCTTTTTGCTTTCGGCGACATGCCTTGGGAAGTAGGCGAACCAAAGTGGGGATACGGAGGACGTTCATTTGCACCCATTGATCAATCTAGTTTGCCAGTAGGAGTTCCCAGCATGTCGATCCAGGTCGAAGACTATTTCGCGCGCGCCACTTTTGACAAAATGAAGGCGTTCGCCGACACCCAGGAAACCCCGTTCGTGGTGATCGACACCGCGATGATCAGCCAGGCCTACGATGACCTGCGCGCCGGTTTCGAATTCGCCAAGGTGTATTACGCCGTCAAGGCCAACCCGGCCGTCGAGATCATCGACCTGCTCAAGGACAAGGGTTCGAGCTTCGACATCGCGTCGATCTACGAGCTGGACAAGGTCATGGACCGCGGCGTCAGCCCCGACCGTATCAGCTACGGCAACACCATCAAGAAATCCAAGGACATCCGTTACTTCTACGAGAAGGGCGTGCGCCTGTTCTCCACCGACTCCGAAGCCGACCTGCGCAATATCGCCAAGGCCGCCCCGGGTTCGAAAGTGTATGTACGTATCCTCACCGAAGGCTCGACCACGGCCGACTGGCCGCTGTCGCGCAAATTCGGCTGCCAGACCGACATGGCCATGGACCTGCTGATTCTCGCTCGCGACCTGGGCCTGGTGCCTTACGGCATCTCCTTCCACGTCGGCTCGCAACAGCGTGACATCAGCGTGTGGGACGCGGCGATTGCCAAGGTCAAAGTGATCTTCGAGCGCCTGAAGGAAGAAGACGGCATCCACCTGAAGCTGATCAACATGGGCGGTGGCTTCCCGGCCAACTACATCACCCGCACCAACAGCCTGGAAACCTACGCCGAGGAAATCATCCGCTTCCTCAAGGAAGACTTCGGTGACGATCTGCCGGAAATCATCCTGGAGCCGGGCCGTTCGTTGATCGCCAACGCCGGGATCCTGGTCAGCGAAGTGGTACTGGTTGCGCGTAAATCCCGCACCGCCGTCGAGCGCTGGGTCTACACCGACGTGGGCAAATTCTCCGGCCTGATCGAAACCATGGACGAAGCCATCAAGTTCCCGATCTGGACCGAGAAGAAAGGCGAGATGGAAGAAGTGGTCATCGCCGGCCCGACCTGCGACAGCGCCGACATCATGTACGAGAACTACAAGTACGGCCTGCCGCTGAACCTGGCGATTGGTGACCGGATGTACTGGTTGTCCACCGGTGCGTACACCACCAGCTACAGCGCAGTTGAATTCAATGGCTTCCCGCCGTTGAAATCGTTCTACCTGTAAACGCACGCCCTGATCGTTCCCACGCTCTGCGTGGGAACGCATCCGGTGACGCTCTGCGTCACGCCGTTAGAGCGGACGCAGAGCGTCCAGGGCGGCATTTCCACGCAGCGCGTGGGAGCGATCAAGTTCAATCGCATGCTTTTGATAGATCTCGGCCATTGCCCGTATCTGCGGCTCATTGGCGGCACACAACGCCTTGTGCGCCACCCGCAAAAACTTCAAATTCCCGCCCGCCAGTGCCTTGCGCAACCATTCCAGTGCCGTTTCTATCTCGCCCCGGTCCGCCAACACCGCCGCATAACTGAACTGCCCGCGAAAATCCCCGCCTTCTGCTGACTGGCGATACCACGCCACCGCCGCCTCCAGATCCCTCGGGCAGTACTGCCCTTCTTCCAGATAACGCCCCAGCAGGTTCATCGACTTGGCATGGCCCAGTTCCGCGGCCTGTCGATAACACGCCAGCGCCTGGGCTTGATCCTCGGCAACCCCGCGCCCGGTCGCCAGCAGGTTGGCGTAGTTGTACAAACCCCAATCCAGCCCGGCCTCGGCCGCCCGACGATATTCCCGGGCCGCCGCCACGGCATCCGCCTCGCAACCCCAGCCATGCTCCAGGCAACGCCCGAGCATATTGCGCGCCATCAAATGCCCGCCCTTGGCGGCAATGCGGAACCAGCGCATTGCCAGTGCTTCATCGCGCTCGATGCCGCGCCCTTCCAGCAGGATTTGCCCGAGCAGCGCCTGGGCATCCACCACGCCCTCTTTCGCGGCGATCAAAATCGCCTGGGCGGCGCGCACCGGGGAGTCGTCGAGCATGCTCTGCAATTGCTCAACGTTGAGTACTTCTTCACGGCGCAATAAAAAGCCCACGCTCAGACCTCAACCCAGCGGCGCAGCAGGTTGTGATAGGTGCCGGTGAGCTGGATCAGCGCGGGGTGGTCGGGCACGTCGCGGCTCAGTTGCTGGATCGCCCCGTCCATCTCGAACAGCAAGGTGCGCTGGCTGTCCTCGCGCACCAGGCTTTGGGTCCAGAAAAACGAGGCGTAGCGCGCGCCGCGGGTCACGGCGTTGACCTTGTGCAGGCTGGAGCCGGGGTACAGCACCATGTCGCCCGCCGGCAACTTGACCCGCTGCAGGCCGAAGGTGTCCTGGATTTCCAGCTCGCCGCCGTCGTAGTCGTCGGGGTCGCTGAAAAATACGGTGGAGGAAAGGTCAGTGCGCACCCGCTCGTGGCTGCCCTTGGACTGGCGCACGGCGTTGTCGATATGGAAGTCGAAACTGCCGCCGGCGGTGTAACAGTTGACCAATGGCGGGAAGACCTTGTGCGGTAACGCCGCTGACATGAACAGCGGATTTTTCCACAGTCGATCGAGGATCGCCGCGCCGATTTCCTTTGCCAGCGGGTGGCCTTCCGGCAGTTGCAGGTTGTGTTTGGCCTTGGCCGATTGGTGCCCGGCAGTGATTTTGCCGTCGGCCCACTCGGTGTGCGCCAGGGCTTCGCGGATGCGCAGCACTTCCTCGCGAGAGAACAGGCCGGGAATGTGCAGCAACATGGAGGCATTACCTGAAAACAGTGAGACGCCAATGGTAGTGATTCTTATTGACTGTGTACAACCCTACTCCCGCCCAAAGGACGAACGAGATCGTCAAAACCGTAAGCAAAAAGTGTAAAGAACGTAAATTCAGTGCGAATAGTAATGTATCGCAATTGATATGAAGTCTTGTTCTCCCTATATTCCGCGGCCTCACCTCCTTGGGGAAAGGACACACTCATGCCGCGCACTTCGATAAAAACACCTGCCAGTTCACCACGTTTGCTGGCCTCGGCCATCGGCGTTGCCATCAGCGCCAGCTCTGCCGCCCAAATGGCGCAAGCTGCTGAAGACACCGAGCAGAAAGGCGAGCGCAACAGCATTTCCCTGGGAGCCACCAGCATCACCGGCCAGGAACAGGACAGCACGTCCTACCAGGTCGAAAAAGCGTCCTCGCAGAAGTACACCGCGCCGCTGGTAGATACTCCGCGCTCGGTCACCGTGGTGCCGCAGCAAGTGCTCAAGGACACCGCCGCCACCTCGTTGCAGGACGCCTTGCGCACCGTGCCGGGGATTACCTTCGGCGCCGGTGAAGGCGGCAACCCGCAGGGCGACCGTCCGTTCATTCGCGGCTTCGACGCCCAGGGCGATACCTACCTCGACGGCGTGCGCGACACCGGCGGCCAGAGCCGCGAGATCTTCGACATCGAATCCATCGAAGTCAGCAAAGGCCCCAACTCGTCATTCGGCGGCCGCGGCTCGGCCGGCGGCAGCCTCAACCTGGTGAGCAAGACGCCACAGGCGCGGGACTTCACCAACGGTGGCTTCACCTACGGCTCCGACCAGACCCGCCGCTATGTGCTCGACGTCAACCGTCAGTTCCTCGACAGCGCGGCCTTCCGCCTGAACCTGATGAGCCACGAACAGAACGTCGCCGGGCGTGATGCCGTCAACTACGACCGCTGGGGCGTGGCCCCGTCGCTGACCTTCGGCCTGGGCACTCCGACTCGCGTCAACCTCAGCTACTACCACATGGAAAGCAACGACCTGCCGGATTCGGGCATTCCGTATGGCTACAGCAACAGCGGCGCAAAAGCCGCCCACGTACATGACAAGCCAACCGACGGCGGCGACAGCAACAACTTCTACGGCCTCAAGGATCGCGACTTCCGCAAGACCCGCGCCGACATCAGCACGTTCTCCATCGAGCACGACCTGAACGACAACATGACGCTGAAAAACACCCTGCGCCACGGCAACACCGGCCAGGACTATATCGTCACCCAACCCGACGACAGCCAGCACAACGTCAACCAGTTCGGCACCGTGTGGCGCCGCGCGAACACCCGCGTGTCCACCACCGAGACCACCACCAACCAGACCGATCTGTTTGGCAGCTTCCAGGCGCTGGGCTTCAAGAACACCTACTCCACCGGGCTGGAATTCACCGGCGAAGAAACCCGCTACAGCGGCTACACCGTCAGCCCGAACAGCAACCCCGGTTGCCCGGCGCCCGGCAAAGGCGGCCAGTGCACCTCGCTGGGCAACCCGAACCCGGACGATGCCTGGACCGGCAGCATTGCGCGCAACTACAACGGCACCAACACCAAGGCCACCAGCCGCGCCGCCTATGTGTTCGACACCATCGAGCTGGACCCGAAATGGCTGCTGAACGTCGGCCTGCGCTACGACACCTTCGACACCGTGGCCAACACCAATGCGGTGCCGACCGCCACCGTCAAGGCCCGCAGCAAGATCAAGAACGACAGCCAGTTCTTCAACTGGCAGGCGGGCCTGGTCTGGAAGCCGGTTGAAAACGGCAGCATCTATGCCTCCTACGCCACCTCAGCCTCACCGGCCGGCGGCCTGGTAGGTGAAGGCGCCGACGGCAACCCGCTGTCTGCCGGCGCCGCCACCAGCGACCTGAAACCGGAAGAGACCGTCAACTACGAGCTGGGCACCAAGTGGGACATGTTCCACGACCGCCTGTCCCTGACCGCCGCGGTGTTCCGCACCGAGAAGAAAAACACGCGGATCCTGGTGGACGCGCTGACCTATGAAAACGGTGGCGAATCCCGCGTCGACGGCCTGGAGCTTTCCGCCAGCGGCAAGCTGACCGATCAATGGCAAGTGTTCGCCGGCTACAGCTACCTGAAAAGCGAACTGGTGGACCCGGGCCTGAACGGTCGTAACGGTGTCGTCAGTGCCGGCTCGAACAAAGGCAACCAGATGCCCAACACGCCGAAGAACACCTTCAGCCTGTGGACGACGTATGACGTGACACCGAAGCTCACCATCGGCGGCGGCGCGTTCTATGTCGACGAGGTCTACGGCGATGCGGGCAACACCGTCTACGTGCCGTCCTACACCCGCTACGACGCCATGGCCAGCTACAAGCTGACCAAGAACGTCGACCTGCAGTTGAACGTGCAGAACCTCACCGACAAGACCTACTACGACAAGGCCTATGCCTCGCATTTTGCCAACCAGGCAGCCGGTCGTACGGCCCTGCTGACCACCAGTTTCCATTTCTAAACCGATACAAATGACTGCACGAAACCCCACGCATCGGATGCGTGGGTTTTTTGCGTGTAAAAAAGAATGTTTCTCGACAACTCGCGGCATAATGCGCGCCGTGAAACACCTAACCTGATGACGAGGCCGTACGACGTGTTGAAGAAAACCCTGTTCCAGTTGCATTGGTTCTTCGGCATTACCGCCGGGCTGGTGTTGGCCTTGATGGGGATCACCGGCGCAACGGTGTCGTTCCAGGATGAAATCATCGAGTTGCTGAACCCGACGGTGTTGACGGTGGAAAAGCGTCCGGCCGGGGTACTGCCGCCCGCTGAACTGGTGCACCTGCTGGAAGCCCGCGAAGGCAAAGTCGTGTCGATGCTCACGGTGCAGCCCGACAGCACCAACGCGGCCAAGGTCTGGTTCACCCCACCGCCCGGTGAACGTCGCGGGCAGATGCGCTACTTCGACCCGTACACCGGCGACTACCTGGGCGATGCCGTCGGCCAGGACTTCTTCGGCTTCGTGCTGCAACTGCACCGTTTCCTCGCCATCGGCGACACCGGCCGGCAAATCACCGGCGCCTGCACGCTGATCCTGGTGTTCTTCTGCCTCTCGGGCCTGTACCTGCGCTGGCCGCGCCAAGTGGCAAGCTGGCGTGCATGGCTGGCGGTGGACTGGCGCAAGAAAGGCCGTAGTTTCAACTGGGACCTGCACTCGGTGTTCGGCACCTGGTGCCTGCTGTTCTATCTTCTGGCGGCACTCACCGGACTGTTCTGGTCCTACGAGTGGTACAGCAACGGCATGACCAGACTGCTGTCCGACGCGCCGCAGAACGAACGCGTACGCAAGCGCGGCCCGGCCCCCGAAGGGCCTGCGCCGGTGGCCAATTACGCCGCGATCTGGAGCAGCATCTACAGCAACGCCGGCCCCGGCTTGAGCGGCTACAACATCCGCATGCCCGCGGTCGCCGGCCAACCCGCCACCGTCTACTACCTGCTGAAGACCTCGCCCCACGATCGCGCGCTGAACCAGATCAACCTCGACCCGGCCACCGGCGAAGTCAAATCCCATGACACCTACGCCGGCAAAAGCTTCAAGGCGCAGATCCTGACCAGTATCTATGCGCTGCACACCGGCAGCTACTTCGGCCTGCCCGGCCGGATCATCCTGACGTTCAGCGCGCTGCTGATGCCGCTGTTCTTCATCACCGGCTGGCTGTTGTACCTGGACCGCCGCCGCAAGAAACGCCAGGTGCGCGATGCCCGCAAAGGCCTGACCGGCAACCACAGCGACGCGCCGGCCTGGCTGATCGGCTTTGCCAGCCAGAGCGGCTTTGCCGAGCAACTGGCCTGGCAGACCGCCGGGCAGTTGCAGGCCGCCGGCGTGCCAGTGAACGTGCAGTCGCTGGGCAGCGTCAGCGAAGAGGATTTGCGCCAATCGAGCCATGCGCTGTTCGTGGTCAGCACCTTCGGCGATGGCGAGGCACCGGACAGCGCCCGCGGTTTCGAGCGCAGCGTGCTCGGCCAGGACCTGTCCCTCAAGGGCCTGAACTACTCGGTGTTGGCCCTGGGTGATCGCCAGTACCAACACTTCTGCGGCTTCGCCCGGCGCCTGCATTTCTGGCTGACCAACCAGGGCGGCAACCCGCTGTTCGCCCCGGTGGAAGTCGACAGCGGCGACACCGATGCGTTGCTGCACTGGCAACAACAACTGGGCCAACTGACCGGCCATGCACCCGCTGCGGCATGGGCCAGCGCGACCTATGAAAACTGGACCCTGAAGCAACGCACCCTGCTCAACCCGCACAGCAGCGGCTCCGGCGTCTATTTGCTCGGGCTCACCCCGCCTGCCCCCCGGGACTGGCTGGCCGGCGACCTGGTGGAAGTGCTGCCACGCAATTGCCCATGGGCCATCGAACACTTGCTGGAAGGCCTGGGGCTGGCCGGCAGCGAAGGTGTGGTGATCGACGGCCTTGCACACACCCTCGACCAGGCTTTGGCCAGTCGCCAGCTACCGGACAATCGCGCGCACCTGGTAGGCCTGCATGCCCAGGCGCTGGTCAATGCACTGGTGCCGCTGGGCATGCGCGAATACTCCATGGCCTCGATTGCCAGCGACGGTGTGCTGGAGCTGATCGTGCGCCAGGAGCGTCACCCCGATGGCAGCGTGGGCGTGGGTTCCGGCTGGTTGACCGAACATGCACCGCTGGGTTCGACCATCAGCCTGCGACTGCGGCGCAACAGTGGTTTCCATCTGCCGACCGAGCCACTCCCGATGATCCTGCTGGGCAACGGCACCGGCCTTGCCGGGTTGCGCAGCCTGCTCAAGGCGCGGGTTGCCGACGGCCAGCAGCGCAACTGGCTGCTGTTTGGCGAACGCAATATCGCCCACGACTACCACTGCCAGGACGAGCTGCAAGGCTGGCTGGCCAGCGGTGACTTGGCGCTACTGGACCTGGCGTTTTCCCGGGATCAGGCAGAGAAAATCTACGTGCAGGATCGCCTGCGCGAATCAGCGGATGTGCTGCGTAAATGGGTGGCGGATGGCGCCGCGATTTATGTCTGCGGCAGTTTGCAGGGGATGGCGGCGGGTGTGGATCAGGTGCTGCATGAGGTGCTGGGCAGCGAAGCCGTCGAACGCTTGATCGAGCAAGGCCGCTATCGCCGGGATGTTTACTGACCCCCTGAAGATACACCGATCAAAATGTGGGAGCGGGCTTGCTCGCGAAGGCAGTGGATCAGTCGATACATCTGTTGACTGACACACCGCCTTCGCGAGCAAGCCCGCTCCCACATTGGCTCTTCTTCAGTAGGTAGATTGCATTGCAATCACACTGGCGCCAGCTTCTGTTCAAACACTGAAACCCCATCCAGGTCCCGCAAAATCACCGTCAGTTCCGCCGTCTGCCCGTCAATCTGCACCTCGCCAAAAAACTGAAACCCGGCAAACGGCGAGCTGTTCTGCACCGTCGGCGCCTTCTCGAACACCACTTCCGGGCCAAAGGTCTTATCCAGCGGATTAGGCCCGAAACTCCCGGCATTCAGCGGTCCGGCGACGAACTCCCAGAACGGCTCAAAATCCTGAAACGCCGCCCGATCCGGATGGTAATGATGGGCCGCGCAGTAATGCACATCCGCCGTCAGCCACACGTGATTACGCACCTGCTGCGCCCGCAGAAACGCGAGCAATTCGGCAATTTCCAGCTCGCGCCCCTGGGCCGGTCCCGGGTCACCGTTGGCAATGGCCTCCCAACGCGGTACGCCGGGGCTGACCTCACCGTCGGGCACGCCCAGGCCAATGGGCATGTCGGCGGCGATGACTTTCCACTGCGCCTGGGAGGCCTTCAATTCGCGCTTGAGCCAGTCCAGTTGCTCACGCCCAAGAAACGGTTTTTCGCCGCCAAGGTTGTCATCGTTCGGCCCGCGATAGCTGCGCATGTCCAGCACAAACACATCCAGCAATGGGCCGTAGCTGAGCTTGCGATAAATGCGCCCGCCCTGGTCGGCGCTTTGCCGGCGCATCGGTGAATATTCCAGCCAGGCCTGGCGCGCACGGCCTACCAGGGTATTGATGTCGCGAGTCTTGTAGCGTTCATCCAGTTGCTTGCTCGGCGACCAGTTGTTGATCACCTCGTGGTCGTCCCACTGCCAGATCTGCGGCACTTCGGCGTTGAAGCGACGTACGTTCTCGTCCATCAGGTTGTAGCGGTAGTTGCCCCGGTATTCATTCAGGGTTTCAGCGACTTTGCTTTTGGCTTCGGTGGTGATGTTGCGCCAGATGCGTCCGTCCTCGGTGGTCAGTTGCGCGGGCACCGGGCCGTCGGCGTAGATGGTGTCGCCGCTGTGAATGAAGAAGTCCGGCAGGCGCAGGCGCATGGCTTCGTAGATGCGCATGCCGCCGATGTCCGGGTTGATGCCGAAGCCCTGGCCGACGGTGTCGCCGCTCCACACAAAGCGGATATCCCGGCGCTGCTGCGGCACGCTGCGCAGGTGACCGAACCAGGGCTCGCTGGCCACGCCGGTCTGGGCATCTTCAAAGTGCACACGGTAGAAGATCGCCTGGTCGACGGGCAGGCCGGTGAGTTCGACACGGGCGGTGAAATCGGTGCGGCTGTCGGCCAGGGGCGAGACGAATTTGCGCGGGTTGCTGAATACGCTACGGGTGTCCCACTCCACTACCATCCGGGCCGGGCGGTCGCTGCGGCTCCAGATCATCGCGCGGTCGCCCAGCAGGTCGCCGGACTGCACGCCGTCGGTGAGTTGCGGGCGATCCTTGACCGAGGCGATCACCGCAGGCGCGAGGCCCGGCAGCAACAGGCCGGCGCCGACGGCTTGCATCACGCGGCGGCGGCCGAGATTGAAGTGGCTCATGCGGGTTCCCTCTCGAGCAGCAAAAGGGAAACTTAAGCATGACGGGATGAACGAGTTATGACACCGGCCTTATTGCTCACGGAGGTCAAATGTGGGAGCTGGCTTGCCTGCGATAGCCTCATCTCGGTTGCGCTGACACACCGAGGTGCCTGCATCGCAGGCAAGCCAGCTCCTACATGAACCGCGTTATGCCTGGGCGGGTGCGACAGAAAGTTCTACGGTCTCAGGGCGCTTGAGGAATGCATACACCACGGCAGTCAACAAACTGCCCGCCACGATCGCCAGCAGGTACAGCAGCGCATGGTTGATCGCATTCGGGATCAGCATCACAAACAATCCACCATGGGGCGCCATCAGCTTGCAGCCGAAATACATCGACAGCGCACCGGTCAGCGCACCGCCGGCGATGCTTGCCGGGATTACCCGCAGCGGGTCCTTGGCAGCAAACGGAATCGCGCCTTCAGAGATAAAGCACATGCCGAGGATCAGCGCGGCCTTGCCGGCTTCACGCTCGGTCTGGGCGAACTTGCGCCGCGCCAGGAAGGTGGCGATGCCCATGCCAATCGGCGGCACCATGCCGGCAGCCATGGTCGCGGCCATGGGGGCACCGCTTTGCGCTGCCAGCAGGCCGACGGAAAACGCGTAGGCTGCCTTGTTGATCGGGCCACCGAGATCGACGCACATCATGCCGCCCAGCAAGATGCCCAGCAGCACGGCGTTGGTGGTGCCCATGGTACTGAGAAAATCCGTGAGGCCGGTGAGCATCTTCGCCACCGGCGGCCCTACCAGGTAAATCATCGCCAGGCCGGTGAACAGACTCGCCAGCAACGGGATGATCAGGATCGGCTTGAGGGCTTCCAGGCTCTGGGGCAAACGGATCGCGCGGCTGATGAATTTGACGCAGTAGCCGGCGAGGAAACCGGCAAAAATACCGCCGATAAACCCCGCGCCCAAAGTGCTGGCCAGCAGGCCACCGATCATGCCGGGGGCCAATCCAGGCCGGTCGGCAATCGAGTAGGCGATGTAACCCGCCAGCAGCGGCACCATCAGCATGAACGCCTGGTCGCCGACGGTTTTCAGCGCGGCGGCAAGAGTGCCTTTTTCTTCAAAGGCATGAATGCCGAACACGAATGACAGGGCGATCAGCAGACCGCCCGCCACCACCATCGGCAGCATGAACGACACGCCGGTGAGCAAGTGTTTGTAGACACCGGTCTTCTCCGGTTTGGCAGCGGCACCACTGGCAGCGGATTCCTGCTTGCCTTCGGCCAGCGCCTTGTTGAGGGTCGCCTCGGATTGCTTGAGCGCGATCCCGGTGCCGCAGCGATAGATTTTCTTGCCGGCAAAGCGCTCGGTGGCGACTTCGATGTCGGCGGCGAGCAGCACCACGTCGGCGTCACGAATCGCCTCGGGACTCAGCGGCGTGCGGGCGCCCACGGAGCCCTGGGTTTCCACCTGCAAGTCATACCCGAGGCGCTTGGCGGTTTGCTGCAACGCTTCGGCAGCCATGAAGGTGTGGGCGACGCCGGTCGGGCACGCGGTGATCGCGACGATACGCGGCGTGCTTTTCGCCGGTGCCGCGTCAGCTACCTGCACCTGGGCCTCCTCGGCTCCGCGACGCAACACCGCGTCCACATCCTGCAACGCCTGGGCGGGCGTGCTGCGGAATACGCGTTTGCCGACAAAACGCTGCATGTCCACCGGCGTGCTGCTGACCAGCAATACCCACTCGGCGGCTTCAAGGGTGGCCGCCGACAATTGGCGTTCCGGATGCTGCACGTCGACCACTTCGACGCTGGTGCTCCAGCCCTGGCGTTGCGCGGCGGCATCCAGCAAGCGGGCGCACAGCACACTGGTGACCATGCCGTTCGGGCAGGCAGTAACAATGGCTAACTTCATGACCAACCCTCTTATTGTTCTGTCAGCGGCCGCACGTGGACGCCGCTCTGCAAAGTCTCAAGCTGCGCTTCGTCGGTGATGCCAAAGCCGATCTGCGTGACCGCCATCGCGGCAATGGCGGTGGCGCGGCCCAGGGTCTGCTCCGGCGTGTCGCCACTGAGCAGACCGTGAAGCATCCCGGCCAGCAGCGAGTCGCCGGCACCTACGGTACTGGCCACGGTTACCTTGGGCGGGGTAGCGTGCAGCGCCGTTTCCGGGCTGTACCAGCTCACGCCTGCGGCACCGTCGGAGACCACCACATGCTCAACACCTTGCCGATGCAGTTGGCGGATGGCATCTGTGGAATGACCAAGGGCATCGGCCAGTTCTTCGGTATTGGGTTTGACCAACCACGGGCCGGCGTTCAATCCGGCGCGCAGCGCTTCGCCGCTGGTGTCCAGGGCGACTTTCAAGCCGAGGTTTTTCAGTTGCTGCAGCAGGCCCTGGAACCACTGAGGGGTGATGCCGCGTGGCAGGCTGCCGGCCACGACGACGGCGTCGTAGCCCGGAGCAATCCGCGCCAGTTGCTCAAGCAGTGCGTGTTGCGCCTGCTCGCTGACCAACGGGCCCGGCGCATTGACATCCGTGACCCGCCCGTCCTGCTCGGCGATCTTGATATTGCTTCGGGTTTCGCCCGGCACTCGAATAAAGGCATCGGTGAAACCGCGACGGGCAATCAGCATCTCGAATGCCTGGGGATTGTCCTCTCCAAGAAAGCCGCCCACGGTCACCTGATGACCAAGGTCCGCCAGCACCTGCGCGACGTTCACGCCCTTGCCGGCAGCGTGGGTGATCATCGCTTCGCTGCGATTGACCTCGCCCGGTTCCAGGCGCGCCAGGCGCACCGTCAGGTCCAACGCCGGGTTCAGCGTCAGGCTTAAAATCCTTGCCATTTACACGGCCTCCACAAGCGCACGCACTTCGGCGGGAGAACCCACCGCCAGGGCTTTTTGTGCCAGGCCCTGGGCCTCGCTCAGACTGAATTCACGCACCCGTGCCTTGACCTCGGGGATGCTGCGCGCAGACACACTCAGCTCATCCACTCCCAGGCCGATCAGCACCGGAACTGCCAAAGGGTCGGCTGCCAGCTCGCCGCACACGCCGACCCATTTGCCATGGGCATGGGCGGCGCGCACGGTGATGTCGATCAGTTGCAACACCGCCGGATGCAGGCCGTCAGCCTGGGCCGACAGCGTCGGATGGCCACGGTCGATGGCCAGGGTGTATTGGGTCAGGTCGTTGGTGCCGACGCTGAAGAAGTCCACTTCCTTGGCCAGTACCGGCGCCAGCAACGCGGCCGACGGCACTTCGATCATGATCCCCAGTTGCAGGTCGGCCACCGGGATTTCCAGGCGCAGGCGCTCGGTCATGTCCCGGGCCTGGCGCCACTCGTCAACACTGCCAACCATGGGGAACATGATGCGCAGTGCACGGTTGTCTGCCGAACGCAACAGCGCGCGCAATTGCGCTTCCATGATCTGCGGGCGTTGCAGGGTCAGGCGGATGCCGCGCACGCCGAGGAAGGGGTTTTCTTCCTTGGCGATCGGCCAGTAAGGCAGCGGTTTGTCACCGCCCACATCAAGGGTGCGCACCACCAGCGGCCGACCGCCCAGGCCGTCGAGCACGCGGCGGTATTCGGCTTCCTGGGTGGCCTCGTCGGGCGCCTGTTTGTGGGCCATGAAAATCAGTTCGGTGCGCAGCAGGCCGATGCCTTCGGCGCCCTGCTCCACCGCGCCGGCAACCCCGGCGCTTTCGCCGATATTGGCGAATACTTCGACGGCATGGCCATCGCGGGTCAGGGCCGGTTCATGGCGTTGCGCGGCGGCGGCTTTCAAGCGTTGTTCGCGGGTGTCGCGTTCGACGGTGGCGCGCTGCAAGGTGGCGGCGTCGGCGTCCACATGCAGGCGACCGCGCTGGCCATCCAGCAACAACGGCGTGCCCGAAGCCAACAGCAATACAGCAGGGCCTGCACCCACCAGCGCGGGAATGCCCAAAGCACGGGCGACGATGGCGCTGTGGGCGGTGGCGCCGCCACGGGCAGTGAGGATGCCGGCGACACGCACCGGGTCCAGGCGCGCCACGTCCGAGGGACCCACTTCGTCCATCACCAGGATGTAGGGTTCGTCCGGCTCCTGGGCGGTTTCGACGCCGCACAGTTGTGCCAGCACGCGGCGGCCAATGTCACGCAGATCGGCAGCGCGCTCGGCGAGCAAGGCGTCCTGCAACGATTCCTGCTGTTTGGCGGCGGCTTCGATCACGCTCATCCACGCGGCCTCGGCGCTTTCGCCCTGCTTGAGGCGCGTCTCGACTTCGTCGGTCAGTTCCGGGTCGTCGAGCATCTCCTGGTGGGTGATGAAGATCTCGCGGATGGCCTTGGATTTGCTGCGCTCGATCAGGCCCTGGATGTCCCGGCGCACGTCGGTCAATGCCGCGTGCAGGCGCTGGCGCTCGATCACCGGCGACTCGCCGCGCAGCGGGTATTCGAAAGGTTGCAGCACCTGGATATGCGCCGGGCCAATCGCAATGCCGGGTGCGGCGGCAATGGCCTGGATCAGGCTGCCGGACACTGGCGCGCTGATGACCGGTTCGATCTCGGCCACGGCTTGTTGGGCGCTGACTGCCGGCAACGGCTCGACTTCTTCGCCGAGGCCGTCTTCCACTGCCGCCAGCAAGGCGGGCAAGGCGTCACCGGCAATGGTTGGCTCAGCGACAAACTCCAATACCTGGCCGCGACGCGCACCGAGGCTGAGCAACTTGCTCAGGCTTTTTACCGATACCGCGCCGACGTCTCCATCGACGATGCGCACACGGATTTCACCGGCAAAACTTTTCGCCAATTGCGCGAGGATCTTCGCCGGGCGCGCATGCAGCCCGTGGGCGTTGGCCAGGGCAATGCGCACGCTTGGCCAGTCGGCTGGCAGTTCACCGCCGAGCACTTCCAGTACGGCCCGGCTGCTGGTGGCGCGGCCGAGTTCCTGGCCACGGCCTTCGATCAGCAAGGCACACAGGCGTTCGAGCAAGGTCTGGTGGGCCTCGCCGAGGCTGGCCAGGCAGAACAGGCCGCTCAAGGGCTGGCCCAGGTAACGCATGGGTTTGTCCGGGGTGACGAAGGCCAGGCCGGGACGCTTCACCGTCTGCTCACTGTGCAGCCACCACAGGCCATCGCCCAGGGGCAGCGCGTCGACTTGTTGCAGCACGGCGGCAAAGCCATTGCTCACGCAATCGGCCTGGCGCAGCAGGCGTGCGCCTCTCCACACCAGTTCTTCGAAATCATCAGCCGACACGCCCAGGCCAATCATCTGTGCGTCCAGCGCCAGCTCCTGCGGCGCACCTTGTAGCAGTTTCAGCAAGGCCTCGGCAGAACTGGCGCGACGCAGGGCCTGGCCCAGGTCGGTCTCGCCGAGGGCACGGGTCAGTAGTTGCAGCAGGCGCAGGTGTTCGTCGGATTTGGCGGCAATGCCGATCGCCAGGTAGACGATCTGGCCATCGCCCCAATCCACGCCGTCGGGAAATTGCAGCAGGCGCACGCCGGTGGCGAACACCTGGTCGCGTGTTTCGGGGGTGCCGTGGGGGATGGCGATACCCTGGCCGAGAAAGGTCGAGCCTTGGGCTTCACGCGCTTGCAAGCCACTGAGGTAACCCTCGGCGACCAGGCCATCGGCCACCAGTTTTTCAGCGAGCAGTTGCAAGGCAGCAGACTTATCCACAGCCGTCTGGCCCATGGATATCTGCTCGTGGGTGAGCTCAAGCATGCCGTTCTCCTAGTTAGTGCGGCGGGCGCACTAGGTATTATTTTGAATAAATCAGTGCAAAAGCGTTCGAATAAAATTGACTGAGTGGTCAGTTGACAGGACCACACTCGTCGCGATAATCGTAAAAATACGCTTGCTGAAACGTTTAATCTAGAATTTATGGCAGATTACGCGTTAATTCCCCATGATTGAAGAGCCACTCGGCTATTGAGTTGCGACAATGGTCGCCTGCAGTAATCGGTTACGATTGGACAAAATGTCGGGGCAAGCTCTAAAAAACAAGGAAATCCCGGTTTGAAACTCAGTGATATCGCGCGCATTGCCGGTGTGTCTGTGACCACCGCCAGCTACGTCATCAATGGCAAGGCCGAACAGCAACGGATCAGCAGCGCAACCGTCGAACGGGTGCGCGCCGTGGTTGAAGAACATGGCTTTACGCCCAACCCCCAGGCCGCCGGGCTGCGCAGCCGGCACACCCGTACCCTGGGTTTTATCCTGCCGGACCTGGAAAACCCCAGTTACGCACGCATCGCCAAGCTGCTCGAGCAAGGCGCCCGTGCCCGCGGCTATCAATTGCTGATCGCCAGCTCCGACGACGACGCCAACAGTGAGCGGCAACTGCTGCAACTGTTCCGCGCCCGCCGTTGCGATGCGCTGTTTGTCGCCAGCTGCCTGCCGGCCACCGACGACAGCTACCGCGAACTGCAAGCCAAGGGTTTGCCGGTGATCGCCATCGACCGGGTGATGGAGTCTACGCAGTTTTGCTCGGTGGTCAGCGATGATCGCCAGGCCTGCCAGCAATTGACCAGCAGCCTGCTGCACCCGCTGCCCAAGCAGATCGTGTTGATCGGCGCGCGGCCAGAGCTGAGCATCAGCCAGGAACGTACCGCCGGTTTCAAGCAAGCGCTGAAAGACTTCAGCGGCGAAGTGCTGATCGAACAAGGCGAGTCGTTCAGCCGCGACTGTGGCCGACAGCTGATGGAGCAGTTGCTGCAAAGCCTGGGGCATTTGCCTGACGCACTGGTGACTACGTCCTACGTCCTGCTGCAAGGGGTGTTTGACGCGCTGCATGACTTCCCGCTCAAATCCCGGCCACTGCGACTGGGGACGTTTGGCGACACCCAACTGCTGGATTTCCTGCCGCTGCCGGTGAATGCCATGGCCCAGCAGCATCAGTTGATTGCCGACACCGCGCTGCGCCTGGCGCTGGCGGCCATTGAAGAACAGCACTACGAACCCGGCGTGCATGCCATCGGCCGAACGTTCAAGCAGCGGATTCACTCGGAGTAAGCGGTGTGGAGCTGATCGACAGCCACACCCATCTGGATTTTCCGGACTTCGATACGGACCGCCGCGAAGTCCTGAGCCGCAGTCGCCGCCTGGGCGTGCGCAGGATGGTGGTGCTCGGGGTCTATCAGCAGAATTGGCAACGGTTGTGGGACCTGGTGCAAACCGACGCGGATTTATTCGCCGCCTTCGGCCTGCACCCGGTGTATCTCGACCACCATCGCCCCGCCGACCTGACGGAACTGGGCGACTGGCTGACCCGCCTGAACGGCCACCGGCAACTGTGCGCGGTGGGCGAAATCGGCCTGGATTATTTCCTCGAACAGCTGGACCGCGAACGCCAGCAAAGCCTGTTTGAAGCGCAACTGAAGCTGGCGGTGGATTTCCAACTGCCGGCGCTGCTGCATGTGCGCCGCAGCCACGCTGCCGTGATTGCCACTCTCAAGCGCATTCGGCTGCCACGGGGCGGAATCATCCACGCATTTGCCGGCAGCCAGGAAGAGGCCCGCGAGTACATCAAGCTCGGCTTCAAACTGGGCCTGGGCGGCGCGGCCACGTGGCCGCAAGCCCTGCGCATGCACAAGGTGATCGCCCGGCTGCCGCTGGAAAGCGTGGTACTGGAAACCGACTCACCGGACATGGCCCCCGTGATGTACCCCGGCCAGCGCAACAGCCCCGAACACCTGCCAGACATCTGCGCCGCCCTGGCGGAGCGTATGGGCATCAGCTCCTCAGCGCTGGCCGAGGCGAGCACCCGCACTGCCTGCGAGCTGTTCAACTGGTAGGGGCCCATCCCCGATGCATGCCTGGCCATGCCTCACACTCGAAAGGCCCCGATCAACTGCTTCAGCTCGATCACTTGCAAGGACAACTGCCGGCTGGCCTCTTCAGTCTGGTGCGCGCCCTGCGCTGCATGTTCACCGGCGCGATTGATCTCGACGATGTTCTGATCGATGTCATGGGCCACGGCAGTCTGCTGTTCGACGGCGGCGGCAATCTGCTGGTTCTGGTCGACGATCATGCCTACCGCGCCGAGGATGTTTTCGAGGGCCTGCTGGACTTTTTCCGACTGCCCCACCGTGCCATTGGCCATCTCGTGGCTGGTGCCCATGGCCTTCACCGCAGCGCCGACACCGCTGTGGAGCTTGGCAATCATCTGCTCGATCTCTTCGGTGGAGTGCTGGGTGCGCCGGGCCAAAGTGCGCACTTCATCGGCCACCACGGCGAAACCGCGTCCTTGCTCACCGGCGCGCGCGGCCTCGATGGCGGCATTCAACGCCAGCAGATTGGTCTGTTCGGCAATGCTCTTGATCACTTCCAGCACGCGACTGATGGATTGGCTGTCGATGGCCAATTGGTTGATGACCCGTACCGATTGATCGATCTCCGAAGCCAACGCCGCGATACTGCCTTGCTGGGACTGCACCAGGCCGCGTCCGCTGACGGTTTCATCGTTGACGCTGTGAGCGCTGCTGACCGCCGCCGCCGCGCTGCGCGCCACTTCCTGGGCAGTGGATGACATCTGGTTCATGGCGGTCGCCACTTGCTCGATCTGGCTGCGTTGGCCGGACACGGCTTGGTTGCTGCTGGCCGAGACTGACTCCACTTGTCCGGCCTGGTGTTCGACCTGGTTGACGGTGTGCCCTACCCGCTCGATCAGGTCATGGATCTTGGCCACGGTGGCGTTGAACACCTGGCCCAAATCCCCCAGTTCGTCGCGGCTGTGGGCGATGAAGGTGACGGTCATGTCACCGGCCGCCACCTTGTCCATCGTCGCCCCCAGGCGGCGCAAGGTGGTGCGGGTGGAGGCGTAGAAACCGGCATACAAATAGAAGATCAGCAAAAACACCGACGCCAGTGCCGCCACCAATCCGATCATGTGCGTGCGGTTTTCCGACAGGCGTTGCTCCAGTTGCTGCTCGAGAAAGGTCAGGGTGGCTTCGTCGAGCTGATAGGTCTTGGCCATCAACGTGCTGACGTCGTCGTAGAAGTCTTGCCATGGGGCGTCGAGGGTTTCGGCCATGACGACCTGCTCTTCGAACAACTCACTGCCTTGCTTGAGGCTGGCCTTGCTCGCGTCCGCCAGGCTCGCCAATGCTGCGTGGGCGGGCTTGCTGGAGCCGAGGGCATCCTGCAGTTTCAGGCCGTATTCCGCCTGGAGCTTTTCCAGTTGCTGCAGCAACTCGTCAAAACGAGTGCTGGACGACGAATTGAGAAAACCCTGGCCCAACGAATAAGCCCCCATGGCCCGGCCTTCGCCCAGGGTCTGGGTGACTTGTGGGGTAACGCTGGTGATCAGTTCACTGAGTTGGCGCAGGTCGCCCTGGGGGTCACGGCTCAAACCCGACTGGCTGGCGATGATCTGGCTGAGCATCTGCGCCTTGTTGAGGAGTTTGCCGATCAGCGCGCTTTTGCTGAGCAGTGAAGTTTCCTGTTGCTGGGCCTTGAAGGCGGCGATCATTTCATCGCGCTTGGCTTCGAAGGCGGCGGCCTGTTCTGGGTCGGCGGACAGGGCGTGGAAGCTTTGCAGGCGCTGCAGCAGGCTGTCTTCGAGGGCGGTGATTTTGTTTTCGATATCACCGGCCTTGCCTGATTGGCCGAGGGTTGCGTTGATCTGTACCTGGTTGTTCAGGGTTTCCAGGTCGCGGCGCAGGGCCAGGCTGCTGCCCAGCAGGTCGAGGCTTTGCAGCTCGATGCGAGTGCCCTGGAATTCTCGCCAGGAATCGCGCACCAGGTAGTAGTTGGTGGCCAGCATCGGCAACAGGAACAGCACGCTGATAAGGCTGAACTTCATGCCGAAGGTCAGGCGGTTCATGAACGCGACGGCGGGATAGAGCAAGCTCTTCACAGGTGAACTCCCTTTTCTTTTATTTTTATTGAGGGCGCAGGGCGGCGGCAGATAGCCACTATTTGGCGCTCTGTCTGTATAGCTCAATTCGAAAAGGAGGTTTGTAACTTAAGGTTAACGAGGTAGGAGCGAGCTTGCCCGCTCCTACAGGGAGGCAAATCAGGGCAGCACGGTCCAGATGGCAAAGCCGGCGTACCACAGCACGGCGGCACGCAGCAGCAACTCCCAGATACGATCAAGGCTGTTGATGCCCTCGGCGCCTACCACCGGTGGCGGGATCTCCGCGGCCACCAGGCCCACCTTCTCCACCAGTTGCGCAGCACTGATGTCCCAGCTCAGCAGCTCATGCAGCATCACCCGGCCGACCGCCACAAAGTTGCCGACCAAGGCAAAACTCGCCGCCAGCAAACGTACCGGCAACCAGTCGAAGGCATGGCGCAACTGCCCGGCACGCTCGGCCACCAGCGGGTTCTTGCTGTTCTCGGTCGCCAGCGCCAGCAGACGGTAGGCCAGGGCGGCCACCGGCCCGAGGAGGAAGTACCAGAAAATCACCGCGAAGAAGCTTTGGTAGGCCTGCCACAACAGATGGCCCTGGACCCGCTCCAGCAACTGCTCACCACTGTCGGCACTGATGCTCAAGTCACGTTCGGCCACATGTTCGGCCGCTTGCAGGTCACCCCGGCGCCAGGCATCACGGAACGGGCCCAATCCGGCCAGGAGATCGCCACGGCCCAGGCTGTAGATCACCACCAGCAAGTGCACCGGCAGCGCCAACAGGCCATAGGCCACTGGCTCCAGCACCAGCAACAACAACGCAAGCAAGGCCACCGGCAGCAGCACCAGCAATGTGAGGATCAGCCACGGCTGCTTGCCCAGGCTGGCGCTCGACTCCAGCTTGGCCAGTTCCCGCAACCAACCGCCATCACGTTGTATTCGGTGACGCAGGGCCGAGAACTTCTCGATCCATACCGCCAGCACCAACACCAGAAAACTCATTGTGCGTGTCCTCCATCCTGCAAGGCGCTGCGAAAGCGCGCCCAATCAAATTCGGGTCCGGGGTCGGTCTTGCGTCCCGGGGCGATATCGCTATGGCCACAAATGCGCTGGCGGGTAATGCCCGTGTACGCCGCCAGCAACTGGCGCGTCAGGGCGATCAGGGATTGATACTGGGCATCGGTGAAGGGCAGGTCATCAGTGCCCTCCAGCTCGATCCCCAGGGAAAAGTCGTTACACGTCTCACGCCCCTCGAAGCTCGATACCCCGGCATGCCAGGCCCGGTCCCGGCACGAGACAAACTGCGTCACCGCGCCATCACGCTCAATCAGAAAATGCGCAGAAACCCGTAGGTCGGCAATACCTTCAAAGTAGGGATGTTCCGTGACATCCAGGCGATTCTGGAAAAACTCGTGCACCTTGCCGGTGGCGAATTGCGCCGGTGGCAGGCTGATGTTGTGCACCACCAACAGGGAAATCTCGCCACCGGGGCGCTCGTTGAAGTTGGGCGAGGGGCAATGGCGAATGCCCTGGCACCAACCGCTGGTGGGGTCCAACTGCATACTGGTTCCTTGAACGAGGCTGGGGTGACTCAGTATGCCGCGTTCCGCTGTCTGGTTGCGATCACTTGGCGCGATGAAGTTGGCGCAGGTTGCCAATCACCGAAGCCAGGGCGCGGTCGAACAACAGCGCATCATCCAGGGTTCGCACCGCGCCACGCTTGAACTCCAGGGCCAGTTCAAGCGGATTTTTTTCCAATACCTTGAGGCCGGTTCGATTGACGAAAATACAGGTATTGCCCGGCGCAATAATCGCCGTCAGCTTGCAACGCAGGGTGTTTTCGGCGTCTTCCTGAAATTCCACCCAGCAACCGATCCGCAGTTGGCGAACCTTGAGCAGGTCGGGATCATCTTCCGGCAGGCTCGCCTCGATGGCCGGTGCCGCGGGACTGAGGACGAATGCCTCGCGCACCTCGACTTGCGACAGCGACGGTTGTTCCTCGGCACTGCCCCGGAACGATTGGACATGCAGGGTTTGCAAGCGGGTGAAAAATTCCCGGGTAATGAAGGGATCGAATGCCGCGCCGCTCAACCCATCGCGCAAGGCTTTCAGCAAGCCTGGCAACTGCTCCAGCAGGTGCCGGCCGGCTTCGGTGTCTTCGCTGAGGCCGACACTCCAGATCAACTCGTCCATGGTGCGCAACCCGGCCAGCCATTGTGGCGAGTGCTCGCCATGCTTCAGGCACGCCAGCAACAGCACCTGGCTCCAGGCCTGTTGCAGGAACTGCACCACGACCTCGGGCAGTACTTTGCCCAGCAACCGCAGATTGAGGGCTTCGGCTACACGCTGACGAGCGATTTCGGTACGGGCGCGCCCTTCTTCCGCATCGCGGGTACGTTGCTCCAGCAATTCGCTGCGGCGTCGCTCGTCATGGGTAAACGCGGTGAACTCGGTCAGTAACTGGGAAAAGATTGCCGGATCATCCACAAAATCGTTCAGCAACCGCTGCACCACCTGCTCGATGTGCAGGTACAGGCTGTCGCGCTGATAATCGTCGCGCTGGCTCCAGCCCATGGCCGCCGAAGCGATTTCATTGAGCAAGCGTCGCGCCGGGTGATTGGTGCGGCTGAAAAAACTCTTGTCCAGCACCGCCACTTTCAGCATCGGGATCTGCAGGCGGGCGATCAGCGCCTTGAGGGACTCGGGCACCGTACCGTCATTGAGGATGAACTCGAACAGCATGGCGATCAGGTTGATCACATCCTCGTCCGCATCCTCCACCACCCGCGACTTGCCGCTCTTGACGCTGACCCGGGTCAGCAATTGTTCAAGCTGGTTGCGCAGGTCGAAATCGTCCTCGACCTCAGGCTCAGGCACATATTGCTGCAAATGGGAGAGCAGGCGCAGCAAGTCACGGGTGGAGATGGGCTGGGTCTCGGCGCTGGCTTCCAGCGTGGGTGCCACGCTGCCGCGCACTGCCGACAGCAATTCCTGCAACGCCGCGAAAACTTCCTGGCCGCTGTCGTCTGCCGGGTGTCCGGCAATCGGCGGGGTGTCTTCAGGCAACTCGGCCGTGGCGACGGCGCGCCGCGATGGCACGGCCTTGAGTTCGGGCAATACGCCAGTGGCGATCAGCAACTGATTGGCTTCGCCGTACAACAGATCAGCGTCACTGAGCACGTATTTCTCAAACAGCTTGAGAATGATCAGCTTGACCCGGATTTCCACGCCAAGGCTGCGTCCTGCTTGCAGAAAAAACGCGCACAGCATTGCCGGGCCCAGGGGGTTGTCCCGATCATCCAGGCGTTTGTCGAGCAAGGCATTCAGCCGGGCTGTCAATTGCCCAAGGGCGAGCCCGTCACGGCGCAGCACCTTGCCCAGCATGGCCTCGAGCGCGACGGCTTTTTCCAGCTCATCGCCCGAGACCCCGGGCGCCGCGGTGTAGGACACCACCGGAATCAGTTGCAGCTCACCGCGCTCCACGTTGCCAAGATTGGCAAACGCTTCGTAGAGTTGCTCCATGAAGCCACGCTCGAAATTCTTGCGCTTGAGGCGCAGGTCGCGCATGGCTTCAAAGAAAATACCGTGGTCGACGTTACTGCGGGTCTTGTCGGCCATTTCGAACAGGGTGTCGTCGGCGTTATCAAACAGCTCCTGCAGTCCCTGCCTGAGTTGCTGCGCCGCCTTGTCACGGACCTGGAGCAACACCACCGGCAGGCGGGCGAGCGGCGATGGCGTCGCCCGTGCCTTATTGATCGGCACCACCTTCCCGTCATTGTGCATCCTGGCCTCCTGAAACGGCGGTATTCGATTGTGTGAAGGATCGGTGCAGCAACGGCGCGAAGCACGCCGGGGCACTGCGAAAATCGGGCTATCACCGTGACGTCAAAGCTATGACGCCAATTGCAAGGCGCGAGATTATCTTGCAAATGAGGGTTGTTGCGCCAGCGAACTCTGTGATTGCCGTGTAAATGAACATCGCGCACCGCACCCGTGGTGCCAGTTGCCTTGGGTTCAGGCCCGCCCTGCCCCTATAATCCAGGCACTTTGTTTGTGGAGCCTGTTATGCCCAATCTTCGTCTAGCCGACCTGACCGCCGAAATCGAAGCCAACGTGCGTCGCGCACTGCTGGAAGACATCGGCAGCGGGGATATCACCGCACAACTGATCCCCGCCGAACGCCTGGCCAAGGCCACGATCATCACGCGCGACGCCGCCGTCATCAGCGGCACGGCCTGGGTGGAAGCGGTGTTTCGCCAATTGGACCCACGCGTCGCGGTGCATTGGCAGGTGCGCGACGGCGAACGTGTCAGCCCCAACCAGGCGCTGTTTCACCTCGAAGGCCCGGCCCGCTCGCTGCTCAGTGGCGAGCGTTGCGCGCTGAATTTCCTGCAACTGTTGTCAGGCGTTGCCACCCGCGCCCAATACCTGGCGGACTTTGTCGCGTCCACCCAGGTCAAGCTGCTGGATACCCGCAAGACCCTGCCCGGCCTGCGCCTGGCGCAAAAATATGCAGTGACCTGCGGCGGTTGCCACAACCACCGCATCGGCCTGTATGACGCGTTCCTGATCAAGGAAAACCATATCGCGGCCTGCGGCGGCATTGCCCAGGCCATCAGCGCCGCCCACAAGATCGCCCCGGGCAAGCCGGTGGAAATCGAAGTGGAAAGCCTGGAGGAACTGCGTGAGGCACTGGCGGCGGGCGCCGATATCATCATGCTGGATGAGCTGAGCCTGGATGACATGCGCGAAGCGGTGCGCCTGAACAACGGCAAAGCCAAGCTGGAGGCCAGTGGCGGGATCAACGAAAGCACCCTGCTGCCCATCGCTGAAACCGGCGTGGACTACATCTCCATCGGGGCGATGACCAAGGATGTGAAGGCGGTGGATTTGTCGATGCGGCTTAGTCTCTGAAACGCCCTTGAATGTAAGCGCCTGCTTTTGTGGCGAGGGAGCTTGCTCCCGCTGGAGTGCGCAGCGCTTCCAAGGTTTTTGGGGTCGCCTCGCAACCCAGCGGGAGCAAGCTCCCTCGCCACATCAAACTTGTGTCAGATCGCGAGATTGTTCATCCCGCAATACTCATTCCAGTCGACACCCAGCACCTCGGCCGCTTCCTTGTGCAAAGCCAGGCGAGCCGCCTCGAACGCTTCGGGGGTGGAGGTGTACTTCAGGGTCAGTTCCCATGGCTGCAGGCCCTGGGCCTCGGCCTCATCCTCAAACGCCCATTGGATCTGGTCCCTTTGATCATCGGCGCTCAGGTCCTTGATCTCATCCAGCAGTTCCGGCGACTCCGCGACGTACTTTTTGAGGGCTGCTTCGTGCCGCGCTTCCTGGGTCATTTCTTGTGTGGTCATGTCGTTCTCTTAGATCGAGGAATGGGGATGCATCTGGGTCATCAAGGTCGCGCAGATACAAAAGAACAGGCATGAATACCGGTTCGTCTGGCCTTCAGAACCATTCTGGGATCATCTGAAAACTGTGTTGCCTTTGTGCCCGAGACAGGAATCGAACCTGCGACCTTCGCGTTACGAGTGCGCTGCTCTACCGGCTGAGCTACACGGGCGGTGGGCTAAAGCTAGCACTGCCTTGGACGTCCGGCAACTCACTGCATTTCGAGGGCAATCACACCTTGCACCCAAAAGCGTGGCTGCAGGTGACCGTTGCCCAGGCCCATGTAGCGCTCGCTGCGCTCCTTGAGTCGGGGCACATCACGAATCGCGACGAACACCAGCAAGCCGACGGCCACGACACTCGCTGCCATCCACACCCTGTACAACGCCGGTACCGGGGCGACCGATGGAACGCGCCACACATGCAATCCCATCAGCCAGCCAACCACCAGCGCCAGCCAGAGTTGCGACACCGGCATCACGATTACCCCATCCACCTGTGCCTGGGTCAGTGCACCGATCAGCGAGGCAAACAGGCACAGGCGCAGCAGGTCCACGGGCGCCAATGACAACGCACGCTTACGCAACACGTCCAAGGTTGACCAACCCGCCCACGCGACCAACGCGATCACGCACAGCGTCGACGGTACGCCCCATTCGCTGGCCCACTGCAGAATCGCCTGGTGAGGGTGAGCGGCAATGTCATTGGCGATGTCGGCAAAATGCATCGGCCCGAAACCCAGCCAGGGCCGCTCGATAATCATGCTCCAGGCCTGCCACCATATAGGCCCACGCCCCGAAAGGCTGGTGGTCAGTCGATCTACGGCACCATTGGAAATTACAATCCCCAAGTACCCTGCCAGCACCGTGAAGACCAACCAATACAACACTAACCCACAGGCCAGTGCCGCCAACTGCCAGCCCAGCCAACGGCGCCCCTGCGGCCCCAGGAACATCAGCACGCAGCCGGCAGCGCCCATACCGAGCCAGGTGCCGCGGGTACCGCCACCGATCGCGATCAGCCACCAGACACACAGCAGGGCGAACACTGCGCCCCGCGCTGGACGAGCGACGTTTGAAACCAGCAAGGGAAGCGCCAGCAGCGGCAGGGTGAAGGTCTGGAACTGACCGTAGAAACGTTTATTGGAGAACCCGGACAACAGCAAATCGGTATTCACGATTGCTTCGCCGCTGGTGAAGGCGAGGACCCCGGCGTGCAGATATTGAATGCTTTTAACCATGCACAGCAGCAATACGAACAGGACCAATACACGATCCAGGGACTCATCCCCATTGCGCCTGGCCCGGCTGAAAGCCACAGCAGTGGCGCAACAACTGATGAGCAGCGCCAGCTCGGTCAACGCCCAGAGTGGCTGGTGGGCCAACAGGGCCGAAACCAGCCCCGCGCCCCCGATCAGCGACACCCCGAGCGCTGTCGACCTGTCTACGCATCGCTCTGCCCGTGGCAAGCACAGCCCATACACCACCGCACACAGCCCCACGGATATCTGCACCGCACGTTGCCAGTCATGGCTACTGAACGGCGCGCAGATAGCCAGCATCAGCAGACACATAACCACGACGAGGAATATGTTCCCCCGCTGCTGGACAGACGACGTCATCGGCAACCTCTACTTCCTTGTGATGGGCGTAGAGCGGTTTACACACACGCTCTTCCTTGCTGCGTAAACAGTAGACGACCTGATGATCACGCGCCGCCGGAAGCACAACCTTTAGCGGCGTATTGGTCTTCTGCCGTGGTGGTGCACTTCCAGCCGGTTGTGGCGCTACGGGTCAAGGTGATGATCTTGCCCAGGACCGGCGCGGGTGCATCGAGGATTTCACAGGCAATCGTGCCAGCACCGGTGGCGATGTCGCCGGTCACGTCAATCTTGCAGTTGGCCGTTGGGCTGGTCCCGCCAATCAACGCCAGGGTCGGTGGCGTCCCCTGGTTCAGCGTGTCTTCAAAGCCCGCCTTCAACGCGGAGACTTCGGCCAGCCCTGCGGTGAACTTGGCCTTGGCCTGGTGCTTGGTGTACATGGGCAGGCCGATGGTGGCCAAAATGCCGATGATTGCCACGACGATCAACAATTCGATCAAGGTAAAACCTTTCTGACGCATCACATTCACTCTCCAGAATAAAACCTTTCGCGAGGCGCATCCTGCACCCCGTCTCGGCAACCGCGCCAGTGTACTCACCCCCGCGCAACCAATGCTGAACAAGACGCACAAACTGACATTTTTTCGCTCACGGCGAGCCTGCCCGAATCCGTCACCTGACTAAGCTATAAATCTTCCACTGTCTGTGTGCGGAACCGTGAAATGAATAATGTTTCAGCGATCTATGCCTGGGAAGGCGTCAACCGCAAAGGGCGCAAGGTATCCGGAGAAACCCGTGGTCACAATCCCGCCCTGATCAAGGCACTGCTGCGCCAGCAAGGTATCAATCCTGGGCGCGTACGCAAGAAATTCGCCAGTTGGCCGAGCCTCTCCCTGCCGGTCAAACCGGCAGAGATCGCCCTATTCACCCGCCAACTGGCGACGCTGCTGAAGGCAGGTATCGCACTTTTACAAGCGCTGGATATCATCGCCGAGGGCTTCGACAACCGGCATATGGGGGCGCTGGTACAAGGCTTGAAGCAGGAGATCGCCGCCGGCAGCAGCCTGGCTGTCGCCTTGCAGAAATACCCACGCTACTTCGATGATCTGTACTGCAACCTGGTTGCGGCGGGTGAACAGGCGGGCGCACTCGAAGCGCTGCTGGAAAGGGTGGCCATTCACCTGGAAAAAAGCGAACAGCTGAAAGCCAGAATCAAGAAGGCCATGACCTATCCCGTGACGGTACTGGCAGTCGCCACCGCTGTCAGCGCAATCCTGCTGATTCACGTGGTGCCGCAGTTTCAGGGGTTGTTTGCCGGCGTCGATGCACAACTGCCGGGCTTTACCCTGGGCGTCATCAGCCTGTCGGAGTTCATGCAGCAAAGCTGGTGGATGCTGATCCTGGCCGCGGGTGCCGGTTTCGCAGGAATGCGCAAAGCCTATCGCTCGTCCACAGGCTTTCGCCACTGGCTCGATGCCAGTTTGTTGAAAGCTCCCGTGGCAGGCACACTGCTGAAAAAATCGGCGGTCGCCCGCTATGCTCGCACGCTCTCGACCACCTTTGCGGCGGGCGTTCCATTGGTGCAGGCATTGGATTCCGTGGCCGGCGCCACGGGTAACGGGCAGTTCAAACAGGCAATCAATCGTATGCGGCACGACGTTGCAACCGGAATCCAGCTGAATGAATCCATGGCCATAAGCGGCCTGTTTCCAGGCATGGCGATCCAGATGACGGCTATCGGCGAGGAGTCGGGCACCCTCGATAACATGCTGGAAAAAGTCGCCTGCCACTACGAGGCTGACGTCGATAACCTGGTGGACAACCTTACCAGCCTCATGGAGCCGCTGATCATGGTGGTACTGGGTGGCATCGTCGGGGCATTGGTGCTGGCCATGTACCTGCCGATCTTTCAACTCGGTACAGCCTTTTGAGCACGCCATTGACTGAGATCCTCGTTTATCAGCCGTGGGTGTTTGTGTCAGGCGCGTTGCTGCTGGGCATGATTGTCGGCAGTTTTATCAACGTGCTGGTATGGCGCCTGCCGAAGATGCTGGAGCGCGAATGGCGAGCCCAGGCCCATGAGGTCCTTGGCCTTCCCGCCGAGCCTGTCGCCGCGCCCTATAACCTGATGCACCCAAACTCCTGCTGCCCGCGTTGCAACCACCCGATTCGCCCCTGGGAGAATATTCCGCTGCTCAGTTATGTACTGCTCAAGGGACGTTGCTCAAGTTGCCATCAACCTATTGGCGCGCGTTATCCCATCACCGAACTGGCGTGCGGGCTGATCTCGGCGGTTGTCGCCTGGCATTTCGGTTTTGGCTGGGCAGCCGGAGCGGTGTTGTTGTTGAGTTGGGGCTTGCTGGCGATGAGCCTGATCGATGCAGACCACCAACTGCTGCCGGATGTGCTGGTGCTGCCGTTGCTGTGGCTGGGCCTGATCCTCAACAGCTTTGGCGTTTTTGTGTCATTGCACGATGCGCTGTGGGGCGCGGTAGCCGGTTACATGAGCCTGTGGTCGGTGTTCTGGGTGTTCAAGCTGATTACCGGCAAGGACGGGATGGGGCACGGGGATTTCAAGCTGCTGGCCATGCTCGGTGCCTGGGGCGGCTGGCAGATCCTGCCGATGACGCTGTTGCTGTCTTCCCTGGTGGGTGTGATGGGAGGCCTGATTCTATTGCGCCTGCGCAAAGCCCACGCATCCACTCCAATGCCTTTTGGTCCGTATTTGGCAATTGCCGGCTGGATTGCATTGCTCTGGGGTGGTCAAATAACCGACTTCTATTTGCAGTCTGTCGGTTTCAGATGACCACTTCTGTTGCAACACCCTGGATTCTTGGCCTCACTGGCGGCATCGGCAGTGGCAAAAGCGCGGCCGCCGAACACTTCGTCCGGCTTGGCGTGGACTTGATTGACGCCGACCACGCCGCGCGCTGGGTAGTCGAACCCGGGCGCCCTGCCCTGGCGCAGATTGCCGGGCATTTCGGTGCGGATGTGCTGCAGCCTGACGGGCAACTGGACCGCGGCGCGTTGCGCAAGCTGATCTTCGAAGTGCCCGACGAGCGCCGCTGGCTGGAGGCGTTGCTGCACCCGCTGATCGCCGAGGAGATTCGCAGCCACCTGGCGCGTGCACAATCGCCTTACGCGATCCTGGTGTCACCACTGCTGATCGAGTCCGGCCAGTACACCATGACCCAGCGGGTGCTGGTGATCGACGTGCCGCAATCGCTGCAGATACAGCGTACCCTGCAACGCGATGGCATCAGCGAAGCGCAGGTGCAGGCGATTCTCAAGGCCCAGGCCACCCGTGAAGACCGCCTGCGCCATGCCGATGACGTGCTGGTCAATGACCAGGACCTGGCCCGGCTGCACGCCGAGGTCGAGCGACTGCACCACTTTTACCTTACTTTGCGTGGAGGCCGATCATGAGCCAACCCTTGAACGTCGAATGCCCAACCTGCGGCGCACCTGTGGAATGGAAAGCAGAAAACGTCAACCGTCCCTTCTGTTCGGACCGTTGCAAACTGATCGACCTGGGCGCCTGGGCGTCCGAGGAACACAAGATCCCGGTCAGTCCGGACGCCGAGGACGACCTGTTCTCCGAAGACTTTCAGCCCAAACACTAAGGCCGCATAAAGCCATAGTCCTGCTGGTCGTCGAGATTCTCTGCAAGGTATTGCAACTCGTCGGCCAGGTCTTCAAAACTGCGCACGCCCTTGCTCTGCTGCACCACCGCACTGAGCATGGCGCGCAGAGTCAAGCCCGGGTCAAAGCCGATTTCCTGCGCCGCGTCCTGGCTTCTGCGTAACTCCTGCCGTGCCCACTCGTACACACTCATGATTCCGTGCTCCTGGAAATTTTGCAGAGCATGCGACCACTTGCGCGTGCGGCATTTGACCTGGATCAAGGCCGCGGATCGTCATCCTTCCAGGGCGCCGAGAGGTAGCGAGTGCGGTTGAATGTCTCCAGCCACTCGGGGCAGAACACCACCAGGGCGCTGATCACCATGCCGTTGATAAAGGCCTCGGGGAAAATGATCAGCCACAAGTAGCCGACAAAATCCTCGATCCATTCCGGCATCGCAAAACGGCCATCGAACCACAGCAAGCCCAGGCCTGCCAGCAGGCACAACAAGGCCGACAGTGCGGCGGCGAAAAAGCCCGAACAGAAGATATACACAAAGGGATTGCGTGGCTTCGCCCGCTCCACCAGCAGCGCACAGCCTTCGGTGACCAGCACCGGCAACAGGATCAGCAGCATGCCGTTGATCCCCACGGCGGCCAGGTCCTGGCGGCCGAGCAACACCAGGCCGATTTGCGCGGCAAAGCCTCCGACGATCGCCAGGGGCCAATCGAGCAACAAGGTCACGGCGGTCATGCCGATGAAGTGGTAGGACACCCCGGTGTCGAAATCCCGGCGCACCAACCACAACATGAACAGTGCGAATACGGTGCCGAACAGCAAGTGCTGGCGTCGGCGGTCGGCAAACAGCTCGACCCACGGCGAACGCAGGAGCGCCCACATCACCACCGGCGCATACAGCAGCCAGCCGATGCTGAGGGTTTCCGGCGCCAACACCGCTGCGCTGATCACGGCTGCACCTGCTCCAGGGCCTGGCGCAGTTCAGCGGCGGAGTCGTATTCGTGCTGCGCCACCAGCGTCCCGTGATCCAGTTGCAGCCACAGCACTTTATCCACAGGTGCGGGATAGCGCGGGCTTACACGGGCATCGCGGTCGAGCATGACGCGATAGTTGTAGGCCTGCATCGCCGGCACCGCGAACATCTTCGCGATCAGCCGGGGCATGCGCTGGATATCGGCGAGAAACACCGCATGCCGAGCCTCCAGGTAACCCTTGGGCTGGCCTTGCAGCGCCGCATCGACGATCTTGGCGGCGTCCATGCTGCGCGCTACGAGCAAGGTTTGCGCCTGGTCATCCAGGGTGTAGGCCTGGTCGAACTGATCAAGCAACGTCCAGGGTGCAACGCGCTCACCCACTTCGACGGCTTGGGCCCACACGGGCAAAAGACTCAAGAACAGCACCACAAAACCCTTCACTGCATACTCCTCATGCCACGGGAAACTGTCGAGTGGCCAGTCTACACCGACCTTTTGACGCAGGACTTCCTGCGGTCATCATTTGGACGCTAAGCTGGTGACATGGATGACTCAGATTACTTGCGCCTGCTCACCGTAGCGGCCGAACAAGCCAACGCGTTCCTGTCCAATGCCCGCAAATGGGAGCGTGAGCGTTGGGTCTGCCAGCGCCTGTTGCAAGGCTTGAACGTGCCCTACCGCGCCGAAGAATTCCACGCCGCCGGGCAAGAACCGCCGGACGTGCTGTTTCGCGACGCCAGTTTCGAAGTGTTTTTCGTACTCGATGAAGGCCGGCGCCTGAACGATGAATGGCGCGACGAACTGCTGCGGCGGCGCAGCGCGTTTTCCCTGAGCCAACTGGTTCGGCGAGAAGCAAAGCCCCGGCGCATTCCCGCCCACGAATTCCTGTTGCGCCTGGCGCCCACCCTGCGCAAGAAGGCCCACAACTATAAAGAGCGCGGGATGGACCTGGGGGAGCTGGACCTCATCGCCTTCGCCAGCCTCAAGCGCGAAGTACTGGACCTCAACAGTCACTTCCCTCCTCCCACCGAGTACCTGCGCCAGGGCTGGCGCTCGCTGTCCCTCGTGGGGCCGACCTTCGCCCGCGTACTGTTCGCGCACCCGGACGCACCGGACTTCTTGCGCAACAATCTGGGGCGCAGCATAGTGTTCGATGTGGGCATCAGCCTGTGATCGTGTTGGCGACTATGCTTCAGGCAATGCCGCCAATCACCTGACTGTAACGTGGCGCCCTTCAGCAACGTCTACCTGACGAGGCCTTTATGACCAGCCGCCTGAACCCCGACGACCAACAGCATGTCGAAGAGTACCTGCAACTGTCCCAGAACCAAGTCGAGCGCAAGCCTTTCCGGCCCTGGCTGCTCCTTGCCGTGGTGCTGGTTGCAGTGATCGGCCTGGGTTTGCTGAGCCGCCTTTTGAGTTACCTGACGCTATGAGCTGCCTGGCGCTCGCTCGGGTAACTGCACCGATTTCCTTTAGCCTTGCGAGATATCCCCATGACCCATCGTATTATTATCGTCGGCGGCGGCGCCGGCGGCCTGGAGTTGGCTACCCGCCTGGGTAAGACTCTGGGCAAGCGCGGCATCGCCAGCGTCACCCTGGTCGATGCCAACCTCACCCACATCTGGAAACCCTTGCTCCACGAGGTGGCGGCCGGCTCGCTGAACTCTTCGGAAGACGAACTCAATTATGTTGCCCAAGCCAAATGGAACCACTTCGAGTTCCAGCTGGGGCGCATGAGCGGGCTTGATCGCGAGCAGAAAAAAATCCAGCTGGCCGCCACCCTCGACGAGGAAGGCCGGGAACTGGTGCCCGCGCGCGTGCTGGGCTACGACAGCCTGGTGATCGCCGTCGGCAGCACCACCAATGACTTCGGCACCGAAGGCGCGGCGCAACACTGCCTGTTCCTCGACACCCGCAAGCAGGCTGAGCGTTTCCACCAGCAATTGCTCAATCACTATCTGCGCGCCCATGCCGGGCAGACGGACGTGGTAGAGCAGATCAGCGTCGCCATTGTCGGCGCCGGTGCCACCGGCGTAGAGCTGGCCGCCGAGCTGCATAATGCCGCACATGAACTGGCCGCCTATGGCCTGGACAAGATCAAGCCGGAAAACATGCACATCACCCTGATCGAAGCCGGCCCACGGGTGTTGCCTGCCCTGCCGGAGCGGATCGGCGGGCCTGTGCATAAAACCCTGGAGAAACTCGGGGTGACCGTCCTGACCAACTCCGCCGTCAGTGAAGTGACGGCCGACGCCCTGATCACCAGCAGCGGCCAGGTAATCCCGGCCAGCCTCAAGGTCTGGGCCGCCGGGATTCGCGCGCCGGGTTTCCTCAAGGACATCGACGGCCTGGAAACCAACCGTATCAACCAACTGCAGGTGCTGCCGACCCTGCAAACCACCCGCGACGAGAACATCTTCGCCTTTGGTGACTGCGCGGCCTGCCCGCAACCCGGCACCGATCGCAATGTGCCGCCACGGGCCCAGGCAGCTCACCAGCAGGCATCGTTGCTGGCCAAGTCGCTGAAACTGCGAATCGAGGGCAAGGACCTGCCGTCGTACAAGTACACCGACTACGGCTCGCTGATCTCGCTGTCGCGCTTCTCGGCGGTGGGTAACTTGATGGGCAACCTGACGGGCAGCGTGATGCTGGAAGGCTGGCTGGCGCGGATGTTCTATGTGTCGCTGTATCGCATGCACCAGATGGCGCTGTATGGCTTCTTCCGCACGGCGATGCTGATGCTGGGGAGCAAGATCGGGCGAGGGACCGAGCCGCGCCTGAAACTGCACTGACAGCACGTTCCGGAATAGGACTCGGTGAGTGTGGGAGCGGGCTTGCTCGCGAAAGCGGTGGTTCAGTGCCAGATGCACTGACTGACACACCTCCTTCGCGAGCAAGACCGCTCCCACATTTGTTTTGTGGTGCGGACAGGATTCCGCGCACAAAAAAAATCCCCGTATCTTTCGATACGAGGATTTTTAATATGGTCGGGGTAAGGGGATTCGAACTCCTGACATCCTGCTCCCAAAGCAGGCGCGCTACCGGACTGCGCTATACCCCGGTAAAAAAAAGGCGACCTCTCAGTCGCCTTCTTCGATCAGCGCTTTTGGCCTCTGATCTTAAGATTCGATTCCAGCGTTAACTGGTCTCAAAAATGGTGGGTCGTGTGGGATTCGAACCTACGACCAATTGGTTAAAAGACAATTGGTTTTAGTGCTTCAAAGCCCAGGATCGTGTTCGCTACACATGGCTATTCCCGTGGCCTCGCAGCCTCTAATGAACCCACATTAGAGGCTCCAAACCATGATCATTACTGCGGTCGTTTCGACCAAAGGCGGCGTCGGTAAAACCACCATTGAGGCGAACCTCGGCGCATTCTGCGCGGACGCGGGCCTTCGCACCCTCCTAATCGATCTGGATCCCGCCCAGCCTTCGCTTTCCTCGTATTACCAATTGGTCGAGGAAGCTCAGGGCGGCATCTATGACCTGCTCGCGTTCAATATCACCGACTCCCTCAAGATCATCTCCAGCACGACGATTCCTAATCTGTCCCTGGTGATCTCGAACGACGTAAATAACCAATTGAACAGCTTGCTCCTGCAGGCACCGGACGGCAGATTGCGACTGGCCAATCTGATGCCGGCATTCGAAGGCCATTTTGATCTGGTACTGATTGACACCCAAGGTGCCAGATCGGCCATGTTGGAAATGGTAGTTCTCGCGTCTGACTTGGTCATATCCCCTCTTCCACCCAACATGCTCGCCGCACGCGAATTCAGCCGTGGAACCATGCAGATGTTGGATGGCCTCCGTGCATATGGGCGCCTGGGTATGAAAATTCCTCCCGTGCGGATCGCTATTAACAACCTTGATCAAACCACCGACGCGCAGGTGATCGAGCAGTCAGTCCGCGAAATATTCCAAGACAATGAAGAAATCAGCGTTTTGGACAGCATTATTCCTACTGCAGTGGTGTTTCGTAGCGCTGCGTCCCAAGGCGTTCCAGCATACCGCCTGGAATATCGCCAGCCTTCCAACCGCAAATCCCCAGCAGCCCTAGTCGTCATCCGGCAATTGGCCATTGAGCTCTTTCCAGAATGGCGCGACCGCTTCGAGGCCATGACCGAAGAGAAGGTGGCCAAATTGGTGAAGGAGGATCGTTGAGATGGCAAAGCCCTCTATCACCGATGCTCGCAGCATTTCTGCAGACGTCATCCTTGAGATTGGCAAGTACTACAGCGCTCAACAATTACGCAGCTTGCAAGCCAAACTTAGTGGTACCGCTCGTGACATCCATTCCCTGACAAGTGGTACGCATCTACCCGGCCGTATAGGCGCTCACTTGAGCTTTGAACAGCGTCAGCTTTTGCAGGACGCCGCGAAGCTTATTGAGTCAGTAAATTCGAACATACGGCACGCAAAGGAGAAGCGCGGCCGCGACGAAAACGTGGCCAAGCGGCGTCAACAAGCACGAGATGCGGAGGCGAAGCGCCTTGTAGCTGAAACATATCTGGAACCTTTCGTCCCTGACCCAGCAGCTCTGGAACCACTCCTGGAAATTCTTCAAACAGCGCTGACGCTCAACCGCGCAGACGTTTTCAGGAATGATTACTCCCCTGTTGAGTTCAATCTCAGGCTCCGTGATTACCTGTCGCCTGCCCGAACACGAAAGCTCATTGGCTGGACCAGCCCAAATGCGTTCTGGATAAGCACGGTGCTCTCCCTGCGCAATGACGTTGTGCAAGCTATCGAGCAGGAGATTGCTTACGACGATGGTTCCAGCGTCCAGGACCGTCTCAATGTGCTGAAACAGAAGGTTTCGGACTGTCGCGCCCAGGTTTATCTCTCGGCGGATGAAGAGGAAACACTGCGACTTTGGTCAGAGGCGCTCTCCCCTCGTGCCCAGCAGGAAGGGGGTGAGTGATGGATAAGCAAAGAGTTCTTGAAAAAGTTGCTAAATGCTTTGCACTGGCCAACTCCAACGGTGCATCGCCGAATGAAGTAGAAACAGCGCTTCGCCAAGCCCGAAACCTGATGAAGCAGTACAACCTCGAAGCCATCGAGGTTGCGGCTCATACGGTTGATGAAGCGAGCGTTGCCACACATACCCGCCGGGCTCCACAAGATTGGCTTCACCTGCTCGCTCAAACGTGTGCGCGAGCGTTCGATTGCCAACACATTGCCTACTACAACCCTTTACAGGGCTGGTCCTTCAAGTTCCTGGGCAAAGGTATTTCGCCAGAACTCACTGCACACGCGTATTCCGCACTGCTTCACCAATTGGTGGCAGCACGCCGTGAGCATGTAGCCCAACAAAAGCGATGCCAACTGAAAACCAAGCGTCGTCGCGGCGCTCTGTTTGCCGAAGGTTGGATAAACGCCGTGAGTTACAAAGTGGCTGAATTCGCCGGCTCTATGGACAGTGAAACAAGCAAAGCTATCAGCGCTTACTTGGAACACCATCATCCGACGCTGAAAACCTTCGAGATCCGGTTCCTTGAAGCCAAAGGACACGATACAGGATCCATGACCGCAGGTTGGAATCAAGGGCAACACGTTCGACTTCATCACGGGGTAGGGAAAACAACCCACACCGCTCTCAGTTCTGGAGGTGGCCAATGACACGTCAATGTCTGTCCCCTCTGGCTAAGGCTACCTTGGAGCATGCGCGCTGCCGATTGGGTTTGGTGCCGGTTCAAAAGCATCATATTTGGAGCGAGGCTGAGGAGCGCATGCTCATTGCCCGCTATCCCAACGAAACGACCCAGGCCCTGGCCGATGAAATCGGACTCAGCGTCTATCAGGTCTATGCCAAGGCCAAACGCCTTGGCATATCCAAGAGCGCTGAATTCCTAAGCAGCCATCTCTGTGGCCGATTTGATGGTAGCTCAGGCACGGAGCACCGCTTTGCCAAGGGCATGACCCCTTGGAACAAAGGCGTCAAGGGACTCCCCTCAGTCGGCCGCATGGCAACAACACAGTTCAAGGCAGGAAACCGGCCCGAGAACTGGCTCCCCGTTGGCAGTCTGCGCACAACACCAGATGGGTATCTGCAGCGAAAAATCACTGACACCGGTTACCCACCAGTTGACTGGCAAGGCGTGCACATCCTGCTGTGGGAAGAGCATTACGGTCCCGTACCCATCAACCAATGCGTGTGCTTCAAGGACGGTAATAAGGCCCATATCGCTCTCGACAATCTAGAGCTGCTCACACGAGCGGAGCGTATGCGCCGCAACACCATCCATCGCTATCCGGAAGAGCTGAAGTCCGCCATTCGCGCCATCGGCAAACTCATGCGCACCATTCGTGAGGCTGAACATGAAAAACAAGATTGAGGATCTCCGCAATCACCTGTTCGTCACTATTGAAGGCCTGCTCGACCCCGACAAGCCAATGGAACTCGATCGCGCCAAAGCCGTGGCCGAAGTTGCTCAGGTGATGATCAATTCGGCCAAGGTCGAAGTGGACATGGTCAAAGCTCTGGGTGCAGCTAACGGCAGCGGCTTTCTGCAGATTGGTGAGGAGCCGTTGAAATGAACCACCTTGACCTATCTCCACCCCACTCCGTCGAGGCCGAACAAGGCGTATTAGGCGGGCTGCTGCTCGACAATAACGCCTGGGATCTCGTCGCGGACAAACTCGACTACTCGGATTTTTTTCGGCACGACCATCGGCTGCTCTTCGGGACTATTGCCAGCCTGGCCGACAAAGCCATTCCGTTCGATATCGTGACCGTACATGACGCATTGGAGAATCCCGACGAAGCGGGTGGCCTTGCCTACCTCGGCGAATTAGCCAAAAACACCCCGTCAGTGGCCAACATAGAGCACTACGCATTCATTGTACGTAACCGCTCTCAGCTCAGGCAGCTCATGACCCTGGGCTACCAGTGCTCTCGCGAAGCCACAGATCCGCAGGCCGACGCCACGGAAGTTCAGGAGTCCATCGAGCAGCAACTCTTCGCCTTGGGGGAAGGTAAAAGCGCGTCGGAGTTCGTCAACATCAACAAGTGCCTGACGGCGGTCGTCGAGCAAATCGATGAGCACTTCAATGGTGATGTAGCAGTGACCGGCGTGCCTTCAGGTCTGGACGATCTGGACGAGATGACGTCTGGTTTCCAGGAAGCCGACTTGATCATCCTCGGCGCACGTCCGTCGATGGGTAAAACATCTCTGGCCTTGAACTTTGTGGATACAGCGCTGCAGGCAAAGCCTGATCGTACGGTCCAGGTTTTCAGCATGGAGATGCCCGCTAAAGCGCTGCTCTATCGACTGATGGCTATCCTTGGCCATCTCGACCTTGGCAAGCTGTTGAAGGGCAAGCTCGATGACGAAGACTGGCCAAAACTGACCTCTGCAGTTTCGCGCATCAATAGCTACGGTGAACGATTGGTCATCGACGACTCATCAGGTCTTACACCTGGTGCGATCAGGACCAAATCCCGCCGTGCGGCTCGCCGATTCGGCCACCCGAGCCTGATCCTTATTGATTATATGCAGCTCATGCGCTGCCCAGGTCAAGAAAACCGGGCGAATGAAATCAGCGCTATCTCCCAAGCACTTAAAGCGCTGGCCAAAGAGATGAACTGCCCTGTAGTCGCCCTTTCTCAGCTCAATCGGGAACTGGAACGCCGCCCAAACAAGCGCCCAATCAACGCCGATTTGCGTGATAGCGGCGCTATCGAACAGGACGCGGACCTGATCATGTTCGTGTACCGCGACGAGAAGTATCACCCGGAGACCGAACACAAAGGCATTGCAGAAATCATCATCGGCAAGGCTCGTAATGGCCCTACCGGAACGGTGCGCACGGCGTTCATCCCACACCAGACCCGCTTTGCAAACCTCAGCGCCAATAGTGGCTGGCAAGGAGCCCATGCATGACCATCTTAAATGAATTGTCAAAAGAGTCTCTTGCCATACATTTGCACGAGGCCATTACGCAATGCCTTACGGAGGAACCCAGCCCATCTGCATGGATTGTGAATGGAGCTGTTCTAGTCGACTCAGCCAGCCTGAGCGCACCCATCAGCATCGCACTGAACCAACTGCCACGCCGGTGCATCCCGAACGACTTAGCCGAGGTCCTTGTACAGCTGAGATTGGTTCAGCGCCCGCAGAGTTACGTCCTTCGGTACGACTCGAAGTTCGGCGGTAGAGCACGCTGGCGTTCATTATTGCAGCTCGCAAAAGGCGAACTGCCCGACAACATACTTCATGGCGCTCTTTCCTGGTTCTGCCATGAAGTCGAAGAACATCCTTTCATGGAACCGGGAATCCCCGGGGATACACACGCCATACGTCCTCCGGCGAATCCCTGGCGTCTAGCTCTGTTACTTCCCGATCCCACCACGCTTGTTTCGCATCATCGGCCTTCACCAATCCTGCCAGTTCCTCATGCAGTGATAGCCACTTATCACGAGGACTCATCAGCCGGATTAGGTCAGGAAACCAGGAGTGTCCAAGAATGAGCGCGTACTCAATGGCGTCCACCTTTTCTCAGGTCGCACCAATCACTCACTGGTGTCGCCAATGTGACAGCCACCACCCGATGCATCGCGTAAGCCACGCCTTCCCCTGCCCGACCAATGCGCGGGGGAAGAAGGAGGTATGGGTGTGCCCCAGTTGCAACAGCTACGACATCGAGGAGCTTCTGGAGGTGTCAGATGCAAAGTAACGCCTCCCTTTTCCCAAGCATTCATGCCGGTGCCGGGTTCGAAGCCTCGGCCGTGGTTCACGCTCATAAAACGGGGATCAACCCCGTTGAACTGGACGCTCTTGCTCAGGCTATCGGTCGCCTTGCTCGTGACCACAGCACAGTAGTCCCGTTGAGTATGCGAGGCGATCTTCTGGAGTTTCAGAAGCTCGGTTACATCGCGGTATCCGAAACAGCAAGTTCAACACTCACCATCGAACTGCTCTGCGCAGGTGCGTTGCTCTCAAGCTACTTCCGGTCGGTTTGGGTTCCCCGTCACCTGCAAAGCTGCTCGTTGAAAGTGGCTGTGATGTCCCACCTGCGGCATCCAGAGCCAGTTCAACATTGCAGCGTCGTGTTCCGCGTGCCAGGCGCACGTGAAGCAACACGTCAATTTCTACATGAGCTGGGTACCAAGTTTCCTGGTGATCAGGCTGAAATCATTGCGATCCAGGCCGGCAACGTTCTGGCAGACAAGGATGTTGATCAATGAACGCCTGCCGTTTACGTGGACAGCACGAGAACCTTCGCCACTTGGTGGAGTTTGCTGAGGCTAACGGCTGGACCGTCTCTCGAACTCACGGTGGCCACATCAAGTTCACAAAAGCTGGGCTTGGGTCCATTTACACCTCGTCGACCTCAAGCGATCACCGCTCAGGCCTCAACGCTAAGGCCCGACTTCGTCGCGCTGATCGGACTCAATCTCAACGTACTCAGGATGCCATCTAATGCCTATTCGTCATTGCATCGTTCACTTGATCGACAAGAAGCCCGACGGCACACCCTCGGTCTTGCATGCCAGCCAACACGAATTGGCCAACTCGCAAGCCCTTGAAAATATGCTGTCCGACCTCAACGAAGCCTACAACGCCAAACAGGGCAAGGCATGGGGCTTCTTCCATACAGAGTCCGGCGCATACCCTTTCAGTGGCTGGCTGAAGATGTACTTCGACGGTAACCAGGACTTCACGCAGTTTAGCCTGGAGGCAGTCGAGCACCTGCAACGATTGATGGAGGAGTCAAATCTGTCCACGGGTGGCCACGTGCTATTCGCGCACTATCAGCAAGGCATGACCGATTATCTGGCGATCGCCCTGCTGCACCACATAGAAGGCGTGACGGTAACGGACGATTTGGACGTATCCCCATCGCGTCACCTCGACCTTGGCCAACTACACCTGGCAGCGCGTATCAACGTGTCCGAGTGGCAGAACAACAAGCAATCCAAGCAGTACATATCCTTTATCAAGGGCAAGAGCGGCAAGAAGTTTTCGGAGTACTTCCGCGACTTCATCGGCTGTCAGGAAGGCGTCGACGGCCCGGGCGAGACCCGCACCCTGCTCAAGGCCTTCAGTGACTTCGTTGAAAGCGAAGACCTGCCGGACGAATCCGCACGCGAGAAAACCAAGACCCTGGTGGACTATGCCAGCAGCCAGGCCAAGCTCGGCGAGCCCATGGGCCTGGAAGAACTGTCGAGCTTGATCGATGAAGATCGGCCTAATGCGTTTTACGACCATATCCGCAACAAGGACTACGACTTGTCGCGGGAAATCCCGGCGGACAAGTGCACCCTCAACCAGTTCCGCCGCTTCACCGGCCGCGCCGAGGGCTTATCCATCAGTTTCGAAGCGCACCTGCTAGGCGACAAGATCGAGTACGACGAGGCTTCAAGCACGCTGACCATCAAAGGTTTGCCTACCCAACTCAGTGATCAGTTGAAACGTCGCTGAACATACACCTGCCCGATAAGTAATGGAGAACGCTATGAGCAATGAAACCAAACGTCAGCTCGAAGAAAAATTCGTAGTCCGCCTTCCGGACGGAATGCGCGAGCGAATCGCACTGCAGGCACGTGAAAACACCCGGTCAATGAACTCGGAAATCGTTCACCGCCTGGAAGCGACCGCGGGGCTTGAAGCCGCTTTGGATCGAGCCCACAAGATCATCGACCAACTGTTGGCTGCAGCTCCGGCCAATGAGCAAGCTGGGGCAAGAGTATGAAACAGTCATTGGCCCAGACCATGAAAGAAAAACTGCAGCTTCCTGGCTTTGAATCCAAGTCGCCAGCTGCCGCTCGCTTAAGCGACCCCATCGTCGACACACCGATGTTGCTGACATTGGATGAGACGCTGCCGTATGACGAAAACCCACGGACGACGCGCAACCCAAAATACGACGACATCAAGGAGTCGATCCGTCAGCGCGGCCTGGATACGCCACCGCCCGTAACCCGTAAGCCTGGTGAGGAGAAGTTCCGGATCAGGAACGGCGGCAACACTCGTCTCGCGATTCTCAATGAATTGTATCGTGAGACTGGGGACGAGAAATTCTTCAGGTTCCACTGCCTGTTTCGTCCATGGGATGCAGTCCGGGGGGAGATTATCTCTCTCACCGGGCACTTGGCCGAAAACGATCTGCAGGGGCAGCTTCTGTTCATCGAGCGGGCAATCGGTGTCGATAAGGCGAGAGCGCTCTATGAGAACGAGGTTGGGGAGCCTATCTCGCTGCGTGAGCTTTCGCGGCGGCTAGGTGACGACGGATATCCAATTTCGGCATCACACTTGAGCCGCATGCTGGATGCAATCCGTTATTTGTTACCTACGATTCCTGGTGTGCTGTACTCCGGACTCGGAGTAGACCGGATCATAAAGCTACTATCGCTGCGCAAGACAGCTTTTCAATGCTGGGAGCGAAATTACCAGCAGCAAGAAAAGGAGTTGCCTCTTGAATTCGAGACAGTCTTCCAAGATGTTCTGTCCCAGTTTGAGGGCGATGCCGAAGAGTTTCTGTTTCAGCGGTTTCAGGACGAGTTGATTGCGCAACTGCAAAAGCCACTGAATCTCGGGTACGAGAAAATTCTGCTGGAGATTACCCAGAATCAGGACCAATTGCGCAGATCCACACCAATACTCGAACTGCCTCAACCCAGCATAACCTTCGGCGGTGTTGCGCAGGGAGTTAGCTCGACCGAGACCGGTAACAATCCCCCTCAAAACCTGGCACAACAATCGCCCGCCCCCCAAACCGGGGGGGCGATTCAAACGAGCACTACACAACAACAAAGCAAAGAGCCCCACAAGCCGCAGCTCACGCCTCCGCCCTTGGAACAAATGAGTCCGGAGGAACAGAAGAGCCGGCTAGACGGGCACGTTGCGAGCCCGGTGAAAACATCTGCCCGGGTCGAAAAGATGAAGCGCGAAGTCGCAGCACTTGACGGGGAAATACTGCCTGACTTTGCTGCCAATGCTTTGGTGGCCATCCCGGTCCAAGCCGGTGGGCTGAATCCCATTTCTGACCTCTGGTACATCGAACGCGAGATCGATAATCCCATCACCCTGCGTCAGCATATTGCTCAGTTGGCACGGGAAGTGGCGAGTACAGTCAATGCACCTGGGGAATTCCTGGACGTGGACGGCGGTGTGGGCTTCAGCTATCGCCACCCGAGTGAAGACATAGAAGTCACTGCCACAGCTCATCACACCTTGACTCTGCTTCAGTCGTTAAGCGGATCGACCGCCATCGCGTTGAAGATGATTCAGCAACAGCCTGAACTACAGGTCGACGCGCTTACCGACTTCGAGTTTGCAGCGGGGCTCGGCCAGATCCTATTGGGTCAACCCTATGCCAAGGATCAATCTCCAGATAACACGAATCGTCTGAGCGATGGCGCGCTGGTGAAGCTCTTTCGAATTATTCGTCTCGCAAGACGTTTGATCGACTTAGAAATCAAGTCAATGGCCAACAACAATCCGAGTTCACCTAGCTGATTGGGTCGATGGCAGGGAGAGTGTCGTATGTCCAAAACACCTATCAATGAAGCCATCCTGTCTCAGGTGCTGCACTACATGCGCAACGGTCAACTCCGTCGCTGCATAGAGATGGGATTGGAGCCCGAAATTTTGGCCCAGCTTCAACAACCTTCAGCGCTTAGCTTGCTGCTTAACACTCCCGTTTCATGGTGCAGCGTCACGATTGACGGGGACATCATTAAGAAGCTGCTGACCGGGGCACAACGTTCTGACGAAGAAGTGCGCATGATTGAACGTGCGCTCCGACTGGGCGCTACGACGCAGATGCTGCAACAATTCTTTGGCTTGTCCCCCCAAGACGTTGCCCTTCAACGCCTGGTGATAGGCGTAACAGCACGCCGTGGCAGGTGGCGAGAGTTCAGCGAAGAGATGGATGCTCAGCTTTGGTACCGCTGGACCCACCTGATGAAAGAGCATCAGGTTGAGCTGGATGACAGCCTGGCGTTGCTGGACGTGGCCATGCTGGTGGCAGAAGAACTCAATGCCCCACAGGGCGCAGACTCAGCTGAAGGCACGGAAAACCTCAGCTTAGCGATTATTTGGCATCGCGTTCAGTCCTGGATCAGAGAGGGTCTTTATCCGCCTTCGCATCCTAGCGCTGGATTCACAAAAGGTTTGAAGCTGGTGTCAGCGGCCAACCAACAGTTGGCCATACCGGCAGTAACACTGGGGCAAGGTGACAACGATCTATGAAGTTGTCCCGGCTCCCCTTCTCGACACTTCTGGACTCTGCATCAGGGCATCTTGAGGCTCATCTACGTCAGAAAAAAGAGTCGATGCCACCGGGGATTGAGGGCTCAGCGCCCTACTCCGGCATTATTTTCAGCGGTAACCCTCATGAGACAGTTCCTCGTCGACTGCTTCTGGATGATCGATTGTCTCCGCTTGAGCGAAATGCCTGGCAGGTATTCCGCCTACTGATTAATGACGACGGCCTGACGGCGTTCCCCACCTATGAGCAGCTACGGCCATACCTGGGCATGCTACCCGGCAGACCGGCGTCCCGTGAAACGGTATCAAAAGCCTTGGTCACCCTTCGCCTGACTCGCTGGCTCAGCCTCGGTCGTCGCGTGCGTAATGACCTCAGTGGTCAGGTTCAAGGCAACGTCTACCTCCTTCACGATGAACCTGTAACGCCCGGTGAAGCGCTGGAGTTCGACAAAGACTATCTGCAGTTACTCGCTCAATCGATGGAGCATCAGACCAAGGCGATTCGTGAAGTCGCTGAAATAGCCTGGAAGGAGTTCGCCGCAGATCCGGAGGTTGGTCAGCGATTACCAACTCGGATGAACATCATCGAAGCTCGCTTGAACAGCCAGTCATGGGTTCAGCAAACAGCCCTTGAGCCTTTGACTCCGCCAGAGTTCGGTACCCGAACTCTGCAAAATATACCTGCCTCCACCCTGAGTTCGGAATCCGAACTCAGCCGTAACTCACTGAGTTCGGACTCAGTTCGGAATCCGAACTCATATAGTACGTATACAGATACAAACAAAGGTGTTTGTAAAAGCTCTGTACATGTACCGCCCGCGTCAGATGACACGGCTGCAGATTTCCTGGATGCCCTGCACCGGCTACCCACGGATCAGAAACAGAGTGCCCTGGTGGCGTTGCAGAAAGTCCCTCCAGAGGTGAAACCAGCGCTCATCAAACAATGGGTGCACCGTTGTGACGCGGGGAGCGTACGAAACCCTTTTGGGTATCTGATGACGCTTGTCACCACGGCGGTACGAGGTGATTTCAACAGCAATTGGAAACCAGATGACAAGCCACGTCTCGGCCAAGTGAACACAGGAGGTCCGTCAACAAGCTCAAGCAACGTGGAGGTTGCTCAACCACTAAAAGCGATCGTGACTCCACGCAAGCCAGAATCCGTACAGACTGCCAATAAAACACTTAGCGAGATGCTGCATCTGCTAAAGCCTAACCAGAGTGCAAACACATGACTCAGGGTGAACGTACCAATCAATCACCCAGGGAGGGCCACACCACTACACCCGTTACAGACATCTTTGACGGCAGCGGGCTGGGTGTTGTGGTCCACAACACCCAGCCAGAAACGGACATCGGTGATCGCAGCCACTCAAGTGTTGTGGCCCACAACACCCAGCCAGGAAAGGATATCGGTGGCTGCGGCCATTCAGAGGTTTTGGCCCTCCTTCTATATATAGACGCCTCAACAAATCCCCTTCCGTCTGACTATGGATTTATTGCTGCGTCCGTAGCAGCCCAATTGCAGCATGGCCATGTCAATCCTCTTTCCAAGGAATAACTGCACCATGGCTGACAATTACCGGCTCAATATTGGCTCACTACGCAGCGAAGTGAAGCTCACCCTTCACACCCATCATGCTGCACGGATCTGGATGGGACGCCCAAAAAACGATGTCAAGGTTGGCATCATCGGATTGTCGGGCTTCTGCACTGTTGTCAATCGCATGTCACGTGGCGCCCAGCAGGATGATCCGTATTCAGATTGGTGGATGATCCAGCTTGAAGAGAAGATCCGCGATTCTAAGGAGGCACTCAAAACCATCGAAGATCGTCTCGACACGGCCATGGCTTCCCTTCCCCCGGCCATCAGCATCAGCGAGAACCTGTCCATCCAGCCTGTCAGCCTCCCTCTATACATCGCCAATCCACTTGGCTTCCAAGCCGTATACCTGTTGACTAGCTACGACGAAATCGTCAGGCGCATTTTGCTGGCCCAGCACGTCGGTCTCGTCGGTCGTCATGACATGGAAACCTGGATCGATGAAGGCGCAGCCGTACTGCGCAGACTTTTTGGTCTGGCCCAGATCTACAAATACTCCGGCGCTGCACGCGATGACTTTGCCGCCAACAATGCCAAGGCTGAAGCAGCCCGCAAAATGTACGAGCGCTACGGTGAACTGCCGCAGGACATCCTGGAAGGCACCCGCCGCTCCAACTTTGCTCCCCCCATCATTCGCGGCCAACAGCAGTCCGAGGTGAATGATCACTTTGATGATGCCGAGGAAGGCTGATGGTCATGGGCCAGACGTCCTCAGAAGACGGCGTGCTGCAACAGACCGCCTTCCGACCACTGCAACAGGATGCCTTCCAACGACTGCCACAGGCTGCCTCACTAAAAGGCCTTTTAAAGCCTTTTAAAGGTAAGGGGGAGCTGAGCCAATTTGCCGATCTATGCCGGGTTCAAGAATCGGAACTGAAAGCACTTGCCCAGGAAGTGCTGAGCCAGGCTCGCCGGTATCCATTCACCCTTGTGCCAGTTCGACTGACCGAACAGAACACCCAGGCCGGAACCCAATTTCTGAGATGGCAGCAGGTGACGGACCGCCGAATGGGCGTCGGTGTTTGGGCAGACATGATGGGCTCATCCAGAACACCAGAAACCATGCTGCAGGACTTGTACGCAATGGAACTGCAGCGCATCACGCTGAATATGCAAATGAGCTTGATGCACTCAATTGCCAAACAGGCCGCCGAGTGCGCCGAAAAAATGGGCCAGGCAGAGGCCGTGTACACCGCTCGACTGCAGCAGCTCACCAATCAAACGCAACATCCATAACGTCGGAGAACACTCATGTCCACACCCGTACAAGGCTGGGAAGGCAATATCGGTTCCACGCCGGAATTCAAAGAATTCCCTAACGGCAACAAAGATCCACGGAGGCTCATGCGGGTCAACGTCTACTTCGACAATTCGATTCCGGACGGTAAAGGCGGGTTCGAAGATCGCGGGGGCTTCTGGGCGAACGTCGAGTGGTGGCACAAAGATGCTGAACACTACTCGCACCTGTTTCAGAAGGGCATGCGCGTGATCGTTTCCGGCCGAGCCGTAATGGATCGCTGGGAAAAAGACGGTGAGGAAAATGCGGCTCTGAAGGTTCAAGCCTCGCGGGTCGCCATCTTGCCGCACAGGATTGCGAGCGTGACCCTGTCACCGTCGCAGAGCCAAGGCAGCACGTCACGTGATCAATCCAGTCCGCAACCTGCCCCTGATTTCGACGACTACCCGGACCCCGACCGTCAATTCTGATTGCAGGGGCTTAATTTTGGCCCCCCAATCGTGAAGCTCGTGGTGGAGGGAAAAACATCAACGTCTTTCCCTCCCCAATCGTGAAGCCTTAAGGTGTGTGACAATGCGGGACGATGATGAGGTGAGGTGTCCAGATGGCTGGCTTCTGGTAGCAGCGGATCACCCCACGTTGGGACGGCTGTACTGGCGGTACTGTGATGAGAGCGACGTCAACGCAGCAGACTTCTACGGTGTAACCGATAACATTCGACTCGCCTCCTGGATAAAGGCTGGTTGGCGTGATAAAGACGTCTGGGCTGATGACTACAGTGACATGAGCTCATTCGTCGCACGAAGATTCATACAAGAGCTTTTGAACCCTGATCGCTACGACACCAACTATTTCGAACTTTTCAACTGGGATGATGAGTCTGAGGATCTTGAGCTTCATGGCGATTTACACGATTTTCAACGACGAAGTGGTCAGTCCGTCGAGTTTTTCGTGCATTGGCTAAGGGCCGCCAATTGGTTCGACATCCCGGCACCTGGCTGCAACACACTCCCGTAAAAAAATCGCGCCAAGCGCGGATCTGCTGGAATATGAATCTGAGCATCGTGGAGCAACCGGCGTGGGGTGATAACGCTTTCTTCCCTAAAGCCTTTGACAGGCGACGGTGCAACAATCCTCACCTAACGGTCTTAGACACTGGTGCGGCCGCTGCGCGGAAAGGGCTACGGGTGTATGACTGCCCTTACCAACACCCCGCTATGCGTGCGTCATGGCTAAAGGGCTTTGCCCAGGCACAGCAGCTATCGCTGGACCTATAGCCGCATAATGCCCTCCCCCACGCATTGACCATTTCCTATTGTAGCCCTACCCGCCTGACGCAACAGTCCCGCTCTGATTATCTGAGAGGGACACACCGTGAAGCTATTGATCATCGAGGCACCTGGTAAGCTGAAAAAGCTCCAGCCAATGATGAAGAAGCTACGCCCAGGCGAAGACTGGCAGGTGGTTGCCAGTGGTGGGCACATCCGCGACCTGCCGGCCAAAGGTCAGGACGACAGCATGATCACCACCGGAGTACGTAAAAACTACACACCGGTGTACGAGATCCTGGATAAGAGCGCCAGGGCCGTCAAAACGATCAAGGCCGCAGCGAAACAGGCCAGTGAAATTTACCTCGCAACCGACCCTGATCGTGAAGGTGAAAGCATCAGTTGGCACATCCAGCAGGTACTGGCGGTCAAAAACTACAAACGTATTACCTTCAACGAGATCACTCTCAAGCGCGTTGAAGAGGCACTGGCCAATCCACGACAAATCGATCTGAACAGGGTTGCCTCACAGGAATGCCGGCGTGTTCTGGATCGCTTGGTGGGTTACCTGGTGACCCAAGAGTTGCGGCGCCTGATGGGTAAACCTACTTCTGCTGGCCGCGTTCAATCACCCGCGGTGTTTCTCGTGGTATTGCGCGAACGCGAGATCCGCAACTTTCAGGTGATCAATCACTTTGGCGTGCGTCTGTTCTTTGCCGATGTAAGTCGGGGCACCACTTGGTATGCCGAGTGGCAACCGGTACCGGATTTCGCAAGCAAGGACTTCCCCTACGTTCAGGACACCAACCTGGCACAAATGGTCGCCGGCACACGCAACGTCGTTGTAGAGTCCTGCGAGGATTGGAAGGCCGAACGTCACCCTCCCGCACCATTCATCTCGTCGACCCTTCAACAAGCTGCCAGCAACGCCTTGAAATGGGATCCGGACAAGACTATGCAGGTTGCCCAGCGCTTGTACGAGCAAGGCGTGATCACTTATCACCGGACGGACAACCCCAATGTTCCGGATGAAGCCATGGCGGATATTCGAACCGTAGCCAACGCCCTTGGCATGAAAGCCGTAGATGAACGGCGCACGTTCAAAGCGGCCGAAGGCGCGCAGGAAGGCCACCCTGCCATCACACCGACCTATTGGTCCGAACGATCCGCCGGCGAAAACGATGACGAACTGGCCCTGTACAGGCTGATCTGGGTTCGGGCATTGGCCAGCGAGCTCGAAGCCGCCATCTACGACGTGCGCACTGCGAAACTGCTCGCCGTTGGTCCTGGCGGTAAAGCGCTGCGCTTCACTGCATCGGGAAAAACACTCTGTCATCCGGGATGGATGAAGGTGCTCAAGGGCGATGATACGGATGAGGAGGAAGACGCAGAAGCAGACAACCCTGTTCCAGCGCTCACTCCAAAACAGATTCTTTCAGTCCACAGCGGCGAACTGCTGAAGAAGAAAACTCAACCACCGTCACGCTACACCAAGGCCAGCCTGATCAAAGAAATGGAACGGCGCGGTATCGGTCGTCCCAGTACGTTCGCCTCGATCTTGAAGAACATCACCAGCAAAGGACTGATCGAGGAAAAAAGCCGTAAGTTGGTACCGGCCTCGCTGGGTGAAGAAACGATCGCAAAGCTCGAAGGGTTCTTCAGTTTCGTGGAGCTGGATTTTACGCGGGAGTTGGAGCGCGATTTGGACAAAATCGCCCAGGGCCAAGACACCTACGGCGCCGTCGTTGCACGTCTGCATAAGCGCCTGGAAGAGGAACTGTCACAGCAACGTGGGATGCCTAGCGTCCCCATGGTATCAAGTCCCCGAACGGCACCGGCGAGTAAGACTTACAGTTGCCCTAAATGCAATCAACCTCTCGCAAGGCGGCAGAAAAAAGGGGACGGCGGGTATGACTTCTGGGGTTGTACCGGATTCAGATCCAATGGCTGCAAAGTCAGCTTTCCCTCACTGAATGGCAAACCAGACCTCGATAAACCCAGAGGGGTTTAACCCTTACTACCGAGAGCATAATTCACTGCTAAAGGCGTTATGCATTAACGCTGGAACGTACCTCCTCCGTACCTGACATTCCTCTGCGAATTGCGGAGGAGGTCATGGGTGAGCGAACAGAATAGACAATCGGTGTTGGGACTGCGCATCTTAGCGCCGAAGCTGGAAAAGTTCTCAGATCGCCAGATTGAAGTGGCCCAGACTTGGGCTTTGCACTTTCAGATCTCACCTTCCCTCCTGACCTCGTTCACCGAGCATTACCTCAACTCTATTATCCACTCCCGCTGCTGGTGTGTGGCATGGGACAGTACCAATGCTCAAACGCGCCAGGTTCTGGCCAGGATCGGCAACCAGCTTCAGTACTTCGACGGCCAGCAATTAATGGCCTGCAAGATCGTAACTAAAGATCGCGTACATAAAAAAAAGCCGTCCGTCCAGGTAGCCCAGCAGCTGCTGCTGAGATTTAAGGGGCGTTGGTTTGCTGATGTGCTTCTGACGTCGTTTTGCAAGTCTGCACGAGCGGCAGCAGTTGCGCTCGCGGTTGAGGATCTGGGTAGTTTTATTCGCAAAGGCTCGGATGCGTCGGTAAGCAACAATCGTTACTTCAACCCGCGCACGCAGTTTTACTTGAAACAGATCGGCAGCACGCTGAAGCAGTATTGCCAGTGCCTGGACCAGGAACTTCTATTCGCTATTCGTTCAGCGCAGTGCCCTTCCCCAAAGCTCTATAACTGGCTGGCTCAAGGGAACCGCGTATCTCGACTACAAGCCCTCAAGGCTCAACCGGTGCTAATCCCTCTCTTAGTTTTGGCCAACCAATGGCCTTGGCCATGGGACGAAGAGCAAAAGATTTTCCTGGAAAGCCCATGGGATGAACTTCAAGAGTTTCGACCTATCTTGCGCGACGACGACTACTGCGTGGAATCCAGGGAATGCCTAGTGGGCCGTATCACGGACGCTGGCCTCCCCCTGATCGACATCTTGGCATGGCTCTTACAAGCTCCAAGAACATCAGTTCGGTACTTGGGCCAACAACGCGTTTTTGATACCGGCAGCGCATTGACACGAATAAACCGTGAAGGTCCGGAAACTCCGTGGCATCGATTGCTGCTTGGAGCATCAATGGGCAACCGCCGCCCATCGACTAAGACGCACTGGAAAACCTTTTTTGCATTGCTGGATAAGATTCCCTATCAACTTTCGGAGCAGACAAAAGACTGGAGCAGGTTTTTCTCAGGATGCCCGACAGAGTGGTCCAACCCTGATTGGCCTCAAATTGCTGATAAGCTACAAGATCTGAATGATGTTTTTAATAGCATTGATGAAAGCGACGGATCCGATGCCCGTGACGCACTGCAAAAACTCAAAAGCTTCATTGCTACCGCTACTTATCACCAGATCGCCAGCTTGGTGGATGGCTTTCACCTGGCATTGACAGACATACGTGAAGCTCTTGATGCCGCAGATCCCCAAACAAAAGCAGACTCTTTAAGGCCCTGGAGTACGCTGCTTAATTCGAACGACACACTTCTCGTAAGCCCGAATGGGCTGCAAATTGTCGAGCTGAAATGCCCAGCGGACCTTGATGCAGAACATCGAGCGCTAGGCCATTGCATTGATGGTTACGACTACAGCGCTTATCGAGGCAACTGCCGTCTTTTTTCAGTACGCGAAAACGGGCAATCATTGGCCTCTGCCGAAATCCAAATGGATGAGAGTGCCTGGGGCAAGACACCAGCAAAATTGACTCCTAAACACTTGGTCACGATACAGCTGAGAGGGCTCCGCAATCGCACCCCTAGGTCGGGCTCAAGGGTTGACCGGGCTTACCAATGGTTTTGGGCAAAAATCAAATCGGGTGAACTCCAGATCAACCTGGAATGGCCCGACCACACACTATCCATGCCTCGCTATACCAATCGAAACCGGAAAAAGCTACACGCTCAAGCGTGCACAGAATGGATCAACCAGCGCCTGAGCAGAACATGAGCCGTCCGCGCCTTTTGAATAGTCGGCCCCATCTTGTCGAAAAGGTGATTTTCGACGGCTATGACTTCGGGATTCTGCTGCAGTACGTCGAGGGGGCCAACCGCCTGTTTCTTGAGCGTGATGGGTTCTACATACGCCGTGCGGAGCATCCTCAACATCGCTACTGGCGATTGCCCAAGGGTAAATTGCTGGATGACCTGGATCTGCTCTTCCACCGTCTGATGGAATTGACGGAAGGCCGTTTCAACGAGAGCTGGCAGACCTTCTCGGCAAAACTTTCAGCAGCACAACAATCACCAGACCGGCAAGCATTCACCTGGGGTCTAACGTTTCGAATTGCTCCACTGGCTCAGGGAGGCATTCTGCTGTCGGGCGATTATCACCCTGGAGCCGTTGCGGTATCTCGGCGTATGCACGGAGTGTTCCTTGGCCAGTCCAAGTCTTGGCGCATTGATTCGACCGCCGAACTGGTGCGTTCCAACCTCATCCTTGAGCTGGGGCTTTATGAAGATCAGTTCGAGATCCTGGATACCGTGCAGGAGCTGCTGACCGACGGTTCCATTGTTCCCGCTGATGAAGTCACCCGCATCAGCCTCGGAGGCCCGCCGCAAGAGCGCGCAGCCCCAGTCGGGCAGGAGGAAGTCTCAACAGACGTTTACCTTGCCGCTGTGCCATCCATCGAGCGGACCGAGTTCACTAGCGAGCAAATCGACCAGGCGTTGACGGGGCATTCATTGCTGGACCATCAACCGGCAGGCATCCGGCATTTGTTGCAACGAACGAGCGCTTTACTCGCTGATGACATGGGCCTAGGCAAAACACGTCAGGCCATCATCGCCGCCGCTATTCGAGCGGGAGACGGACCCATCCTCGTCATCACCTTGTCGACCCTGATTATCAACTGGCAACGTGAAATCCAGATGGTGTATCCCGAGGCCAGAATAGGCCAGCAGGTCTTCGATCCCTCGTTGCAGTGGACCATCATTAACTACGAGCGCTTGGGCGACTATGTCCTGCAGGCCGGCCATTTTGAAGTGATGATCATCGATGAGGCTCACCGCCTGAAAGAGCCCACCGCAGCGTGGACACGCCATGGCTTCGACATTGCCGCCAAGGTGCCCAATCGCTATTTGTTGACCGGTACACCCGTCCTGAATCGAGAGTCAGAACTTCACACGCTATTGCGGCTTTCCGGCCATCCCGTTGGGAAGCTGTCACTCAAAGAGTTCTGCGAACAGTTCGCCGGCAGCCCAGAGTTTCGCAAGAACCTTCGAGAGGCGATTGGCGACTGGATGCTTAGGCGCCGCAAAGACGTGCTCACGGAGCTCAAGGGTAAGCAACGGCAGACTTTGCCGGTAGAGCTGTCAGTCGAGGAACGTCGTGAATACGACCGGATACGCTTTGAAGACAGACCAAGTCTTGCCAGGCTAGGCTCGCTGCGCCAGTTGCTGGAGCAGGTGAAGGTTCGGGTCGTCATGGAGCTGCTGAGCGAACTGGATGTGGAAGACAAAGTCATCTTGTTCTGTGAGTTCAAGGACACCGTCAGCACGCTGCGTACTGAGTGCGAGCAAGCCGGATACGGTTGCGTTACCGTGGTAGGCAGTGACTCCCTCGGCAAACGCCAAAAAGCGATCGACCGTTTTCAAAGTGATCCTGACGCCAGAGTGTTCGCTGCGACCACTTCTGCCGCCGGTACCGGAAATAACTTGACTGCTGCCAACTATGTCATGTTCCTGGGGCTGCCCTGGACGCCAGGACTACAGGATCAGGCTGAGGATAGAGCCTACCGGAATGGGCAACTACGCATGGTCATTGTAAAAATCCCTTTGGTGGAAAACACCATTGATCAGATGCTATGGCAAATGCTGATGGATAAACGACAACTAGCGAGCGACCTGATAGAGCCGGATGCAGCGGCCAACACTAGATCCGAACTGGTGAATTACTTGTAAGCAATTCAGTAGGCTTTCCTCAAGTCTGGATTCCGCAATATTCTTGTGCTGACAGCTTGGTTTGAGCACCCGCGTTATGTGTAAAATTCGCGAAGATGAAAAATTGTTATGGGGTAGTTATGAGAAGAACGTCTTTTCCAATTAAGCTGTACTTTCTAGTAGCCACCGCCCTCATGTGTGCGCTATTTGCATACTTAAGCCGCTACGAGACACACCTCCCAATACGCGGCGTTTTCAAGCTTGTTGGATTTGGAAATGCGAGCCTTGTTGAACACTTCACAACAGGCTTCGCGGTACCAGCTGCATTTGTAGCAATAATTCTATTCGCCACCTCCATTACAAATAAGCCACATTTCATAAAGTCGAAGATGCGAATATTGGCATTTGTGCAGTTTCGTAGATGGCTGACGACAAGGGTACGCCCCAGTTACCTCACCCATTGGACGGGTGCTTTAGCATGTAGTTACGTCCTGGTCTCCCTGCAATGGGAAATGGGCCAGGTTGCAGCCCATGGTTTTTTTCAGACGGATCAGCTCTGCATGGATCTTGGGGGAGCTGTAGCGTTTTGCGTGAGCATGTGGGCTCTTCTTGAAAAGAACCGCAGACGGGCGAAAACAAACCGGTCATTTTCATTGGCGTGAGAAATCGCCCAACGAGCTAGCGATCGCATAAAAACCTTGCGACGCAGTTCTCTATTTCCTGCTGCACCGTCAATGACCGACTGTCACTGTGCCTCCATCATCAAAGGGGGCCTTTCGGCACATGATCAGGCACTTCACCACACTCTCCCTGCTCGCGCTCGTCGCCAGTTGCGCAACCCACACGCCACAGGCGCCTAAACCGGCGTTTGATAGCAGCCGTAACCCGGACATGTTGACGCCGGACCTCTACCCCAGCGGCGCCGTGCCTGAAAAAGAACCGGTCGTACGCTATGGGCGTTACACCCTGGTCAGTACCTTTCCTGACTCGGGTCAGCGTGACCTGATGGCTCAGATCATTGACATCAGCATTCCTGCCAACATGCACCCCAATGTGCGCGATGCTATGCAATACGTCGTGGACCGTTCCGGCTACACGCTGTGCTCGCCCGACACCGATCACGTCAACATCCTTTACACGCGACCACTCCCCGCGGCCCAGTACAAGCTTGGACCCATGACACTGCGCAACACGCTGCAAGTACTCGCAGGTCCGGCCTGGCAGGTGAAGGTGGACGAAGTGAATCGCCAGGTGTGTTACGTGCTGCGTCCTGGTTACCAGCTCCCGGAAACATCGCGCACTGCCCCAACCCAAGTGGCAGCCATCTCCGTACCCTCCACTCCATCGGCTTCAGCGACTCCGAAGAACACCACCAGCGGCGAAACGCCCAGCACCGTTGTGGTCGCCGCCGTACCCTCACCGGCGCCGATCAAAACCGCTCCTGCAGCACCTGCAGCTGCAACCCCAGTATCTACCCCAGCAGTGCCCGCCAAGGATGGCTCTATTACGACCTCTTCCGGGAAATCCACATCGAGCCCGGCAGTCAACTCGCCGCTTAACGCTTCTACCACTCAGCCTGCAAGCATTGGGAAGTCTGGAAACGTTGCCTCAAGTACCTCAGTCGCGCCAAAGCCTGCTCTCGCGGTGGTAACCGCTCCAAAGCCGCTGGCCCAGATATGGACGGCGACCACTGGCTCAACACTTCGGCAAACCGTGGAAGCCTGGGCAGCAAGGGCCAAATGGACGCTGATCTGGAAGGTCGACGACTTGGATTACCCCATTGACGCCCCGCTTCGATTCGAAGGCAGCTTTGAAGAGGCTATCAAAGAGATCTTTCCGCTGTACGACTCAGCCCCTCGGTCATTCGTCGTGGACGGCAGCCCAGCACAGTTGGTGCTTTACATCGCAGAGAGGAAAAAATGATGACTGTACGCCTCTGGATTCGAGGCACAGCCTCATTACTGGTCATGGCTCTGATCAGCTCCTGCTCACTGCAGCGCGTGAATGAGTCGGCCAGCCGTGCCGAAAACGACGCAGCGACCGCCTCCCAATACAGCCGCTTCTTGCGAAGTCAGCAACAAGAGCCGGCACGCGAAACCGTCGTTTTTAGTGACAAGCCTTGGGTCTCAATGCAACCCATGGTCGCCAAGCGCGGTTTGCCGCTGGCTATGGATTGCGACATTACTTATCGCCCTTCTTACAACGTTGGGATCGCAGAGGTCGCGAACTACATCACGAGCGAGTGTGGCGTTCCGGTCATCGTGGCTCCAGATGCGATCGATCCAAGCGTCCTATCCATTCGCAATCAAGGTAACGCAGGATCTAATTCGCCTCCGGTTATGGCCTCGCCGGATAACTTGTCCAGTTTCATGCCAGCCGGTGTCATCGGCAACATGCCGAGCAACGCCCGATCTTCGAGTATGGATGGGCTCTTTGCGCCTCGTTCAATCCCAGTTAAGTACAGCGGCAAGCTGTCTGGTTTGTTGAATCAGGTGACCGCTCAACAGGGCCTGGCATGGAACTATTTATCCGATGATCGCAGCGTGCACATCACCTACTTCGATACCAAAACGTTCGATGTCTGGGCCTTTGGTGATGATCAGGTCATTGAAAGCACTGTGAAATCCGGTTTGCTGACATCCACGGGCAGCGGGAGCTCCGGAGGGGGTGGCGGATCTTCATCATCAGGCGCGTCGGGCGAGTCTGGCAGCAACCAGAGCACCACCGTCTCAATCAAAACATCACTGATCGGGGACATTGAAAAAAACGTCCAAGCGATGCTAAGCCAGCAGCCGCAGGGTCGTATGTTCCTTTCTCGGTCCACTGGGACTTTGACGGTAAGCGATCGCCCGGAGGTTCTTTCCAACGTTTCGAAGTACTTGGCCTCCCTCAACCGCAGCATCACCCGCCAGGTGCTGTTTAATGTCAAAGTTTTCGAAGTGACCCTCACCGACAAGGATCAAACAGGCCTAGATTGGTCTGCGGTTTACACTAACCTGAGCAGCAAGTGGGGCTTTTCCCTAAAAAATGCCACCACTGGAATTACCACTAATGCGGTCTCCAGCTCGTTCAATGTTTTAGATACCTCCAAGTCACCTTGGGCTGGGTCGAATCTGATCATTAAAGCGCTATCTGAACAGTATCGAGTTTCAAACGTCCGATCTCCCTCGATCACAACTTTGAACTTACAGCCTGCACCTATCCAAGTCGGTAACGTGCAAAGCTATATTGCCTCGAGCTCTACGACCACAACAGCCTCGGTCGGATCGTCCACATCACTGACTCCCGCAACGATCACCAGCGGGTTCAACATGATGTTGCTTCCTCGCATTATCGACCAGGACAACCTGCTGTTGATGGTCACCTTGAGCATGAGCAGCAAACCCACCTTCACGCCCTTCACCAGCAACGGCTCCAGCGTTCAGACAGTCGATTACGACACCAGGAACCTGTCTCCCAAAGTCAAATTGCGCAGCGGCCAAACGTTGGTTCTGACCGGCTTTGAGGAGAACAGCGAAAACGCGACCAAATCCGGTGTCGGTGATCCTGGATTCTTCGGCCTGGGTGGTAGTCGCATCCGCAGCACGGAGCACAACGTGCTGGTCGTGCTGATTACACCTGTTGTTGATAGCGACACTGGAAGCCCTAGCGCCCGGAGTATTCCTGCCGCCAATGATCCTTGGGGCTCTTGCCCCAGCCCTTTGCTGCGTTGCAGCGCATTCAAGGGTTAAGTCATGGCCGCGGAAATCGCAAAAAGCACACGCTCTGCGCGGGTCCAGGTCCTGCAGCACAGAGGAAAATCATTCGTCACAGGCCTACGCTGGCATCCATTGGGCAGCGTCACCGGCCACATGAAGGAAGCACGGCAGTACGGCCGTGAACACCAGTTAGATATCGTCGCCATTCGCAGAACACCGGCCATCATCCAGGCCGGTTTCGTTGCGCGCAGTGACGAAGTCACCAAAGGCATGTACTCGCTCGCAGCGACCCTGGCAGGCCAGTTGGGGGACTCGTGGATTGCGGCCTGGAGAACGGACGCTGACCTTGACCAATACGCCCTTGTCGCGGTGTTTCAAGGAGGCGTGATATCCGGATGCGACATGATCGGCACCGGTGCCGAGGTTCGTCGGAGAGTCGTTCAGCAGCGCAGTCGGGGCATCCAGTTCAGCCAGGAGTACCTGCCTTCAGAATTTGAAATGGGTGGCCAACCGCTCGACGTTGACGAGCTGCTCCAACCCTCGCATTTGAAACGTGAGTATCGACTGAGGCCACTTGTCTTTGGGTTATCCAAAGCAGAGTTGGTGCAACTGACGATGGTTGGTGCGCTGATCGTTGCCGGCATCATCGCGTGGGTTCAATGGCAGAGTCATCAGGACCGGATAGCCAAAGAAGCAGCTTTCCAGGCTGAACAGCTTCGACTCGCAGAGTTAGCCAGGTTGCAGCAAGAGTCTGGCGTGGAACAGTTGCCCCAGGCGCTGGAGCACCCTTGGGCTAAACGGCCCTCCGTCACAGACTTTCTTGTGGGTTGCAGCAACGTTATTTATCAGTCCCCCCTGTCCATTAAAGGATGGCTCTTCACGAAGGCGATCTGCGATGGCACACAGGTCTTGTCATCGTACAAGCGCACGGGCAATAGCACGGCCGATGAACTGATACAGGCCACTCAGGGCCACTATTCTGATCGGCCAGCCTTTTTTGACGAGGGCAACTCGGCCACGTTGAAGCTCGACATTTCCTTACCGGCTGCAGGCGACGAACCGCTCGAAGAAGCGATCGTCATGTTGGCGAACTTATCTTCCTGGCTGAATAGCTTCGGGCAAAACCCCGTTTTGAAAGAGATGCCGGTCGTTGTTCCGATCCCGCCGGCAGTACCTGGTCAGCCTGCTCCACCACCGCCTCCTCCACCTCAGTGGAAGCTATTCGAACTGCGTTACAGCACCGGGATTACGCCACTGGACTCTTTGTCCAGTGCCCCCAGTCAAGGCCTACGGCTGAGTGAAATCAAAACCGAGTATCAGGCTGGCCATCTTATCTGGTCAGTAACAGGTGACCTTTATGCGAAATAAAAAACTGCAGTTGATCTGCGCCGTGATTGCTCTTGGCTCCTCTGTGAGCTTCGCTGCAGAAAGCAACCTGGCCGGTGTCAACGTAGGAGAGCTGGCCATCGTTCAAAGTCAGACGATCCTCCTCAAAGCGCAGGCGGAAAGGGCTCAGGCTCAGCGGTCAATCAATGGCGAAGACAACCATTCAACCGCTCAGTCTCCAGCCTCATTCGTACCTCAAGGCCTACTCCCACCCCCTATTACCGCCACACGCGCTACCGATACCCAGCAAGAACTGCCTGTCGTTAAAGCCATATTCGGCTCCGCAAGGCGGCTTCGTGCCACGTTGCTCTACAGCAGCGGATTTGAAGTGGACGCTGACGCCTCGTCGCGGGAACTCCCAGGAGGCTACCGCGTGGCGAACCTCACCCTGGACAGCGTGACACTGGAACGTGATGGCAAGCGCTTTCCCCTCGGGTTTTCCAATGTTCCACCGGGAAGCGCCTCCAGTAGTAGCAACCCGGTCTCCGGCAGTATCCCGTCAGCCAGCACGCTGCCCGGGTTTATCCAAGGACAACGGTGAAGGTGCGAGCCAATGACGACTTTGACTGAAATACAAACTGAAGCGGAACCAGTTCTCGATGAGGCCGCTGCCGCGCTGCTGAATTCGCATCAGCAATTGCTCACTGCGCCTGGCGGATCGTTCGAGCTGAAACCGGAGTTACGTCAGCTGTGCGCACTGACCAACGATGGAATCCTTTATGTGTCTGCCCAGCATCAAACCGATCCCTATGTCATGGCTTTCGAGGATGAGTTAGAACACAAAAATCATCAGTTTGCGGTCAAGGTCTGCTCGATGAGCACGATCAAGGCGCTCTACCAGGCGAATGACGACGCCAATGGCAGAGCCCTCTCGACCACCGAGACCAAACGCCAGGCGCAGGTGGTACAACTGCTAGGCAAGGCACATCGGGATAATGCAAGCGATGTTCACTTTGTTGTGGGCCACGACATCACCAAGATCTTCTTTCGCATCCACGGGCTGTTGTGGGAGGCAGAGCAGCATCAAAGTCAGGTGGGCCTTGAGCTCTGCTCATCCCTCTATAACAGCATGTGTGATGTTGCGAAAGACCACTACCAGCCACAAGTCAGCCAGGACGCACGTATCAAACGATCCTACGTGGATCAACTTGGTCTGTTTGGTGCCCGGGTTGCCACCAGGCCGCTCGTAGAAGGTCCTCTGATGGTTCTGCGTCTGCTGTATGACGACAAAACCAAAATGACCCTTGAGGCTCTCGGTTTTCTCCTCGAGCAAATTGAGGCGTTTAGCCGTATCCGCAGCTTTCCTTATGGCGTGAACTTGGTCACCGGCCCCACAGGATCCGGCAAATCCAAGACTCAGCAGGTCAACCTGAACCTGCTCTATGAAGAGTGCGGTGGCACAAAACACATTTTGACCATGGAGGATCCGCCCGAATATCCAATCATGGCCAACCAGTCCCCTTTAGGCGCAGGAGAAACCTGGAGCGACGGCATCACCAACTCGATGCGACTCGATCCGGACGTGCTGATGTATGGGGAGATCAGAGACCTGGCCTCGGCCCAAGCGGCTTTCCGTGGTGGGATGACCGGGCACTTGGTGTCCTCCACATTGCACACCAATAACTCAGTGGCAGGGCTTCAGCGGCTAATCGACATGGGGGTAGACCGCTACCTCGTGACAGATCCCGCACTGATGACCAGCATCGTCAATCAGTCCTTGCTTCCCGTGCTATGCCCTCACTGTCGTGTACCTGCTGCTGCTCATCTGGACCAGCTCAACGGTGCACTGGTGCAACGCCTGCGCGGCCTGGACGCGGTCGACCTGACCTACCTCAAAGGTTCTGGATGCCCACACTGCAAAGGTTTGGGCGTCGTTGATCGTACGGTAGCCGCGGAGGCGCTCATCACCGACAACAATTTCATGCACGTTTTCAATACAAAAGGGGCCAGTGCAGCACGCCGATACTGGGTGAAGGAAATGGGCGGTATCACCAAAACTGCCCACACAATCCTCAAGATAAAAGAAGGTTTGGTAGATCCACGTCACGCCGAAATGATGGTCGGGCCGTTGGACTTTGACCGGCAAACCCTGGAGCTCGCCCATGCTGAGTGAAATCAGAGCGGTGCTGAACCGCTGGGCAGAAACCTTCTACGCCAAACAGTTCGGCAAAAACGAGCGAATCCAATTCTATGAGAGCCTCATGGGCATCCATGGGGATGGCGTTTCACTTGAAGATGCCCTGAATACTGTTGCGCGGGCTTTCAGTGATAACGGCCAAAAACGTCATCCCGTATCGATTGCCTGTCGTGAAATCGCGCAATCGGTCAAAGGAGGTAAGTCGTTCAGCGTTTCATGCGAAGGCTGGGTGCCTTATGACGAAAACTCACTGATCGCTTCCGGGGAAGAGACCGGCAACCTGGTGCAGGCCTTTAGGGATTGCGTGAGGATTATTGAAGTACGCCAGAGGATCGGCAAGCTGGTGGCCTCAGCCACGGTTTACCCTTCGGTGGTGTGGAGCGTTATGGCAGCGCTGCTGTATGTGATCGCCGCGTGGATGGTGCCTTCAATGACAAAGCGCTCCAATCCCGATGCCTGGACAGGTGTGCCGGCGTTTCTCTACGCCCTATCGAATTTCGTGACCCACTACGGACTGGTGACCCTGATCGCGGTCGTCATCTTCATCCTCGTATCGATCTTCACCCTGCCGGTGTTTTGCGGACTTCAGATCACGGCCGCCAGCCCGTCATGGAAGCTACAGTTGAACAAATTGCTCCAGGTACTGAGAGTCCGAGCAGAGCACCTTCCCCCTTGGTCGGTCTACAAGGCGCTTCACGGTTCCATCTTTTTGCTCAACATGGCCGTGATGTTGCGCTCAGGCATCAACCAGCTCGACGCATTGAAGTCGCTGCAGCGCAACGCATCTCCATGGCTCAAGGAACGGTTGAGCGCCATTCATTACGGTGTCAGTGCCGGCAAAAACTTCGGTACCGCCTTGAAACTTGCTGGCCATGAATTTCCAGACCCAATGGCCATGCATTTTCTTGAAGTGCTCGCCACCCGCAAAGGCTTCGCCGAATCAATGGAAAGGTTTTCCAACCGCTGGCTGGAGCAAACGCTCCAGCGTGTCGAGGCCATCGCGAAGTCGCTTATTGGGGTGTCCTCGATGGCCATGGGAATCATGATGATTCTGGTAGTGATCGGCATCTTCCAGTTGGCCGGCAATGTGACTGAAACCCTTAAATAAACCCAAATGAGGTCGTAAAGATGAGAACAAATACCCGCCAAAACCAGCGCGGATTCCTTTCCTTGGACGGGATGTTCTGGCTGATGCTGATCGCCGTGGCACTCGGTTTTATCGTGTTCATGGGGTACAGGACGTTCGGCAGCTCGGACGTCACCATCGAACAGAGCAACCTGGGTACATTGCTGAGCAATACCAAAAGGCTGAAAAGCACAACTGGGTACGCAACGGCCGGTACCAACCTGGCCCCGTCCTTGATCAACCTGGAGGCCACAGGCGGCATGAGCATTAATGGCAACGCTTTATCCAACCGTTGGAACGGCGCCGTTACTGTGACCAGTAATGGTATGACCTTCACCATCACCGAATCCAACCTTCCCAAGAATGCCTGCATCACGCTTGCGTCCAACATGGCCAAGGACAAACAGACCACGACGGCGATCAACGGTGGTACCGCCATTGCCGGCGAAATCACAGCGGTAGCCGCTGCGACCAGTTGCTCATCGGATGCCAATACCATCGCCTGGACTTCGTACTAAGGAGTCCAGTGTGAGCGTGATCTCCGAAGCAGAATTCGTCGACCTGTATCTGGGAGACGGATTTGCCGACGCTAAAGGCCTGCCGGGTCAGGCGCGAAGGGTTGAAGCACCCGTCGAGTGGCGGACAGCGCTTGACCGCTTACGTGTGCAATGTGAAGCGAAATACGCTGAGACAAAGGATCCTGAGTTCGCTCTGATTGAAGATGGAGTAGTCCTTCGCGTCACACAGCTGCTGGACTTGAACGGCAAGCCCGTTTTCGTCCTGAGCAAATCATCGGTTCAGATCCGTCCCTTGGACATGTTGGGCTTGCCTGATTACCTCCAGGACGAACTGATGAGTGAAACAGTCCGTGGCCTGATTTTTATCTGCGGCGAAATGGACTCTGGGAAAACCTCCAGCGCGGCCTCGCTGGTAAAAGCGCGTCTTGAAACCTGGGGGGGAATCTGCGTCGCTGTAGAGGACCCACCGGAACCCTATTTAAACGGTCAACACGGCAATGGACGCTGTATCCAGGTTCCAGTCTCACGCAGGATGGGCGGCTACGAGGAGGCGTTGATATTGGCATTGCGCACCCGAGCTGATTTGTTGTTTGTCGGTGAAATTCGCGACAGTGCAACCGCCGCACAAGTCATTCAGGCGTCCATCAACGGGCACCTAATTATTTGCACCGGCCATGCCGGCAGCGTCACTCAAGGTATTGAGCGTATATCAGCCCTAGCGCAGCCCCTGCTGAGTAACGCCCGTGAATTACTTTCCAAAGGGCTTGTAGCCGTCGTTCACCAGGCTTTGTCGTCGGGCAGTGAGGGCACTCGTCGATTGACACTGCAGAGCCTGCTCTTCACGGGTTCTGACAGTGCCAGCATTCGAGAGAAAGTCCATGCAGGGAAGATCACACTGCTGGAACAAGATATCGCTCACCAATCATCAAGGAGCCTCTGGAATGACCAGTAAAACTAAACAACAGGGCTTCTTGAGCCTGGATATGGCAATCGGGTTGCTCGTATTTGGTGTGGTTGTGACCTTGGCGATGGTTTGGCAAATCAAACAAATGGATGGCCAGGACTATCGAATTGCGGCCGATCAGCAGCGAACTATTTCAGAGGCCCAGGCCAAGTACTTGAAGGACAATTTCAACGTAGTGCTCGCTAATGCGTCGGCTACCGTGCCAGTGCAAATTACGGTGCCGATGCTCATCAGTACCAACTACCTGCCAGCGGGTTTCAGCTCTACCAATGTTTTCGGGCAGACCATTCTAGGCCTGGCTCGAAAACCCAATCCCAATCAGCTAGAAGCGATTGTGGTCACCACGGGCGGACAGACGCTTCCGGAAATGGGTGTGCGTGCCATTGCTGAAAACCTTGGAGGACCTGGTGGTTTCATATCTACAACCAACCCTAACGTCGTTCAAGGCATCCGCGGTGGCTGGCAAGTCGCGCTCAGTAATTACTCCATTGCGCCTGGGCCAGGCCACACTGCCAGTGCACTGTTTCTCATGGACGGCGCCTTGGCCAACGATTACTTGTATCGAAATGCTGTGCCAAATCATCCTGAGCTCAACACGATGAATACTGACCTTGGTATGGGCAACCACAACATTAATAATGCAGGGAGCATCTCCGCCTCTGGCAACGTTACGACTGGAGCCGACGTGACAGCTCGCAACGTCACAGCAACCGCGAATGTGAACGCGGCGACCGCGAACGTCACGGGCGAAACGTACACGGGTGGATGGTTCAGAACTCGGGGCGACACTGGCTGGTACAGCGAAAAATGGGGAGGCGGTATCTATCAGAACAGCCCCGATTGGGTCCAGGTGTACAACGACAAAAACTTCTCAACCGGCGGCCAGCTCTGGGGTGGGAAGATCACTTCAACCGGCAAAATAACGGCCTACGATCGAATCGCCACCAACGAATTCATCTCCGTCGGGGGCCTTGCTACAGAAGGTTCCGCCTGCAGCGATCGCACGCTCATTGCAAAGAGTGCAGTGGGAATAGTGCTCTCTTGTCAGAACGGCGTATGGAAAGGTGTAGGCGGCGCAGGCAGATGGGGCGGTTCATTTTGGACAGCCACGCATACGGCTGGCGGCTGCCCTGGGCCAAATCCATATACAGGTTCATGCAGTTGTCCAGTGGGCTACCGAACAAATACCCAGTTTGCCGTTGCCATCGGTGGCTGCAATCCGTGCGTCTCTTATTCTTGCTACAAAGATGAATGAGAACATTGCATGCCTGTTTTGCTGTCCTTCGCAAGCGTAGAGATCACCAAATATGACACTGCAATGGGCTGTTTTGATGATTCTGATCATTGCCACGGGGATCTTGATGGAAACCCAGCAACGGGCCCAAACCGCCTCCGACTTCGCCTCAGTTGATTCACTTGGACGGAACTTTCTTGTTTACCGATCGGCTGCCGCCGGGTTTGCGCAGTCCAATCCTGGCTTCTCTGGAAAGCCTGACGACACTGCACTGAACCTACCGATGTGGTATTTGAAACCGCTCGGTATTGAGGCCTACATCAATGCCGGAACAACCTACACCTTTTACAACGGCACGGCGCCGGCGGGGATGCCATCGACGCTGGTCGATCTGACTCAGTCGACTACCGTTGGTGTAAATCGCGCGGGAGTGCTTGTCTCCCCGAAAGCTGGAGTGACCGGTATCCCTATTCCATCTGCAGTACCTGATGGTGCCGTCACTGCAGTGAACTGACCAAAGCCCAGGTCAACACTGGCTATGTTGCATATCCACCAGCCTAACAACATAATGCACGCAACAACGTTTCCACCCCGTTGGCTACTGGCGGTCATCAGTAGCGCCCGGAGATGCGGTTCGCCTCATCTCCATCCCCAAAGCACGCTGAGCTCCGGGAAGGGCGTGCGGATCTGGTTCAAAGCTTTCCCTGTGTCTCCCTGTTCAAGCCAGACACGCAGCCGTCTAACTCGTGAATTGCGAGTTCAAAGGCACATAGGGCTTTGATGAGGTTCGAAGCACAGTAATCTCAGGGCCACACTGGTGTTGTGGCCCACATTTTTTAAAGCTCACACAAAGGGTAGCCTGATGATCTTGCGAAGGATTATCAGGCTACCCTTTGGTAGCTGCTTTTCCCTGCCGGTGGCCCGCCGGCGAAACGCAGGGCTCCCTTTGTGCGCGGATGCGTGCCTTATGTTTGCTGGCCTCAGCCACGATAATCGGCCAGGTGTAGGAAGTGAGACGTTCAGATCACAGCCCAGGGATCGATGACGCCTTTATCCCACACAGGTGGTATTTTTTCTGAAAGACGCTTAGTACTACATCCGAGAGTGACTGTTGACCCAGCTACTCTCGGTAGCTTCTCCTGCAAAATTCGATCTGCTTTGACCTCACCGAAATATCCCTCCCCGCTTGACACCTCTCAATCCCCCCTCGATTATATGAGCGTGCTTTGCTGACGTCGTCGGCATCATGCCCAGGCAACCAGGATCTTTAAGGTTGCGACACGTCAATCGTGTTGATTCGCCCAAGACCGCTGAGCTTCTGGTAGCGCGGTCGGTCGACAATCGTCGATAGAAGCATCTGATGTTACTCACCTCGCGGGGAATCACTTCCCCACAGGGCCAGTGTTTTCTCCGCATCTCAACCTGCAGGAGAATCACCATGTCCAAACTCACTTATAATTTCGGTTTTGCACTCGGCGTTGTTGCCCGAGAGTTTTTGCGTGCCATGAAGAAGTCGAACATACGTCCAGCAGATCAGCCGCAGGCGAAATCTCACGGGCAGCTTCCACCACCCTGCGTTTCTGACAGCATGGTTCGTGAAATGGATCACTTGCCAGCCATGGTCCGTGCCAAAGGTGTTGATCTGAATCTTTGGTACAAGGCTAATACTCGTGAGGTCGAAAAGCCGGCGCGCAAACGGCGCTTCCCAGGCAAGGCTCAACAGCTGACACCTGCTGCTTGCTAAACCTCTTTCATTCACCCCAGCAGGAAACCTCCCGCTGGGGAGGTTTCTCTGAAACCCTTCACCTGGGGCTTGACAATCAGCAACAGGATTTTTCATGCTGTACCCATGTATAGCTGACGTCGTCAGCAACATGCCCATGTAGTCTGGATCCGAAAGACTACGATGCGGTTTACCGCATTGATCCACTCCCAAGATCGCCATAGCTTCCGGTAGCGCGATCAGTCGACTTTGTCGATGGAAGCACCTTTCCCACCCATGACGGGCCTTTCCCGTCAGGGCAGGCCTCTCAATTTTTTGGAGGTCTGATGAAAACCGAACTGGCTCTCTACCAAGCGCTGATTTCGATCAACGTTCCGGAACAGAAAGCAAATGCAGTTATTGAAGCTTTGGAGACCGACATGCAATCGCTACTCGCAACCAAGGCTGATATTGCCGCTCTTCGAACTGAACTGAAATCTGATATCGCTCAGGTCGAACTCAAACTCACTTTGCGCATGGGCGTCATGATGTCATTTACTGCCGGTGTGATTATCACCGCAGTGAAGTTCATGCTGCACTAAGCAACCCCTTTTGCTCTACCCACCCTCGCGGGGAATACTTTCCCCCAAGGGCGAAGTGTTTCTCCGCTTTCTGCTATTTCGAAATTGGAGAATCACCATGAGCACTACTCAAACCAACGAAACCAAGTTTTTCGACCTGCACACCACTGGTATTGGTTATCTCAACCGTATCCGTGAGGTGAAACCACGCGGCAAGGGCAAGCCATTCATGGCTGTCACTGTTGCTGCATTACGCGGTTCGTCTAACGACACCGAGTACTCCTACATCGACTGCAATGTCGTCGGCGCCGAAGCTGAAAAGCTGATTCGTCGTAGCCAAGCTGCTGTTGATGCAGGAAAGAAGGTCCTTGTGAGCTTCCGTATCGGTGACATCTGGACCGACTGCTTTATCTATGAAAAGGGCGATAAGAAGGGTCAACCTGGAGCCAGCCTCAAAGGACGTCTTCTTTTTATCGGCTGGATCAAGGTCGATGGCGATACTGTCTACCAAGCCAAACCGAAAGACTCTGCTGAGCTCCTGGCAAACCAGGAAGGTAACGCTGATGACAATTCGGAAGATGGTCAACAACAGCCTGACGCGCAAATGCGTCAGTCCGCATGATTGAGAACAAGGCATCCCCCGGGGTGCCTTTCAATTCTGATATTTCGAAGGGAACACCTCCCTTCGGGATGGGTGATTTCCGAACCTAGGAGATCCACCATGATGCACTTCGTCCCACGCCTGGAGCTGCTGATCGAGATCGGTCTACTTGCCGCTCAAGCTCGCGTTTACACTGATTTGGAAAAAAAACTTCCAATCGAAACAGCCCTCGATACACAGGATGGCCCAAGATACCTTGAGTCTCAATTCCTTCGGGATGAAGCGTCGTTCAAGATCAGTATCCTGGCAGAGATAGACGTCCTTACTGGAATCACTCCAAAAGCTAACCCAATGCTTACGGAATTCGGGCTCCTCGATGAGTACTGGAAAGCTCGCAGTCGTGTTGATCTGCATCCAGATCCAGACGATTTCGACGATTGCTAACAACCTAAAACACTGACGGCTTCTGGCACTCACGCCACAACGTCCAAAACACACCCTACGGGAAATCACCTCCCGTACGGGCCAGGTGATTTCTCACCTGGAGTAAACCATGCAAAACACCAATAACCTCGTGTCGTCTGACTTGCTCAAACTCCCGGTCGTTTTAACGCCTCGGGCCTGGCAAGAAGCGGTGCATATTGAAAACCCACAGGATGTATCTGTTATCAGTGAGCGACTAGGCAATGTTGTCCTGGAGGCCTACCGAGAGCTGAATTTGCAACCTGACAGCGATCTGATCCATTTCGGCCTTTATCGGCTGCTGCCCGCCGGCAACAGCACAGATCGAGTTTGGTTGGACCTGAAAATTGACAGAATTGAATCGCCACCTGGCGCTTTCTACCTCTACATCTCACTCAAGGAAGAAACCCATACCTCCTGCCCATAAACCATTCTGAACTCACTGCACCACCCCAAGCCCGACACTGTCGGGCTTTTTTCATTGTGCGAGTAATGCTCGTAGCCTTACACCCATGCAGTGTGGAGCTGCCCATGATCAACATCCCAGGCCAGTTGGCCATCCGCACTATCAGCGGCCGCAATGGCGACTTCAACGTCGGCCGGCTATCCACCTCAATCGGCGAGTTCGTTATCAAAGACGCGCTTCTCGACCAATACGATGAAGGCAAATACAGAGGTGATTTCCTCATCACTGAAATACGCCCCTCGTACTACTCAACCGCCGGCCGGTTAGTGGTTGAGATCCGGGCCAAGCTCGAAAGCATGAGTCTCGACGACGTGGACAACTTGACGGCGGAAGACGCTGCCAAGCTTTCACCCAGCGAGCCAGATCCCATAGATGAAGAATCGTCTTCAACTCAAACAAAGCCAGCGCGACAGCGCAAAACGCTCCCCATCACAACGACTGTAAGCAACTTCGATAAACCGTCATCACCAGAGGATGCCCCCTTTGGGATGCCACTACCCAGCTCGGAAAATGCCACAGAGCTAGACGCGGTACTGTTTGGCACGATCTGGCCACTGGGGCATGCCGTCAAACTTGACACCACCGTTGACCGTCAGCTCTTACGTCAGCAATGCACTCGCCTCGGCGAGCTTGGCTATGTGCTGGACTTCAAGCAACAAACCTGGAATTGCCAATCTCCCAGCTTGCGGGAGCCACACCACCAAGGAAGCACGTTATGAATCCTATTTTCTCAGACATCGGTGAACACATCCTGCTGACCGTCGAAGGCCAACTGACCAACAACGAAGTGTCCGATGATGACGAAATGCACGAGCACTTCACCGAAATCGGACTGACAGAAACGCAAGCGAACGCTGCCCTACAACTGCGCCCCCTGTACCGGGTAAATCTCTGAATGATTGGTCAATCGCCGTTGTTCCAAGGCGACACGACCACAAGCTTCGATCCACACACCCGCTCATTCAAGCGCGATCGTTAAACCACCTACCATTAACCCAGAGGGGCAGCGTCCTGCCCTTCTGGGACCGGGGCTGCCCTCCGATCCGGAGGATGCTCAATGTCCACACCTTCTCTCACACGACTGTATCAGGTTGATGAATGTCCTGATCTGTATGTGGATGCCTGTGCCTGCGACGAGCAGCGTAACTTGGTGTTTCTCTCGGCCTGGGGCCGTGACACGGCACTGCAGGAGTTCTTGGCAAGACTGACCCTCGGCTCTGCTGAAAACGGCCTGGACCAGTTTCATATCGTCGTCGACGGCCGGAGTCTTCCAGTCTTCCCCAACGTCGACATGTTGGAGAAACGAACCACCCGGCAATTTCGCGGGACGTTATTCGGCAGCCTGGTACACCTCTGGCTGTTCGACCGGCGCTGCGCGCAGCCAGACCGGGCCAACCACTTCTCCTACGCCCTTCTACAGGACGGGCAATCGCCTCATCAAAAGCTTCGGCCCCTGGTCATGGATACATGCCCATTACCGCTGCTACCGCATTGGCATAACGAAGTTATGGAAGTGCTCACCCAACACGACATGTTGCAGTCCCTACCGGGATCGTTAGGCGCTATCTCGGCCTGGCGTTTGTCGCTGCAGCTCGACGTACTTGAACCCGCCCTGGGTGATCTGATCCGCCAGGGGCTTCTCTCAACCCACGCTCAGTTTTGAGCCTCGAATCAGGAGCCTCATCATGGCCTTGATGTTCCCACGCTTGGCGCGCAACTTCGCTCGCAATGGCTACTACCCTACCGACGAAACGACTCTGGAACGGACCCTGCAGGCATTGGCCCCCTCTCCCACCGGCAAGATGCGGATCTGCGATCCATGTGCCGGCGAAGGGGTTGCCCTGGCCGAAGCAGCTCATTTTCTTGGGCGAGACCGCACAGATACATTCGCAGTTGAATACGACCAAGAGCGTGCTGAGCACTGCAGGACGCTGCTGGATCGCGTGCTGCACAGCGACCTCATGGACACTATGATCAGCCGCCAGGCCTTTGGCTTGCTCTGGCTTAACCCACCCTACGGCGATCTGGTCGCGGATCACTCTGGCGCTTCGCAGTACCAGGGCAATGGACGCCGGCGTCTGGAGAAGATGTTCTATCAACGGACGCTTCCACTGCTGCAGTACGGCGGCGTGTTGGTGTTCATCGTTCCACACTATGTGCTGGACGACGAACTCTGCAGCTGGCTATGCAATCACTTCACTGAACTGCGGATCTACAACGCCGCTGATCCAACCTTCAAGCAGGTGGTGATATTCGGTATACGAATCCGCCGCCAAGACCTGGCTCGACCGCAAGAAGTCAAATACGTACGCGCACGACTTCAGGCGATCGGCGCCGGGACGTTGAATGCAGAAGTTTTACCTGAGAGTTGGTCTTGGGAGCCCTATAGGGTCCTGTCGTCGACCAGCGAACTGGAGCACTTCTATCGCATCAGCCTCGAACCGGAGCAGCTCAGCTCTGAAGTCAAACAGCTTCGCGGTATGTGGCCAGACTTCACACTGCACTTTGGTCAAACGGGTGTTCAACCACGACCACCAGTACGAGAGCTGTCACGGTGGCACTTGGCATTAGCCCTGGCTGCCGGCGCAATATCAGGCGTCGTTACCTCGAAGTCCGGTCGAGTGCTGGTGCTCAAAGGCGATACTTACAAAGACAAGGTTCGCAAGACCGAGTTTACCGAAGACGAGGACGGCAACGTTTCTGAGGTAAGGATCCTGACCGATCGTTTCGTGCCCATCATTAGGGCATGGGACATGACGCCAGGCTCTGCCAACCAAGGACGCGTTGTCACCATCAGCTCTTCGGCAGATCCGCAACCTGAACCTGACAAACCGATTGCACCGGTAACCTCGAACATCACCTCACACGTGACGTTTGAAGCCGGACGCCTGGTATTGACCCAATCAGTACACCACTTGGTGGAACTTGGCCACCTCGATCCAAGCACCTACTTGCGACGGCATTTCTCCGGCGACTGGGGGGAGCTGCCCCAGGAAGACTGGAGCAGTAACCAGCGAGCCCTGACTACTGGAGAGCGTCTGTTCTCAAGCTACGACATCGACGCCGGGGATGAAACCCGGCTCTGGATCATCACTGAAGCCGACCGAAGCGTAACCACCTTGTTGCTACCATCGGACTACTGATTCTCTACCAGCCTATAAGGCCTTCCCTTAACCAACCCCCAGGGTATTCACCATACCCCCCAGGGGTGTCGTGCATGCCCTGTTTTATCCTTCCAGGAGAAACAACCATGAACGACGTATCACATACCCCACTTTCACCTCTTTCCATCGGACTAACCGAATTCATCGACGAGTTCGGTGATGAGCTGCTGGACTCACTCAACCGATCAAATCCACCTGTTTACGCCGGTCACATCAACCCAGCCCGGCAAAGAGTGATGGATGAACTCAAACGTCAGCCATTCTCCGCTCAGGCCGAAGTGGTACAAGCCGTTGCAGCTTTATTGTTGGATCGTAACGAGCAGGCTGCAGTGATCAACGCGGAAATGGGCACTGGCAAGACCATGATGGCCATCGCTGTAGCCGCCGTCATGCACAAAGCCGGCTATCGCCGCACCCTGATCGTTTCGCCTCCACACCTGGTCTACAAGTGGCGGCGAGAGATTCTCGAAACCATCCCAGACGCACGCGTCTGGGTACTCAACGGACCCGACAGCCTGGTCAAGTTGCTCAAGCTGCGCGACCAACTGAACGAGCCTTACGACGGGCGGCAGGAGTTCTTCATCCTCGGGCGCGTGCGCATGCGGATGGGGTTTCACTGGCGTTCGGTGTGTTGGCCGCGGCGTGCGGGTGGTAACCATCACCTTGCCGGTTGTCCCGACTGCGGACGGCTGCTGGAGGATCAGGAAGGCAACCGGCTAACCGTCGAAGAGTTTCACCAAGAGGAACGCCGTCGTAGCTGCCCTCATTGCCAAGGCCCACTCTGGACGCTGATGCGCCCAGGCAAAACTGAAAGCGGAACGCGCCGAGCAACCATCTTGAAGTCAATGTGCCGTATTCCGACCATTGGCCCAGTGCGCGCTGACAGACTGCTGAACGACTTCGGGGAGGACTTTCTCGCCTCGATGCTGATCGATAACGTCAGCGAGTTCATCAACCTGATGGACGCTCAAGGCAATTTCATCTTCAACGACCGTCAGGCCAAGCGTATGGAACGTGCCATGGCCAACATCGAGTTTGGATTTGGTGAAGGCGGTTACCAACCCACTGAATTCATCAAGCGCTACTTACCTGATGGATATTTCGACCTGCTGGTGGTGGACGAAGGCCATGAGTACAAAAACAGTGGTTCGGCTCAGGGCCAGGCCATGGGCGTATTGGCAGCCAAAGCACGCAAGTGTGTTTTGCTGACCGGTACGCTTATGGGCGGTTATGCCGACGACTTGTTTTATCTGTTATTTCGGATCCTTACCCGCCGCATGATCGAGGACGGTTATCGACCAAACGCACGCGGCAGCATGGCCCCTGCGGCCATGTCGTTCATGCGGGATCACGGCGTATTGAAGGATATCTACACCGAGCGAGATAACGAGTCACACAAAACCGCCAAGGGTAAAAAACTCTCGGTGCGAACGGTGAAGGCCCCAGGCTTCGGTCCAAAAGGCATCCACCGGTTCGTACTGCCGTTTACCGTGTTCCTGAAACTCAAAGATATCGGTGGGAACGTGTTGCCGGCGTACCAAGAGGAGTTCATCGACAGAGCCATGTCTGCAGAACAGGCTTCAGCCTATCAGCAGTTGGCAGGAAAACTGACCCAGGAGCTTCGCCAGGCACTGGCACGCCGAGATACGACCCTTCTGGGGGTTGTACTCAACGTATTGCTGGCCTGGCCAGACTGCTGTTTCCGGCCGGAGATTGTCAAACACCCACGCAGCAAGGACACGCTGGCTTTTGTGCCGTCGATCTTTGCAGATGAGCAACGTATGCCCAAGGAACAGGCACTGCTCGACCTCTGCCTCACGGAAAAAGCCAAAGGCCGCAAAGTCTTGGTCTACACCGTGTACAGCGGCACTCGTGACACTACTTCACGTCTCAAACGGTTGCTGGAACAGGCCGGTTTGAAGGTGGCGGTGTTAAGGGCGTCAGTCGATACCGCCAGGCGCGAGGATTGGATTCTCGACCAGGTAGATCGTGGGATCGATGTGCTGATCACCAACCCGGAGCTGGTTAAGACCGGTCTGGATCTGCTCGACTTTCCGACCATCGCGTTCCTGCAGACGGGGTACAACGTGTACACCCTTCAACAGGCAGCTCGGCGGTCTTGGCGGATTGGGCAGAAGCAATCCGTGCGGGTGATTTTCTTTGGCTATGCCAACAGCTCTCAGATCACCTGTCTGCAGCTGATGGCCAAAAAGATCGCCGTGGCGCAAAGCACGTCGGGAGATGTTCCTGATTCGGGCCTTGATTCGTTAAACCAGGATGGGGACTCGGTTGAAATGGCACTCGCAAGACAATTGATTGCTGCATGACTGCATGGCCACCTTCGGGTGGCCATTTTTTGTACACAGGTAATCATGTGCGTAATTGGATGGACTTGACCACCCATTTGCATTCGACTTGACCAGTTGTTTGAAGCGGATTTGACCAGCGCACGGAGTGAGCTCTGGCCGGCGGGAGTCGACCATTAGCTGCCGGTTGCGAGAGGTATAACACGGTCAGTAGCAGCCCCCTGCTGCCGAGAGCTCCTCGGCATTAGTGACGACGTGGCCGGCTCCCAGGCTCGTCTACGACATCGCCGACGTCCCCGTCGAGCTCGATCCGTGCATCAGGCTCATCATCACCAGCCATTCCCACAAACCTCGCATCGAATGGCACGATAACCGTCTCTACATAAACCCGGCAGCGCCGGCCCTCGGCGCTTCAAGTTGCCGGTCACGCTGGCGATCCTCGAGATACACCCCGACCGCATCGAACCGTGCCTGATTTCCCTGCTGGATCTCCCAGCCTGAAACCGCTACCGTTCCCCAATCCAGCACAGGGAACCCACGCGCCATGTCCATCGCCGACAACCTACTCGCTTTCACCTTCGCTGCCACGCTGCTGACTCTGACACCCGGCCTCGACACCGCGCTGGTGCTCCGCACCGCCACCGTTGAAGGCAAGCAGCAGGCCTTACGTGCAGCGTTGGGGATCAACGCCGGTTGCCTGTTATGGGGCGCGGCGGTGGCATTTGGGTTGGGGGCATTGATCGCGGTGTCGGAGCTGGCCTACAACCTGTTGAAGTATTGCGGCGCGGCGTATCTGGCGTGGCTGGGGTTGAACATGCTGCTGCGCCCTCGCCGTTCGCTGGCACCGACCGAGGCCGACGGCAAGCCAGGGACGAACTGGTTCTTCAAGGGCATGCTGGGGAATGTGCTGAATCCGAAGATCGGGATTTTCTACGTGTCGTTTCTGCCGCAGTTCATTCCGCAAGGCCAACCTCTGGTGCCGTGGACGTTCGGGCTGGTGAGCATTCACGTGGTGCTCGGGCTGATCTGGTCACTGGTGTTGATTGGCGCGACGCAGCCATTGTCCGGTTTTCTGCGCCGGGAAAAGGTGATTCGCTGGATGGATCGCACCACCGGAATGATTTTCGTGTTGTTCGCCGCGCGGTTATCGTTCAGCAAGCGCTGAAGACCTGAAGGATCACTATCAATCCATGAAGATCTGTTCCCGACGTTCTGGTCACGAGACTTCGGCATCGATTACAGCGCCCCGATTCTTGACTTGAACGACCTCGTGCCAAGTGTCGATCAGCGCATACTGGCCCGATTTGGCCGATAGCGAGCTTAGCGTAAACGTCCGCTATTGGCCGCCAAAGCAGCTATTGGCTGGATCCGATGATGGACTGGGCGGCCCGCGCCCCAGCCAGCAAGGCTTTGCTCTCAAACATGCAATGCTTTGTAGCAATTTCTAAGCATCCATCACTACCGTGCACATAGGGGATGCCGGTGAATGCTGTTTTTTTCGAAATGAGTCGACGCTATTGCTGAGGATTATTCGTTATCGGCGTGCCGGTAAGGATCGACGAGAATCAACTCGGTCTGGAAGCAGCCTTGATGGAGCTAATGCATCATGATGAACAGCAAGATTTCACCTAAGTCGGAGACGACGCTTGGAATGCCCAGCGGGGCGATTGGCGAAGACGCTGGGCACATCAAGCAGGGGTTGGCCAAGCTGAAGGGAAATAAGGGAAAAATGATCATCACATGCCATGTCGCGCCACTCCGCTGATTTCAAAATTGTGGCTTAATCGTTCCCCTCTCTGTCGAACCGAGCGTATAACGGCACGAATACAGATACGGGAAAGCTTGACAGATGACCCGCGCCGGCCCTCTTGGCGCGGGCTTTGTTCTGAGAGCTTTAGGGGGATCCCTCGGACGTACTGTTCATCGATGAAAAGCTAGCGTCACCCCATCTGTCCTCTCATAGATTGCCTAAACCCATCAAAACGATCATGCGCCTCGCCCCCCTGGAGATTCTGACGAGAGTAGAAGACCGTGTGTGTACACACGTTGAGATCCAAGCCGCTCTCTGCTATATCCGCGAAGCAAGAAATCTGAAGCACGACACCATCAAGGCTTCCGTCCACCAGCAGACGATTGAACCGCTCTGTGTTATGGGCATAAAACTCACTGAGTTCTGCGTCCAAAATCGCCTTAACTTCTTTGGCCTGCTCCACCTTCAACGGCTGTATCAGCTTGCTTTGCCGCTCTAAATTGAACGCTACACAGCCGTGACCGAGCTTTTTGACCTGGCTGGTGCCTGAGCGCAATTGCCCTTTGAAGTTAGCTAATGAGTTGATGCACTTACACGCGACAAAATAGTCGCCGAATGGAGCGCTTACGATAATGTCAGGCTCTCCCAATCTTGCCGTCAGTCCTCTATGCCTGACGTATTGCAAGAATTCCAGTTCAAAAACAGCATCTTGTCCTAGCGAATGTTCAGTAGAGCAAAAGTCGAGATTGCTCGATGCAATACGATTTAGCGGCTCTTTAATTTCCGGCTCGTCGCTGCAGGCGACTATGGCAAGCAAGACTCGCTGTGCGCGACACACCTCCAGCTTATCTGCACTTGAGTAGACTCCTTGACCCGCTAAAGCACAGCGATCAAGCATCTTTTGAAGGTCCGAATCTGGATCAATGTCGATGTTGTGCTTCGCGAAAAGCGGCAGGACTTTGGCCGGCAACTGGGAAATTTGTTCATATGTATTGACGATCTCAGGACTCACGGAACCTCCTTGGTTTTTCCGTAGGAATTAAGAGCTTTAGTTTGCCTTTCGAATTAACTAAATGCCACTACATTATGAGAGCCTCATCGAACACTCGGTTTTGGGACACACAACAGCCTCAGAGGAGGACTCTTCTGTCCTTCAGGCATGATACCAGCGCTCCGAGAATGTCAGCTCTGGGTCGCTAGCTACCTCGAGACGACAGCTACCCCCCCTAAATGCTCTTCGCAGAAAGCAGAAACCTTTCAGTAGCGACATTTCGATATCGTCGGTTAGAGCGAACTGTTGGTTTTTATTCCCACGCCCTATGAATCTCATGACCCGATTCCAGCTCATTAATGTAGTCGACAATACAGACACCAAATTGGGCAGGGTTAAGTAAAACTTCCCACTCCTTACCTCTGTTTTCACCTTTAAGGCGAACTTCTCCACTGAACCAAAAACCTGCGAGATCCTCTGACCAGTATGCAAACTCTTCCGTCTGCCCATATGCGTTTCGCATTACGAATGCCACTGATGTCGCGTGGATAATCTTATTGCATGTCTCCCGGATCGAGAGGTGGACTTGGCTGCTCGTCAGATACGCCGATGGGTGCTCTCCCGAGACGTTAGCGTCAACCTTTGCCATCTCCCCCGGATCAAAAATTAGCTTGCTCAGCGAATCCTGGAGAATTCTTATCTTGGTAGCAGTTACGACCAACAGCTCGCTGATTGTAGTTTGCAAACGGTAAACGTAGTGCGGCTTTGTAGCTCCAAATGCGCCATGGTCATCGCTATCGACGAAATGGCTCTGAGCTTCTTTGGCACCGGCGCTCCAAGCGACGAGTTGAAAAGCATTTTCAGTAATAAGTGCAGTGCTTAGTGAGTGAGGTCGCATAACGATCCTGAAAGCCTAAAGTTCGAGTACAGCCGCTGCCAGAGGCAGGCCGCTAGAATAAATAGTTAAAAGTATGCGTTGCATGACTCAATTCCATACGGTAATGACTAGAAAATGCGCAGTGTTCACAGCCAGCCGCGCTTCAGAAGCAGCCGACTGCACGTGATTCAGATTTTAAGCATGAGTGGAGCTGATTTGCACAAGGTATGCCCCAACTCCATCAACTATCGATGCAAATCTGCAAACCGACATGAATAGATCACAAAGGTGTTAATAGCATGTCGATGGTCCGCTTTTGGCCGATATCCGCCGTTCGTGGCGGGCAGCTATCGGCCAATAGTGGCCCTTTAGGCGGCACGTCCAACCTGCCGCCGCCTCATCCGCCACATTGCGCTTGGCTAAGGATGAGGTATCAGGTATGTCTGCTCCATCCGCCACCTAATGGAGCTCCAGATGAACAAAATCGACAACGAGCTGATCGACCCAATCATTGAACCAGATGGCGAAAAAGCTCACCGCGTCGCCAGAATCATGATTGGCGCAGTGCCCGTCCTAGGCGGTGCTGGGGTTGAAATTTTCAATTCAATCATCGACACGCCAATGAATGAGCGAAGGATTCAGTGGATGAATCAGGTCGGCAACGCGTTGAACGATCTGATCGAGAAGAGTGTGCTAACCGAGCAAGGCTTGCAGCACAACGAAACATTCATCACCACCGTGTCCCAAGCATCGATGTTGGCAATACGAAGTCATCAGCAAGAAAAGCTGGAGGCGCTCCGCAACGCAGTGCTGAACGTCGCAATCGGCCATGGCCCAGAAGAGGATCTGAGACAGCTGTTCCTCAATTTTATCGATGTCTGCACGGTGACCCACATTCGCCTACTCAGCCTTATGAACGGCCCTGAAGAATGGAGTCAGAAGCATGGAGTAGAGTTTCCGAGTAGCTGGAGCATGGGCGGCATAGCGCAAGCCATTGAGCATGCATTTCCGGATCTCCGAGGCAAAGAGCGGATCTACAAAGTCATCTGGGGAGACCTTTATCAGCGCGGCCTTATCAACACAGATGGCCTTGGCACAACCATGTCGCGCCAAGGCATTCTGGCCCGCAGGACCACGGAGTTAGGGGCGAAGCTCATCGACTTCTTGAGCGAGCCTGTGGAGCTGGAGTGAGCTTCTAGTTCTAGGGGAACCGGACTCATTGAGGAACCCGCGCCAGTAGCACGAGCGGCAGTCCGAATGGCGGGCCTAAGACAGGCTGCTTCGAGAAGATTGCCAGTTTTCCCTCTAGGTAAGTAGCGTCAAATTGCGGTAATTTAGATTCCTACAAATCTAGACCGGTTCTTATTTTCCATCGGCTGATAGATACACTAAAAAGGAGCTGTTGATGTCGCTTTTACGCCAGATTCAGGACGCGGCCATCGATTCAAAAGCAGATGTTGCTTCGCTGCTGCGGCGTTGCAAAGTTCTTGCGGCTAGACTTAGTAGTAGTGAGTTTAAAGAGTGGGTGGAGAATGAGTTATCTGGTTACGATTCCACGGAAGAACTTCCCGACTATCGCGTTGTTGAAGTTAACTCTAAGGGGCATTTTTCCGGAGCTTTCGGCTCTGGGCTTCGGAACGCTGACATACCCATATTTAGTATTCCAGAACAGTTGAGAGAGGGTCTAGAGCGCTCTTACTTCACGATGCCAGTTGCTGCCATGGAGTCCCTTATTCAGAATAGCAGCGAAGGGACCCTGCAAGAGGCATGGAATCCAAATTTAGTGGCGGTGGTCGGAAGTAATATATATCAAAACATGAACTGCATGCAGGCTTGGAAAGTAATCCCAGCTGCGTCATTAGTTGCCGCGCTTGATGCTGTGCGAACGCGAGTCCTCAATTTTGTTCTTGAGATTGAAGCTACCGACCCAACTGCTGGAGAGGCACAATTGAATTCAAATCCTATTCCACAGGAAAAGATCCATCAAATCTTCAATACATATGTAACAGGAAACATTCAGAACCTAGCGACCGGTAACGCTGGAGATGTCTCGCAGGAAGCCACTTCCTCGGAGGTAAGTGGAGTTGGAACCTTAAACGATTTACTTGCTGCTATACGACAGTTAGATATTCCTTCCGAGGTCAGACCTGGATTAGAAAGTAGCATCAATGGAATGCGCTCTACCCTTGGAGAGCGAGGTTTCAAGGATCATTACCATAAGTTTATGGGATCGCTTGCTGATCATATGCAAGTACTTGGTCCAGTTGTTGCTCCTTTTTTACCCGCCTTGTCGGCATTACTACCTTGAAAGTCGAAGGGGAGGCAAATTTATTTTCCTTTCCAATCCGGGCTTCATGCGATTGGCGACCTTATGAATAATCTTGTTAAAGAGAAGTCGTTTGAGTGGCCGCTTTTGGCCGATTCTGTTGAAAAGTAGATATCCTTCTTGGTCTACGGCAGAATCAGGTCATCGGCCAGCGGGAGGACTCGCAGCATAATGGGGCAATTGTCGAGCGGACAAGAGATACTGTTTTACTCGTTCAACATTGAAGATCACATCCCGGCCAATCAAATTGCGCGCAGCATTGATCGAAGCCTCGATCTCAGCGATTTGCGCGGTTGATCGATCGTAATTGGCCGTTTTGTGCATCAATTGAAGGGCTGCTACGGATTGATTTCAGCCCTTTGTCACTGGCTGCAAACGAACAAGAGTCGTCGGAAGGGCGATGAGTTAAATAAATTATAAAAAACTTCCAAGTCAAATATCACAGGGCTCGGACGACTGGATGCTTTCAGATGAATAACTCCACTCCTTCTGCCGAAAATCAAACAGCACGAGCAAACTCTCTTCGGTAATAATCATCGGCCGCCGGTGAGATGTATGAGCCGGGATTTTCGGAAAAAAGACTTAGAGCTATATTAACTAGGATTGTATTATTCTTCAGAGTACTACTAGTTGATGTCGTGTAAACATATGATAGTAAAAACAGGGATACGCATTCTAAAAGATGCCCCTGAATAATGTTCTCCTGCTTAGCTTGTAGTGCAGCGCGGTGCACTTCCCTCATAACTTGGCACATATTGGGCAGATTGTTGGCAAGCCGCCTGTACTCAGATAAAGATATCGGAAACATTGATGATGCGTCAATATTCAAGCCTTTCGAATTTTTCTTGCCAGTAAATATAGACGCACCGTTAATGTGGGCGGCGGCATTAAGCGCGCTTAGTTTGGATAATCTCCGCAAGACGCGTCGTAATTTTGTTGATGCAAGAGCAATTGCACTCGCATCCGAAGCGGTAGAAATGTTCAAGGTATGCAGAAGCAATGGTTCGGTCCAGAAGTCGTTCTCCCAACTGTAACCATAAGTCAGGATCAATTTAGGTTTAACCAAAGGACTTAGTAGCAGGCCATCATAGTCTCTATCCACTATAACGAGCGAGTTTGGTATCGATGACTGGATGATTTTCTCATGATAACCAAGTGCGCTTTTTCGATTTCCTGTGAGTTTTACCTTTACCTTTTTTCCTGACAAATACTGTGAGCACAAAGCATTATAAAATTTTGTATCTGGCCTAGTTGGGTCTTCGATTGGAAGCTGCGTCAGCAATCTTCCCTCGACGTAAAGAGTTATTTCCGCGCCAAAGAATAGGCCGAAATTTTTTAGACCACTTCGAGTTCGAGTAAATTTCATGCCAAAATCTCTTCCATGTCTATGATTTTATCGTCGTGTATACCTACAACGTCAGGCGAATGCGTAGCGAAAATAATCTGTGCATTATGATTTAACTGGGAAATTGCCGAGGTAAGCTGCTCTTGCCAGTACACGTGCAGAGATAACTCCGGCTCGTCTGCAATATATATTGATGGTGCTGATTGTTGTAATAGCGCCTCGCCTAAAATAATCAATAATTGCTTCTCGCCTGACGAAAGCTCTTCTAGAAGAATATCTTTTCGCTTAGCTTGCTTGCCATGTCCAAGCCTCATTTCAGTGCTAAAAGTGATCTCATTTTTTTCTGACAGCGCAATTTTTTTTCGGCCTTCCAAAAGCGCATTTATAATCTCAAGAAATGAGTCTCTCGGCTTGAATATCTCTGTTTTTTTACCCTGGAGCTCTTCATAGTCAGCAACTAGTGAGTGTGCTCGCCAAGCATTATATAGAGTTGCGAAATCGTCCACTGCGATAGCTTGGCTATTCTCGCGTGTCGATCCAATTGCCTTGGTCAACTTTTCAAAATGAACTTTTAATTTTTGATTGTATTGTCTGGGCTCCACGCCTAATACCTGAAAAATTTCACCTAGCGTCCCCTTTTCCTGCTCAAGATCGAGTTTTTTAGCGAAGCTGAATACTGATTCGAAACGCTCGGGGGTCAATACAGAAAGGAAGCTTTTCCGCTGAAATTCCAAAGTATGATCGGCGTATTTTTTTGTGAGGGTGGAAAAATATCGAACCAGACTATTATTTAAATCCCGGAGCTTCTGATCAATTGCTGGTACAAACTTGCGCTCATCTTGTGAGCGCCCGTCATCACTGTAACGATGCACCGACAACCAAGAGACCTTAATTAGGGAATTAAGGCTTTCGCGAATATCAGCAAACCGCTCCCGAAAAATCCGTTCTCTCATCATGCGGGATGGAGCGCCGCGGTAAAAACGCTCTTGCTCTAGTGCGTCCAAGTCGTAGATTACCGGTGTATCTTTAGATGACTCCCTTAATGCATAATTAATGTCGCAATAAGGCATACCCTCTTTTTGTTTTTTATTTACCTCCACAGATGGATTTTTTCGTTTGCCCGGCTCTTTAAAAACTATAGTTACTTTTTCAAAATCTATCCTGTCGAGCCGTTCAAAGTCAACGGTTAGGACGGCAGCCAAAAGATTAATAACGGTGGTTTTCCCTGTGCCGTTACGGCCAATTATAAAATTAAATTGGTCATCCAAGTTGGCACTAATAGTCGGGGCGTGCCCCCATAACTTTTCAATTGTAAAAGATTTAATCAGATGCACCATTCACTCCTTCGATTGGCTGAAATTCAGCGCCTGCAAAATGACATCATGGCAAAAAGCTTGGAGATTGTCGCGTCTGGAAACGATCCTTGGCATTCCTGCTTTCAACGGTTTACGTATTTGCGAGCCCCGGCATGGACGCTTGAGTGGAGTTCGGGTGTATATACGGCTAATTTCGAGGGTAAGGCAGCGTTTCCAAGCCTGTGACAGACTGGATCAGATGTCCGGTTCCGGCGATTTTTAGCTACCACAAATGACCGGTTTTGGCCGATGGTAGCCGCTCATGACGGATTAAAGCCAAGCAAGTGAGCCAATTTTTCCATAGGCAAACCGTTGAAAACCGGTAAGCCCTAAAATCAAAGCAGTTTGGAAAACCTATTTCCTACTGCACTGTAGGAACTGGTTTGAGAGGGTGCCCTCGCTTAAGCGCGAGGACGCTCATGAACCTACCACTCCCTACTCGAACCACTGTGATACTCAGCCTCTGCCTTGTGGCCCTGACAGGCATGTTGGCCTATGAGCATCATCAACTATCTCTACTCAGGATCAGCATGTCTACGACTGCTGATAAAGAGTCCCTCGCTGCAATGCTGACACGCCTGAGCAAAGTCGACGAACGGTTAGACTCTGTGGATGGCAAGCAGTGGGTCAGCAACGATGACTTCCGCTCCGGACAACAAGCGCTGTCAAATCGAATCGATGCCGCGCAGGCCTTTGCGAAGCAAGCAACCGAATCAGTGCAAGATCTTTCTCGTAATGTCGCGTCTTCTGGTGAATTGGTGGTGCTCAAGGCAAATGTCGAAACGCTCGATAGCCGTGTTCACGAATTAAGCCAAGCCCAGATCAAGCAACCTTCAGCCCCACCGTCTAAGCCCAAAGCTGCTGTACGCAAGCCTCGTCCCGCCCAGAAGCCCAGTACCAGCGTTATCACACCGCAAGCGCCGCCCTTCACCATCGTCGGTATTGAATACCGGGGCGGTGAGCGTTTTTTGTCCGTAGCACCGCCTGGCAGCACGCAGTTAAACCAGATCTACCTCATCCGACCGGGTGATGCCGTGGCGGGTACGGCCTGGCGCCTAAACGCTCTGGACGGCAAATCCGCACGATTCGAGGTGGCCGGAACACCGCAAACCATAACCGTCGCGCAATAGGACCTTCTTTATGTTTGGCCTTCTCAAACCCTCAAAGAAAATGAACGCTACAAACGCCTCGTTGATAATTGGTCTGGCAGCCATTGTGATGGCTTATGGTTGCTCAGCTGCTCCAGGGCCTTCAACGTCCATCACCAGTACGCAGAACAGCGAAACCCAGAACTCTTCTCAAGGGGCCAGCCAGACAGAACTGGCCCGCGAGTGGGGATTAACACCCCAAGAGTGGAGTCGCTATCGCACCGTCATGGAAGGTCCCCGGGGCATCTATTCACCAGGACTGGATCCTCTAACTGCACTGGGTATCGAAGCTAAATCAGCGGAAGAACGCCGGCGTTACGCTGAACTGCAGGTGCAAGCTGAACGGCAACGTATCGACAAGGAACTGGCTTATCAAAAGGCGTATGACCTAGCCTTCGCTCGCCTATACCCCAACGAAAAAGTCATTCAAATTTCATCAGAGCCGCTGTCTCCTAAAACCCTCGGGGCGGCAAATGCTCTCAAAGGCTCAGGTCGATTAGCCGTTTTTGTTCAAGACAGTTGCACCAGCTGTATTGCCCGGGTGAAAGACCTCCAGGCTCAGAAACAACCCTTCGATCTCTACTTCGTGGGCAGCCAAGGGGACGACGAGACCATCCGCCGCTGGGCAATCCTGGCTGGCATCGAGCCAACCAGCGTACGCAGCCGCCAGATAACACTGAATCACGATGCAGGCCGCTGGCTCGGCCTTGGGCTCGGCGGCGAGCTTCCTGCGGTGATGCGCAAGGTGAATGGGCAATGGCAGCGACAGTAGTACGCGCCGTGTTGGCAGGCTGTCTTATGTTGGGCGCGGCGTTGGCCAACAGCGCAGAGGTCCCTCCACCGGCCTATCAATTGATTGCCTTGCCTGCCGGCGTTCCGTCCGAGGTGCTCTATTCCGTCGCGCTGCAAGAGAGCGGCACGCGACTACGCGGCCAAATAGTGCCCTGGCCTTGGACATTGAATGTCGCCGGCGCAGGCTACCGGTTTGCGACCCGAAGCGATGCGTGCAGGGCTTTGATGATTGCGCTTCAAACCGCAGGCCCCAGTAGGGTCGACGTTGGTCTAGGTCAAACCAACATAGGTGCCAATGGTCACCGTTACAGCTCCCCGTGCGAAGGTCTGGATCCCTACAAGAACCTCTCCGTTACCGCCCAGATCCTCGCAGAACAAAAAGCCAAGGGCGGAGACTGGATCACGGCCGCCGGCCGGTACCACCGCCCGGCTGGTGGTGAACCTGCAGCACGCTACCGCCGTGCTTTTGCCAAACACCTTAGCCGCGTAACCGGCATAAACTTGATGGCGAACAACCCATGAAAAGAATGTTGAGCTTAATGCTGTTGCTGTGTTCGATCTCGCCCATCGTGGCGAATGCCAGCTCATTGATTGTGGTTGAAGATCATGGCGGCGTTTCCGCCGTGCCCTACTACCAAGACCTGGTCCCAGAACCAACCGGGCAGTCTGCACCGTTAGAAAACATTGGCGTGCGCGGTCAAGGTTCGTTTCCAGTGCGCTCTGACCAACTGACACCTGGAGAACTACAAGGCCGGGTGATCAATGCACCAGGCTTGCAGCCCCTATTCCTGATTGGCGACGACGCAATGTCAAAAGCCTGGCTTTCGCAACGCCGCGACCAACTGCAGCAACTACACGCAGTCGGGATCGTAGTGAATGTAGCCAGCGCCGAACGCTTTGCCGAGGTGCAGCGTTGGGCGGATGGCCTTCAGATGGTCCCAGCCCCCTCGAATGATCTGGCGCAACGTCTTGGAATCAAGCACTACCCGCTGCTCATTACTGCCACAGCCATTCAGCAATAGGAGGCAAGGATGCCACCACCGCAGTCACTCACCGTGGTGATCAGACAACCGGAAGACCCGCGAACGTGCCAGCTTATCTTGGAGCAAGTGAGGTATGTGGTCTGGCTGTATGGCGGTCGAGTGACCTCCACAGAACAAAGTGATGCCATCGCAATGCGCTTGAAATTAGCTGATCAATTGGCTTCACACGAGATATCACAAGTAAGCCAGGAGCTGGACGAACAGTTCCCATTGAAAACCCCTTAGCGATATAAGGCTCCAACCATGGCCGGTTCTTTCACCATTGAGGCATTGCTTCGTCCTGCCGTCGAGCTTTACACGGTCTGCGTCTGCGCCGCTGCAGCACTGCTCTGTATTTTTGCGCCCTGGGCCTTTGCACTGACTCCCTTATTTGGAGCGGTTTCCGCCTTTGGCTTTTTGATTCTTGGATATGTGCGCCTGAGACAGGCTTTGGTTGTATTGCGGTATCGACGCAATATTCGGCGTCTCCCCCACTACACCATGACCAGCAAGGACATGCCGGTCAGTAATGAACGCCTGTTCATCGGTAAGGGCTTTCGCTGGACTCAGAAACACACCCAGCGGTTGATGGACACCTATCTGCCCAAATACGCCGAGTATGTCGAGCCAACCTCGATCTATTCCCTGGCACGGCGCATGGAGGAGCGGCTGGAGTTCGCCCCCTTTCCACTCAGACTCCTGACCAAAGCCACCTCGTGGAACGTAGCGATTAACCCGGTGCGGCCACTGCCGCCAGTGGGTGGATTACCGCGTTTACACGGTATAGAACCCCATGAAATTGACGTCAGCTTGCCGCTGGGTGAGCGCGTTGGACACTCCCTGGTACTGGGCACTACCCGGGTGGGCAAGACCCGTCTGGCAGAACTTTTTATCACCCAGGACATCAGACGCACCCGCAGCCGAAGCCGGTCTCGACGCCGTGTTCAGATGGGTCGACGCGTTCAGCCAGTCCATCGTAGCCAGCGCACAGCGGCACAAAACGAAGAGATGAACCTTGATCGCGAGGTGGTGATTGTTTTCGATCCTAAAGGCGATGCCGACCTTCTCAAACGCATGTACATCGAATGCATGCGTGCCGGCCGACTGGACGAATTTTATGTATTCCACCTGGGATGGCCTGACTACTCCGCACGTTACAACGCCGTGGGCCGCTTTGGCCGTATTTCAGAGGTGGCGACTCGAATTGCCGGTCAGCTATCAGGAGAAGGCAACTCAGCAGCGTTCCGTGAGTTCGCCTGGCGGTTCGTCAATATCATCGCGCGCGCCTTGGTGGCCCTCGGACGTCGGCCTGATTACGAGCAGATCCTCAAGCACGTGACCAACATCGACGCTCTGTTCATCGAGTATGCACAGAAGCACTTTGCCGAACATGATCCTAAAGCCTGGCAGACCATCGTCGAGCTTGAGGGCAAGATCGACCGCAAAAACCTCAGTTTCGCCATGAAGGACCGCCCGCTGCGCGTGGTGGCCTTGGACATGTACCTGACTCAGCAACGCATATCCGACCCTGTGATGGAGGGGCTGCGATCAGCAGTTCGTTATGACAAAACCTACTTCGACAAGATCGTTGCCAGCCTGCTGCCGCTGCTGGAGAAACTGACCACAGGACGCATTGCCGAGCTGCTTTCGCCTGACTACATGGATCTTGAAGATCCGCGGCCCATCTTCGACTGGATGCAGGTCATCCGTAAACGAGCGGTGGTCTATGTGGGACTGGATGCATTGTCGGATACCGAAGTGGCTGCTGCAGTTGGGAACTCAATGTTCAGCGACCTGGTGTCAGTCGCAGGTCACATCTACAAGTTCGGTATCGACGACGGCTTGCCCGGTGCCTCCGGCGCCAAGGTGGCGATCAACGTGCATGCTGATGAGTTTAACGAACTGATGGGCGAAGAATTTATACCGATGATCAACAAAGGCGGCGGCGCCGGCATGCAAGTCACCGCCTATACCCAGACCATGAGCGACATTGAAGCCAAGATCGGTAACCGGGCAAAAGCTGGCCAGGTCATTGGTAACTTCAACAACCTGTTTATGTTGCGTGTGCGCGAGACCGCCACTGCCGAGCTGCTGACCAATCAATTACCCAAGGTTCAGGTGTTTACCAGCACACCGGCCAGCAGCGCCAATGATGCAATCAACGGCAAGACGGCCTTTACCTCCAACACCCACGACCAGATCCAAAGCGTCAGCGTGCCAATGATCGAGCCGGCGCATGTGGTTGCTCTGCCCAAGGGGCAATGCTTTGCCCTGATCGAAGGAGGCAACCTCTGGAAAATCCGTATGCCGTTGCCGGCAAGTGATCCCGACGAGGTGATGCCCAAGGATCTGCAGACCCTGGTTGAAGGAATGCGTAAAGGATCAGGAACCAACAGCGAATGGTGGCAAGCGCCGGGATATCAGTCACTAAGCGAATCGCTACCCGAAGACCTGGTCGACGATTTCCGTCTTATGGCCAAGGACGACAAAGTCGCTTAGCGTAAAGGAGCATAGCGATGGCCGATATCGCGGAAAAAACCCAGCAACAGCAGGAAGGGCAAAAATCCTTTCTGGGCATGGTGATCTCAGCGCCCTTTCACTTCCTGGGGGTGATGTTCGGCTCACTGCTGGTCGCCATCCTCGTTGAGTGGCTGTGCATGTACGTCCTCTGGCCGGATGCTGGATGGAGGCACGCCCAGCAGATGTTTGAGCACGAGCTGGGCTGGCTGTCCCAGGATTTGTTACACAGCGTTGTCATCAAAGAGCCCGGGCGCACCGCAACCTGGCTGGCAAAAACAACCTATGAATGGCTGATGGTAAAAAGCGGCCTGCAGGACAGCGTTCACACATTGACACAATACGCTCGCTCCACGTCGCCGCAGCACGCCGGCATGTTCGACCTGCGCTACGAACTCGGTCGGGTCATGATCAAGTTCCAGGATTACGGCTTGGCCACGCTTTATACCGTGCTCACCTTTTGCGTACGGATGGTCATCCTGATACTGACAATTCCACTATTTGCACTGGCGGCGTTTACGGGCCTGGTGGATGGCCTGGTGCGACGTGATCTGCGCAAGTTCGGGTCTGGCAGGGAGTCGAGCTACCTGTATCACAAAGCGCGCGGAACCATTATTCCGCTGGCAATCGTTCCGTGGACGATTTACCTGGCTATCCCAATCAGCATCAGCCCATTACTGATTTTGCTGCCGTGCTCGTTGTTATTGGGCGTGTCGGTTTACATCACTGTCTCCAGTTTCAAAAAATACCTTTAGGAGCTGCCCATATCGGCAGGGCTAACATCAAGTGTGAATTGGGCTGCGGTAAAGGAATCAGCAAACACAAGAACTGTATTCAACAACGAGCAAGAATATGCACTATACATACATCTCTGACAGGCAGTATTGATCCATATTCTTATTACTTAGCCGCCGATGGTGTAGACGGCACCGGCTGTGCATGGGCCTTCTAGCGAATTGCGCTTACTGTTAAAGCTATTTGTTCGATTAATTCAAAAACGTCTCCATTGACATGAGTCAATGTCAAGCCATCCACGTGACTACCTATATACCTAGAGAATTTTGGTGTGCTACTAGATAAGTTGATCCGATAGCGAAACGTGCCGTCTGCCTCAACATCACCAACGTTACGATAGCCACCTTCATAAAAGCAATTATCCTAAAAACAACCTTCAATTAACGTTTGTCTTCCGACGAGACGCAAACGATGTATCTTCCCTGCCAACATAGATTTAATCATTGGTGTTACCCTCAATCGGCGGACGCGAAAAATGCAAATGAGTACAATCAAAGAGCACCAGAACACATGTCACGGCCCACTGGCTGACGTGGTGCAGCCTACAGCGTATTTGCTCTGTAATTTGCTCCGCACGATAGTTCTGCTTGCCAACCAGCAACACCAAGAGCAAATCGGTAGCGGCTAATGGGCAGACCTGCACAACTGCCATTAGAAAATTGTCGGTTTGGTCAATCCAGGGCGGCGCATGTCGTTCGGCCATCCACCAAGCGGGCAATTCTCAGCGGATTGGAGTTTTTCAGCGGCGCCGGCAACAACGCGTCCGGGTAGTTCTGGTAACACACCGGGCGCAGGAAACGGTCGATGGCCAGAGTTCCCACCGAAGTTCCCCGAGTATCGGAGGTTGCCGGATAAGGCCCGCCATGCACCATCGCATCGCACACCTCGACGCCGGTCGGGTAGCCATTGAGCAGCAAGCGCCCGGCCTTTTGCTCCAATTGCGAAACCAGCGGCGCGCACTGCGCTAGGTCTGCTTCATCGGCGATCAGGGTGAAAGTCAACTGACCGTTCAAGGCACTGATGATGTGCTGCAGTTGCACATCATCGGCAGCCTCCACAACCACGGTCGCGGGACCGAACACTTCCTCTTGCAGCACCTTATCGACATCAAGCAGCAACTGCGCCGAGGCCTGGAACAACTGGGGCCATGCCTGATTACCCTGCTGTGGTGCGCCCGCGATATGGCGGACCCCCGAGTGTTCATGCAAGCGTCGCACTCCATGTTCATAATTACGCAACGTCCCGGCGTTGAGCATGGACTGTGCTGGTAAGGAAGCAAGGCTTGCGCCAAGCTTTTCGACCAGCGCCGTAAAGTCGGCTGAGCGCACCCCCATCAACAATCCCGGCTTGGTACAGAACTGACCGCAGCCCTGGGTTACTGACACACTCAATTGCGTCGCCAGTGCTTCACCACGAGACGCCAGCGCCGCCGGCATCAGGAGCACCGGGTTGATGCTCGACATTTCAGCAAACACCGGGATTGGCTGCGCCCGTGCCGCAGCCATATCACACAGGGCCCGGCCGCCTTTTAACGAACCGGTAAACCCTACCGCCTGAATAGCCGGGTGCTTGACCAGCCATTCACCGACACCGCCGCCATAGATCAGATTGAACACGCCGTCAGGCATCGCGGTTTTTTCCACAGCCCGACCAATCGCTGCCGCCACCCAGGCACTGGTGAGCATGTGCCCGCTGTGGGCTTTGAAAACCACCGGGCAGCCGGCCGCCAGTGCGGCTGCGGTGTCGCCACCAGCAGTGGAAAACGCCAGGGGGAAATTGCTGGCACCAAACACGGCCACCGGCCCGACCCCCAGGCGGCACTGACGCAGATCGGCCCGCGGCAAGGGTTGGCGCTGGGGCAAGGCGCGGTCGATTCGGGCGCCATAGAAGTCGCCGCGACGCAACACCTGCGCAAACAGGCGCAACTGGTTACTGGTACGGCTGCGCTCACCTTCGATGCGTGCAGCGGGTAATGCGGTTTCGCGGCAAACGATGTCAATGAAGGTTCTGTCCAGAGCATCGAGTTCTTCGGCAATCGCCTCAAGAAACCCGGCACGGCGTGCCGCCGCCATGCCGCGATAAGCCGGAAACGCCGCGCTCGCAGCCAAAGCAGCAGCATCGATCTCTTCACGGGTCGCCTGGATGAACTGGCCGTCCAGCACTTCACCCGTAACCGCATCGAAGCTCTGAAGCATGGTATCGCCTGCCGCGCTGTAGGCGCCGCCGATGTAGTTATGACGACTGATTTGAGACATGGTTAGCTCCTGGAAAAATATGGGGTGGTTCACAACGCCTTGATCGCGCCAATCGCCAGTACGTCATCGGTCAGCATGATGCCATTGCGCAGCGGCGCACCAAAGGCGTCGAGACTGACCTCGAAACGGTCCCCCGGCTGTACACGAATCCCGTCGGCGAACGACAGGGTGGCTGTGCCAAAAAAATGGATATGCACATCCCCCGGCCGCAGGAACTGGGCGTATTTGAAGTGGTGATATTCCAGGTTTACCAAGCTGTGGCACATGTTGCTTTCACCCGACAGGAACGGCTTCTCCCACAGAACTTGGCCGTCACGGAAAATCCGGCTCATGCCACTCAGGTCTGCCGGCAGCTCACCGACCCGCAGCTCCGGGCCGAAGCAGCAGCAACGGAGTTTGGAATGGGCTAGGTACAGATAATTACGGCGCTCCATCACATGGTCGGAGAACTCGTTGCCCAAGGCATAACCCAGGCGCCAGGGCTGCCCGTCATCGCCAATCACATACAGACCGGTCAACTCCGGCTCCTCGCCGGCATCCTCGGCGAACGGCGGCACCGGGAAGTCCGTACCGGGGCGTACCACAATGCTGCCGTCCCCCTTGTAGAACCACTCCGGCTGCGCACCAGGCTGGCCAGCAGGCGGTTTCCCACCGTCCAGGCCCCATTTGAAAATGCGCATGGTGTCGGTCATCGCCGCCGTACCCTTGTCCGCCTGTTGGTGCATCTGGTCACGGGTCGCGGCACTGCCCAGATGGGTCAGGCCGGTGCCGCTGACCAGGCAGTGGGCGGGGTCTTCATGGTCTAGTGGTGGCAGGACCCGTGCCGTGTCCTGCAGCTCGGCATACAACGGCCCCGCGTCGGTGCCGCGTCTGAACACCTCATCCCGCAGGCTGACTCCATTGCGAATCGCACTCAGTGCTAGTTCACGAGTAGAGCGGGTATCCCGCACCACCTGGATCTGCGCACCGTCGACACAGCCAACCTGCCGTTGCCCTTGCGGATCTTCAAACTGAATCAATCGCATTGTCAGGCCCGCCTTATTCGATGATGTTGAAGTCGTGCAAATACTCATCAGAAATTTCCAGACCCAAGCCCGGGGTGTTGTCATCCAGTTGGATGAAGCCATTGACCGGTTGCGGTTCGCCCTTAAATACGTAGTAGAACAATTCGTTGCCCACTTCGACGTCAAACACCGGGAAGAATTCGGCCATCGGGGAGGCCGTGGTGGACATGGTCAGATGGTAGTTGTGCATCTGCCCGGCATGGGGAATAACCGGCACTGACCAGGCCTCGGCCATGGCGTTGATCTTGCGCGCAGCGGTAATCCCGCCGACGCGGTTGGTGTCGTACTGGATCACATCCACGGCACGACGTTCCAGCAGGTCTTTGAAACCGTAAGAGGTGAACTCATGCTCGCCACCGGAGATTGGCATAATGCCCATCTTCTTCAGCTCGATATAACCTTCGATATCGTCAGCGATGACCGGCTCTTCAAGCCAACGCGGCTCGAACTCGGCCAGCTTGGGCAACATCCGCCGCGCATACTCCAGGGTCCAGCCCATGTAGCACTCCAGCATGATGTCCACGTCCGGCCCGGCCAGCTCGCGCAGAGCCCGCACTTGTTCAATGTTCTTGCGCATGCCCGCTGGACCATCCTTGGGACCGTAGCCGAAACGCATCTTCAGCGCGGTGAAACCCTGGTTTAGATAGCCCTGGGCCTCTTCCAAGAAGAGATCGAGATCGTCATTGGCGTAGAGCTTGGACGCGTAGGTCCAGATCTTCTCCTTGGTACGCCCGCCCAGCAACTTGAACACCGGCTTGTTGACGGCCTTGCCCATGATGTCCCAGATGGCGATGTCGATTGCCGAAATGGCCGCCATGCCAATGCCCTTGCGACCCCAGGCGTGACTCTGGCGGTACATTTTCTGCCAGATGTATTCGTTGTCGAATGGGTCTTCGCCAATGGCAATGGGCGCCAGGTAGGTGTCGATGATTTCCTTGGCCACACGCGGCGCCAGCGCGCAGTTGCCGATGCCCACCAAGCCGGTATCGGTTTCTACCTCTACCACCAGCCAACCATGGAAACGGAACGAGCCCATGGCGTCACCACGTTCGAACAGGATGTCGCTGGCATTGGTGCAAAAGTGCGCCTGGGGCGGCACGACCTTGCCCTTCCATTCGAAGACACGAGTACGGATGGATTTTATTTTCATTATTCAACTCCTTCAGTTGAGCAGAGCGCCGACAACCCAGCGCTTCAAGTCCGCAAACTCTAGCCACGGGGGCGGGTGCTGGATAATCACTTGTGCGCATCCAGTGATAGCCTGGGGTAATACGTTTTAAGAAAAAAATCAGGCTTGAGTTATCTCTAGCGGGAGAGCCGGAAAAAGCAGACCGGCTATCTGGCTACCAGAAGCGTTAAAACAGATTCAGGTTGTAGGCCACCACCAACCGGTTCTCGTCGTAATCCTCGCCATAGCTTTTGCGCACGCTGGAGTTGCGCCAACTCAGGTTGACGTCTCTGAACGGGCCGCTTTGCACTGTGTAGGCCAATTCGAAATCGCGTTCCCACGACGTGCCGTCACGCACCAAGCCGACATTCGCATCGGAGCCATGGATGTAGCGCACCAGGCTGGTCAAGCCGGGCAGGCCCAGTGCGACAAAGTTGAAGTCGTAACGCAGTTGCCAAGAGCGCTCATCTGAATTGGAGAAGTTGTTGTTATAGGAATCGTTGGCCATGGTCCTGCCGCTGGTGCCAGCCAGGGCCAGCCAGCCTGTACCCTCGCTGACCCGTTGCAACCCGACAAACATCGTGTGCGGCCCGGTGCTGGCGGAGAACAACCCGCACCAGGCCTTGCTATCGAGGTTGCCCGCCTTGGCACTGCCCTGCTCCTGATCGACGAAGTAGCCAAGCTTGGCCGCCAGGGTCCAGTCGCCCACAGGCTGGCGATGGGTCAGGTTGTAATAGCGCTGCTGGTAGATGTCTTTGAGCTGCGCCTGCCAAACACCCACCTGGGTGCGCTCCTGGTTGAAGCGATATTCGGCCCCGACATAGTTGAAACGATCCGAGGTAACCCCTGGAAAACGGTTGGCCCACATATCCTGGTCATCGGTGGAACTGCGTTGCGCCACCTTGCGGATCTGCCCGCCGCTCAGGGTCAGGCCTTCAAATTCGCGGGAGGTCAGTGCCAGCCCCTCAAAGGTCTGCGGCAACAGGCGTCCGTCATCGGCGCGCAGCACCGGGATATCCGGGCGCAACTCACCGACCTTCAGCTCGGTGGCCGACAGCTTGGCCTTGAACGTCACCCCCGCCCGTCCATAACTGTCCGGCGCGCGGCCATCATCGTGACGTGGCAGCAACTCGGTACCCGTGCGATCCGGGCTGCTGTCGAGCTTGAAACCGCTCAAGGCGCTGACATCCAGGCCAAATCCCACCGGCCCCTGGGTGTAGCCGGAACGGAAGTCGAGGATAAAACCCTGGGCCCACTCTTCGGCCTTGTTGCGGGTTGCGCTCGCTCCCTGAAAATCGCGGTCGTAGTAGTAATTGCGCATCAGCAGGTTGGCGTTCGAATCCTCAATAAAGCCGTGTTCCTGGGCCATCAATGGACTGATCGGTGTGACCAGTGCCAGCCCTATTGCCGTGGGTGTGATTACTACAAGTTTCATAGCTGCTCTCTTTTCTTATGGGCACAAGGGAGCCTTCCGGGCCGACAAGGCCCAGAGGCGGGGGAGGAAACCGTCAGTGTTGGGTTAAAGGGCTATTCGGAAGGCGTCGGGAACGGGCCGAAACGCGCGCGCTGATAACCTGTCGGGTCATCGGGGAAGTGTTCAGGTATGGCAAAACCCGCCGGGCGCCACGCGGGGTCCGGGTAGGCATCAACCCGTTGCGGCGCATGCCGGCGGGGTAATTCGCTGTTGATGTAGGCGGCGATGTCGTAGGCCTGTTCAACACTCAACATCGGTGTGTCGGCGGTGCTGCCCAACGGCATGTTGGCGTGAATGAATTGAGTCAGAAGCGGCACCATGTACATATGCCCACCGTCGTCGTAGGTATCGTCGCCCGCAATCGGCGGGAACACATAACCGCCGCCAGTGGCGAAGTCAGGTGTCTTCAGCCCCAGGCCTTGTGCGCCATGGCATTGCACGCAGTATTGGCCGAACAAGGCCCGGCCCCGACCAGGGTCGGCGGCGCGCTCAGGCAAAGTAATATGCGCCAGCCCCGTGCCTTGCATGCTCATCCCCGGCTGCGCCTCACTGCCCAGCCAGTTCAAGTAGGCCAGGATCGCCTTCATCTCGGGCGTGTCCCCGCTCATGCTCGCCTCACCCTTGCCGAACATACCGGCGATCCGCTGCTCCAGGGTGATCACGCGCATGCTCTTGATATCGAGCTTGGGGTAATCGTGGATCGCATTGACCAGCGCCAATCCATACGGTTTGCTGCCCGGCAATCCCGACGGGCCGGCTTCGTGGCAATTGATACAGTTGAGGTTGTTGCGCGAAAAACGCTTGCCGGGGTCGGCCACCATGGGGCCGGCCAAGCGCGTGGTTTTTTGCAGCAAGGCCAGGCCCTCGCGGATCAGCACGGCGTTGGGCTGATGTTCGATATCGACTGCGTTTGGCACACGCCAAGGCTGCACCGCACGGGCCTGCTGCGCCTGCAACAACTGCGCGGCCTCCTGGCGGTCGAGCACCGGCTCAGCGAGAACTGCGGTGGTGGTGAACACTCCATACAGGAGCGTTACGCGCATAAACCACGAAGGTAGGATCATAAACATGCTGGCTCGCTTATTGTCGTTATGGCGCGGCGTTGATGTTCAAGCGGCTGCGAATTGACAGCCCCGGGTGTTCAAGTCGATGGCATACAGCGATGTCGAGGCGCTGATAAATAAGCGCTCGCCACGCGGTCCGCCAAAGGTGCAATTGGAAATTTTCTCGGGCACATGGATCTTCCCCAGGCAGATGCCGTCAGGCGCATATACCTGAATACTGTCCAGGGAGCTGATATACAACCAACCCTGATGATCGACCCTAAAGCCATCCGGCAGCCCCGGTTCGATCACCGCAAACACCCGGCCATTGACCAGCCTGCGGCCCGCCTGGACATCAAACACGCGCACGTGATGGCAGCCTGCTGGATCATGGGAGGCCGAGGTATCGGAGATGTACAGCAAGGATTCGTCCGGCGAAAACGCCAAACCGTTAGGCTTCTGGAAATCATCGGCCACTCGTTCCAGGACGTTGGCGAAAGGGTCGAAACGGTACACATGGCAGCCATCCTGTTCGCTGTCGGCCTTGTAGCCTTCGACGTCACTCATGATTCCGTAGGACGGATCGCTGAACCAGAGGCTGCCATCGGACTTGACCACCAGGTCGTTGGGCGAATTGAGCCGTCGTCCTTGATAACGGTCCACCAGCAGCCGCACCTCACCGCCCGACTCAGTACGGGAAATGCCCCGGCGGCCGTGCTCGCAACTGACCAGCCGGCCCTCGCGATCCAGACTATTGCCGTTACTAAAATGCGACGGCTGGCGGAACACACTCACGCCCTGCCCTTCGTGCCAACGCAGCATACGGTTGTTGGGAATATCACTCCACACCAGGGCCTGTTCGGCGGGTAACCATACCGGGCCTTCACCCCAGATGGCGCCGCCGCCAAGACGCTGCAACGCGCTGCCAGGCTTGAGAATGGTGTGCAGCCGCGGATCAAAAATCTCGATACCGGTCATGAGCCTCGCCCTCAGCGCTGCCAGATTTTGCGATAGGCCGCGGCATAACCATTGTCCGGGTCGAAGGTATTACGCGGGCCACCGTCCACCTGGATATTGTTGGCCGTGATCAAGTGCACCGCCGTCACATAGTTGCTTGGCCCAACCCCCGCAAAGGCGCGGTTCAGTTCGTCAATCAACTGCCAGCCGTGTAAGGTCACCGGTTCCGGCACGGTGGCGGCCTGGTAGCTGGATTTGCGGATGCGCTGGTACGCCGATTCGCTGCCGTCGCCCGCCGACAGACTCAGCGGCGGCTGGTCTGGCTTGCGCCCCAGGCGGCTGAGGGACGAGCCGATAAAGTCGAAATACAGGTCATTGATGCCCAGGGTATAGTTCCACTTGTCGCCAAACCGCTGCAACAACGATGTGGTCAGCTGCGGCATGCGCGACGAGGTTTCAGCCAGCGGCGAATCTTCCAGCGCCAACAGGCTGCACCCACTGCATTGCTTGATGACCTCGGCCATAGCGTTGGATTTAGCGGTGGCCACCGCGTACAGCGAATCGGTGAGGATCACCACGCCAGCCTTTCCGTCCGATTGCGCCACAGCGTAATAGGCGGCGATCTTCGCCACATCACCGGGGTCGGTGGTGACATTGACGAACAAGCCTTCATCGGCCATCGGCCCGGCGCTCGGTCCGGCATGCCAGCCCACCACGGGGATCTTGGCTGCCTGGACTTTCTTCAGGGTGCTGAGCTGTTCCCGGGCGTCGAAGCCCCCGAGAATGATCCCGTCCGGCTTGAGCACGATGCCTTGGTTCAACGCCGCCGTGCGCCCGGAGACGCTGCCCTGGCCATCAAGAATACGCAGCTTCCAGCCCATGACTTGCGCTGCCGCCTTGACCCCTTCACTGACCCCTAGCACACCGCTGTTGCGCAAGTCCGAGGCAATAAACAGCACCTGTTTGCCCCCTTGCGCCACAGGTCCACTGTCCGGTCCTTGCCAAGTGGTCCAGGGCTGAGTGGCCGCCTCCACCCGTTGCCGGGCCTGTTTGACAAACTCATCGGCCGCAGCCTGGGCAATACTGGCGAGCGAGATCACGGCGATACACACGAGCAAGCGGGTACGACGAAACACTTCAAGGCTCATAAGGTTCTCCCAAAAAAATGATGGTTCAGGGTTTGGCCGGTGTATTGCGCACCCGCACCCGACGTCGGCCCGCATAACCGGCAATGCCGATCGCCAGCAGCAAGGTCACACCGTTGAATAGTGGCTCGACAAAAAACGCCCCGCCCAGCTGCTGGATACCGGCGATGCCCACCGCCAGTACCGCCACGCCAATCAGCGTGCCCCACACATTCACTCGGCCTGGCTTGATCGTGGTCGAACCGAGAAACGCTCCGACCAAGGCCGGCAACAGAAACTCAAGGCCCACGCTGGCCTGCCCGATTTGCAAACGCGAGGCCAGTAACACCCCGGCAAACGCCGTCAACACGCCCGAGCCCATAAAGGCCCCGACCACATAACGCCGACAAGGAATACCATTCAACTCGGCCGCTTTCGGGTTGGCACCAATCGCATAGAGAAAACGCCCGATCGGCAGATACTCCGTCACCACCCACAGCAACAGCGCCAGGCCCAGCACGTAGAACGCCGCGATCGGCAAACCGAACAGGCTGGCACCGTTAAGCAACAGAAAGCCTTCTGGCAAATCCCCAAACACCTGGCGGCCACCGCTGTGCCACAACGCCAGGGCGTAGACCACGGTGCCGGTGCCGAGGGTGGCGATAAAGGAGTCGATCCTGGCCATTTCCACCAGCAAGCCGTTGATCAGGCCGAACAACAATCCGGCCGCCAACACGATCAGCACCGAGGCTTGCCAGGAAAAGCCATAACGGGTCTGCAGGCTAATCGCGAGGATGTGCCAGAGCACAATGCCATAGCCCACGGTCAGGTCGATCTTATTGGTGAGCATCGGCACCATCGCCGCCAGGGCCAGGATCGCAATGATCACCTTGTCGCCAAGGATCGAGTTGAGGTTGAGCAGTGTCGGGAACGAGCCCGGCAGCAGCACCGAGAAAAACACGATCAGCCCCAGCAACAACACCGGCATGCCGTACACCGGCAGCAGGCGCGAAAAGTCGCGGGTTAGGATCCTCGGGCTAACCGCCGAGGCAGGATTATCAGCGTTCATTGAGGGCCTTCTTGTTATCGATAAAGTTCAATGGAATAGGGTGGTTCAGGCAGCATCGCTGGCCGAAGCACGGTGTAACAGGCTGCTGAGCGACAGGTCCTCCTTGCCCAGGGTCGCCACCACAGTCGAGCGGCTGAACACCAGGGCGCGGTGGGCGATGTTGGCCACCTCCTCGAAATCGGTGGAGATCAACAACACCGCCAGGCCGCGCTCCAAGGCGCGTTGCACCAACCGGTAGATATCGGCCTTGGCCCCCACGTCGACACCGGCGGTTGGCTCTTCGAGGATCAGTAGGCGCCCAGTGATCTCTAACCAACGAGCCATCACCACTTTTTGCTGATTGCCGCCGCTCAGGGTTTCCACCGCGCATTCAGTGGCATTGGGCCGTACATCGAATTGCCGGACCAATGCCTCGGCCTGGCGCCGCTCAGCCGGAGGCGAGATCCAGCCCAGCAGCCCTTTGCCGCTGGCCAATGGGTTGAGAAATAAGTTCTCGCGCACCGACAACGGCATTGGCAGCGACTCACCACAACGGTCCCCCGCCACCAACCCCAAGCCTTGACGCATGGCCAAGGCCGCCGAATGCGTGCGCAACCGCGCACCATCAAGCAGCACCTCGCCAGCGTCTATCGCCAGCAAGCCGAACAAGGCCCGGCCGACGCGCTCCTGCCCAGCGCCACGCAGCCCGGCCAGGGCCAGGATTTCCCCGGCGTGCAGGTCAAAGGTCAGACCGCTGACCCCGCCGCACGCCATATCACGCACCTGCAACAGCAATGGGCCGTGACTGCAGGGTGCCGCCTGGTAGAGTTGTTCTGGTTCACGCCCGACAATCTGGCGCACCAGATCCTGGGGATCGGTTTGGGCGATGGCTTTGCGGCACACCAGCCGACCATCGCGCATCACCGCCACCTGATCGGCCACCCGGAAAATCTCATCCAGGCGATGGGACACATAGATCATGCCCACGCCTTGCGCCTGCAAGCGCTTAAGCACCACAAACAGCCTCTCGGCGTCGTCGGCGGGCAGGCTCGCAGTGGGTTCATCCAGCACCAGCAGTCGCGCGTCCACCGCCAGCGCACGGGCAATAGCGACCAGGGATTTCTGAGTGCGCTCCAGCTCACCAACCGGGGTATCAGGATCTATGCTGTCGTCAACCAAAGCCAGCGCTTCACGGGCGTTGCGCCGCACTTGCCGCCAGTCGATCAGGCCGCCACGACAGGTAAAACCACAGGTAAAGGCAATGTTTTCGGCAGCACTCAGAGAGTCGATCAACCCCAAATCCTGATGGATAAAGGCGATGCCCTTGCGGTCGGCCTCGGTTTCGATGGGCTGGCCGTCAAGCAGGATCCGCCCGCTGTCGAGACGATGCACACCGGCCAAGAGCTTGATCAATGTCGACTTGCCCGCGCCGTTTTCCCCCAGCAGCGCCAGCACGCTGCCGGCCTCGACCCCAAGGCTTACGTGATTGACGGCCAAGGTACCGCCAAAGCTTTTGCAGACATTTTCAAAGTGCAGCAATGGCACTGCGCCGCGCTGACCAGATTCGAGAGTATTCATGGATTGCACCGTCATTATTGTTATTCGGGACTACAGCGTGATGCGGTAAACCTGCTGCGCGTTGCGCCAGAAAAACCCTTCGCGCTGCACTGCGTCGTAGCCATCCAACAGGGCGTCCATGGCCTGCACCAAAGCGTCATAACCAATGCGCAAACCAGCCACCGGGAAATTACTGGCGAACAGGCAGCGCTCAATACCAAACAGAGCCAGGGTTTCGCGGACCACAGCGCGGTTGCCTTCCACCGTCCAGGGGTGGTCGCGCAACCCCAGTTCGGAAACCTTTACCCAGACGTTGGGTTGGGCCGCCAATGCCTGCATCCCCCGTCGCCAACCGGCCAGGCCGCTCTCACTGCGGTCCCACGGGAAGCCCATGTGGTTGAGCACGATGGTCAATCCCGGAAACATCGCGGCCACCTGTGCCGCCTCTTCCAAATGCCAGTAAGGCACTCGCAAATCCCAGGACAGCCCGTGCCGCTCCAGCAGCGCCAGGCCTCTGAGCCACTGCTCGTCCTGCAGGCTGCCCGACAAGCCGCGCACAGTGTCAGCCTGGTGTGGCGTGGCAGCGGTGAGCGGCTTGCTGCGGATACCTCGCACCAATGGAAATTCCAGGTGCTGTCCCAAAATGTCGGCGCAGTTATCTGCATGCAGCCAGGCATGGGCCACCACCGCATTCGGGAACCCGTAGCGGACATATTGCTCATGCACCCAACGGGTCTCCCCCACTTGATCGCTGCGCTCGTGCTCGGCCTCGCAATGCACAGTGGCCAACACCCGGTGCGCAGCGCTGTCGCCCAGGTAATCCGGCGCCCGATAATGCCGGCGCAAAGGTTGATAGTTACCGAGGAAAAAACCCGGGTCCGGCGCCCCTTGCAGCCATGGGTAACGACCGCAATCCAGGTCCCAGAGGTGATGGTGTGCGTCGATCAGGGTGATCGGTGCAGCCCAGTTCATCTCAAGGCCTAGGCGTTCGTGCAGGCCGAGGCTGCTCACCGCACGATGACCAGGGAGACATCCGGCTCCAGCATGGTTTCGAAGTAACGCTCGAAGGTCCAGGTATTAAGGTCGAGCATACCCACGCGCTGATCCTTGAGGGTGACAAACGCCAGGTCTCGCGTGGGGTGCAGGCTCATGGCAATGGCAGTGCTGTCCAACTCGACACGGCGCATTTGCTCCAGCTGCGGGCTGAATACCGAGAGCGATTGTTCGCCGTAATTGGTCACATAAAGCCGGTCTTGGCGGTCGCGGTAGATCCGGGTCGGGTCCGCACCAGTACGCCCACGATGGGTCACTTTCAAGGTCTCGACGTCGACCGCGACGATGCTGTTATCGCCACGCGTGGTCACGTACAACGTGCGCTCATCACGGCTGAAGCAATTGCCTTCCGGCTGGCTGCCCGGCTGCATGGGCAGCGGCGCAATCGTCGGATCCTGGGGCTTGAGCCGGGTGATGGTGTTGCTCAACAGGTTGAGGGCGAACGCGGTCTCGCCATTGCGAGTCATAGCCACCAGGTGGCTCTTGTAGCCGCCGGAAGGAATCGCCCGGTCCGGTACATCACGCAAGTGGGGCTGATCGAAGATCAGCAAGGTCGAGTTGCCTTCGCTGAGTACGTAGAGGCGGTCTTGATCATCCATCGCCAGCCCATGAGGGCGGCGGAACGGCCAGATGCTCAGGGTGCGTACATGCTCGGCGCGCTCAAGGTCGATGACGAACACCGAGCAACCGCCCTCGCCTTCGTGGCTGGAAGTTTCGATGCCGTAATGGCCGACGTAGGCAAAGCGGTTTTTCGAGTCCACCACAAACTCGTGCGGGAACTCCGGCAAACGGATGTGCTTGAGCACCGCCCCCGTATGCACGTCATAGAAGCTAAAGGTGTGGGCGCATTTTTGCACCAGCAAGAGCACTTCCTGATTCATGGTTTGATTCCTCTTCAAGGTAAGTGTTAAGCCTGTTCGCACTTGTGTGGCAAGGTCATGGCGAGCACCGCGGCCAGCGCCACCGATAGGGCCAGGCTGTAGACGCCGATGCTTTGGGAGTATTGGCTGATCAAAACGCCGACGATGTATGGCCCGCAAAACCCGCCGAGGTTGCCCAAGGCATTGATCAGGCCACGGGCGCCGCCAGCCGCTTCAGCGCTGAAAATTTTCGCAGGGATGGTCCAGAAAATCCCCGCTGCCGCTTGCAGGAAGAACCCGCAGCCCACCAGCGCTGCAAAAGACAGCCAGATCTGCTCACGCAGGATCACCGACAACGTCAAGCACAGCGCCAAGCCAACCAGGGGCACGGCAATAAATGCACGACGCTTGCCACTGCGATCCGACAGATTGGAGAACATCAGCATGCCGAACATTGCAGCGATATAAGGCAGGGTCGCCAACATGCCCACCTTGCCCATGCCGCTCTGGGTAAGTTCCTTGACGATGCTCGGCAGCCATAGGGTGTAGCCATAGATACCGGCCTGGTAGAAGAAGTTGAGGGCGATCAGATGCCATACAATCTTGTCAGCCATGACCTCGGACAACGAGGCGTTTTTCACGGCCTTTGCGGCAATGGCTTTCTGTTCCTCGGCCAGGGTGGTGATCAAGTAATCACGCTCACGCTCACTGATCCATTTGGCCTCTTGCGGTCGGTCGCTGATGGTCAGCATCCACAACACCATAACCACCGCCGACAGCAGACCTTCGATGATGAACAGCATCCGCCAGTCCAGGGCCGCAATAATCCAGCCGGATAACGGCGCGGTGATGATGCCGGCCAATGGCACGAACATGATCACAATGGCGTTTGCGCGCCCACGCTCCTTGTCGGGGAACCAGTTGCTTATCATGGTCAACACCACCGGCAACATACCGCCCTCGGCCACCCCCAGGGCAAAACGTAGGAACAACAGTTGATACTGGTTTGTGACAAAGCCCGTGAGGATCGAAATCACCGCCCAGGCCACCAGCGACCAGCCGATGAAGCGCTTGCCACTGCCATGTACCGCTAACTTTCCGCCGGGCACTTGTAGGAACAGGTAGCCGACAAAAAAGATACCGCCCGCCAAGCCCACCATACTGGCGGAAACGCCCAATTCGTTAGCCATGCCACCGGGCATGGCGAAGGCGATATTGATGCGGTCCATGTAGGACATGATGCAGGTGATAACAATCGGTGGAATCACGCGTAGCCAACGGAGGTCGACAACACGTGGACTCTGGGTAATCGCCGGAGAGCTGGTTTGCATATCTTGATTCCCACTTGTTATTTTTTTTGTGGAAGCGCTTGAGTACTTGGGTTGCTATCGACGGTTGAGACCCATGCGACAGGCGACTTCGAAGGCCTGGCGCATCGCGCCGACATTGGCCTTGCCCTGCCCGGCGATATCAAACGCGGTACCATGGGCCGGCGTGGTGATCGGAATTGGCAGGCCGCCCTGCACCGTGACGCCACGGGAAAAGCCCATCAACTTGATCGCGATCTGACCTTGGTCGTGATACATGGTGACCACCGCATCGAAGGCATTTGCATCACCCTGGACCTTGAGAAAGATCGTGTCGGCTGGATACGGACCATCGGCATCGATCCCCAGGGCCTGAGCGGACTTGACTGCCGGGCCGATGATGTCCAACTCTTCACGACCAAAACTGCCGTTGTCACCGTTGTGCGGGTTGAGCCCGCAAACCCCGATGCGCGGCTGCGACAAACCGCTGTGCTTGAGCGCCGTGTCGATCAACTGGATGGCCTGCACCACCCGGTCCTGGCTTAAGAGGCCTGGCACTTGGGCCAGTGCCACATGGGATGTCACCCGAGAAGTCCAGAGGTTGTCAAGTACGTTGAACTCACAGAACGGGCCGTCAAAATCCAACAGTTCGGCAAACCAGTGCAACTCGTCGCTATGCTCCATCCCGGCCATGTGCAGAGAGGTTTTGTTCAGCGGGCCAAACAACAGGGCATCGGTAGTACCTTGCTGGGTCAGATGTAGACCTAGTTGCAGGGTGTCGAGACTGTATCGGCCACCGTTGGCGCTGGCTTGGGCATAGACAAAGTCGCGACTGGCATCGCCTAGGAAGGGGAAGAAAAGCGGCGTATTGTCGCTGAACACCAGATCATCCAGAGAGTCAATGGTGCGATAGGGAAACGACAAGCCGGAGATCGCCATACCACGCAACATTTGCGCTTCATCGGCAATCAACAGCACATTGGCCTGGGCGCGGACAGTAGGGTCAGCCAGCAACCGAGCAACCAGCTCGGAGCCGATACCGGCGGGGTCGCCCAGGACCATGGCAATGCGGGGTGCGGTCATGCGGGATTCCTCTTAAAACGGAGTGCATTGTTGTTCTTGTATAGGGTCGCAGTTACAAAAGATATCGCCCCTTGGATGGCTTAAACTATCAATGCTACGAGTGATAACCGTCCAATCAAAGGTGATGATAGGGCGATATACTGAGGTTATCGCCCAATGCCTCCCCTCCCCCCCTTGGCAAACCTTCACAATTCTTGTAACTCTGGGTGTTCTCTTCCTGACCCGAGTCTTGCCCATGAGCCAAATTCCCGAAGCGCACCTTATCCACAGCCGCCTGCGCCTGAGGCAATTGCGCTTGATGCTGGCTCTGGATGAATTGGGCTCATTGCGCAGGGCCTCTGATAAAATCGGCATGACTCAACCCGCCGCCACCAAGATGCTGCACGAAGCCGAAAACCTGTTGGGGGTCAAGTTGTTCGAGCGCATGTCCCGCGGAATGCGGGTCACGCCGTTTGGCGAAACGGTGATCTACTACGCGAGGATGGTGTTCGCCGAGCTGTCAGGTATGCGTGAAGAACTGGTCGCGCTAGAATCCGGCAACTTGGGCCGGGTGACCATCGGCGCGATTCCGGCACTGGCGTCCGGGTTGCTGACCCGCACTATCGCCACCATCAAACAAAGCCATCCTCGCCTCTCGATGAGCATCCAGGTAGACACAAGCGACGTACTGGTCCAGGCCTTGTTACAGGACCAGTTGGACGTGGTTCTGGGGCGTATCCCGCCTGGAGCCCGCGCCGATGAATTGCTCTTCGACAGCCTCGGAGAGGAAGCCCTGTGCGTAATCGTCGGCGTCCAGCACCCATTGGCCAGCGCGGCGGCCCAGGACCTGAGCTGGGGCCAACTGCAAGCCATGACCTGGGTCTTGCAGCAACATCCCAGTCCAATGCGCTCGATTATCAACCAGGCGTTCTACAACGCTCAACTTGACATCCCAAGTAGCATCGTCGAAACCACCTCAATCATGACCCTGCTGTCACTGATCCAACACACCGACATGCTGGGCGTTACACCGTTGTCGGTGGTCAATGAATACCCCGGCAAACACCTACTCGCCGTACTGCCAATCGAGGTTGAGCCGCGCCTGCCGCCTTACGGGTTGATTACCCGACGGCATCGGATCAAGTCGTCAGCAATGCAGGCATTTATGGGGGCAGTGAGGACTTCCTAATTTCGCAAAACCCCAGCACAACAATCACGAGCTTTTCGATGATAAAATTGCTTTACCACAAAGCCTGCTGCGGTGCGGGCTGGGTCAGTACAACGGGAGCCATAGTCGCAATCACGACTAAGCAGGAGACCACATGCGATCGAATAATCTTCCCGCTGCGCCTTACAGCTTTTAGCACTCTCGACTTGCAGATCTGATCGACTTGTATCAGGCATTCGCGGCGCTCGGCCAAGTATGACGGTGTTTGAGCAGAGTTCAGTGCTGTATGACGCCGTGCGCGACCTTCACCCCACCTGTTAGGTACCAAAGAAGTTTCAGCACTGAACCAGCTAATTGGCTCAATAGCCAGTACGCGTATGGAAACGTCATCTATACTTAAAGCCCCGACCTTCAAAAATCTGGGGCTGAGGACGTAGAGGAATGCCAAATTTCGAGTCCATGAAGAAAAGAAATACCAATACATCAGGAAAATCGCAGCGGCAAGGACGGGATGTTGAAACCAGGGCGGCGTTTTACGCTGTAGAACATCTCCACGTAATCGAACACATCACTACGAGCATCTCCCCGCGTAATGTAGATTTTACGCTTGATCCACTCCCGCTTTAGCAACTGGAAAAAGCTCTCCGCCACAGTGTTGTCGTGCAGTTACCTCGACGACCCATGCTGGCCACCGGGTCAAAGTGTGGTAGTCGAAACGCAACAGCCTCAAGAAACAGGTCTCTATTTCTTCCTGCTCAGGAAATCGAAAATATCGAAATCTTTTTGATATATGGCTTAAAAGGCTGGAACTGAGAGTCGACTCCAATGCGGTGCTGCGCAGATGGAATTAACCGTTACTGATAAAATAATTAGTTTATTGCTGACAACTTCCGATTGATTACATATCCTCAATACTGAAAACCTGGCAGCTCCAAATATTGAGGAGGCCGCCATGAGTAGCCAGGCATTTGATCACATCTCGCCTGGGCGGCACATAATAACAACAATACTCTCAAACCTGTAATTTTAAAAAAACTTAATCAACTTCAGCTCTGTCACGACCATTTACTTTTGCCTTATAGAGCAATTGATCAGCCCTAATAAACCATTGACTCGCGCTTTCCAGAGTACTGTCCCAAGAAGCAATACCAGCACTGATACTTAGCGACTCATTGAAAGCATCAAGACTATTCCCTTTAAAAGCACATTGAATCCTTGAAATTATCTTCACTGCCTGATCTTGAGACGTATTCCACATAATAATGCAAAACTCATCACCACCAAACCTCGCGATGACATCATCAGGACGTAAAGAGCTCTTTAATGTTTCGCTCAGCAGGCACAAGGCTTTGTCTCCGACGTCATGCCCATAGCTATCATTTATCTTCTTAAAATTATCGATATCCATTAATATCAAAAGCGAATTCATACACCTTGAAGACTCCTCCGCAAAATCACTTAAGGCTTGATTGACATACCTCCTATTAAGGAGTCCTGTCAAGTCATCCGTAACACTCAAGCTTTTAAGTGTAAATTTCGTTTTCTGCAGTTCGGAGGCAAGTTGATAAGAGGCAAACCCTACAATCATTGGGTAGATAGCAAGGAGCGGCAGGCTTGCCCACGCTGAGGATGCCGGGCTCTCCTGCAATGAAATATCAAATACTATACCATATAAGAACACGCCCAGTGCCTGAAGCAATAAGCCTCTCCTCATGAACCTCACCCCACCGGTAGCAATGGTATTGAGAATTACCATCGCCGACATGCTTATTGAACCAAATGAGTTGAGACCTATTGATGAAATCCATAGCCCGCAAAATAATGAGTCAAAACTCAAATTTAATATTTCTGTTTTGTAAGGATCCTTTGCCTGCCTTGCAATTCTATAGGCCAAATGTGGCCACATTAGAACATTTAAAGCGAGCGCAAATATTAGAATTTTTGGCTGATCAAATTGGACAATTGATACAAATATAATTGGGGAGCATAGCAAGGTCCCAGCAATACGAGGATAATACATTCTTTTGGCGAACCGTATACCGCTTTGCCACTTGTCCATCATCAACCTCATATGGCCTAACCGCAATGACAATATGACATCATTTTAGCTGGTAAGCGTCTGCAATTGGTTTTTTAGGCGTTGGTTTGCACTTTTTTTTCTGCTTTTCGCATCTTACCTGCGTCTGCAAATAGCATCCATTTCGATCTCCATGTACCTATACTCATGCGGCCACTGCACTGGGGGCGCCAGTAGCCTAGACGCGAGCGTATGCTGAAAAAGTACGATTTTTTGACGTCAAACCCTCGTCTTTTCCAGGGTTGATGCTCCCTTTCTCGAATGATTCGCCGATGGCCAGATGCTTATCAGTGCAGGATTATAGTGGACTTCGGACTATGTCGTGCGCGCCGAATAAAGCTAGAGCAGACCTAGAGAACTTCGTGCCAATGTTCACAGCAGCGGTAATCCTAACTTGCATATTTTCCATTGTCGACCTTAGCGATCACGGGAACAATCAAAGCCTAATGGTAGGCTATGAAATATTGCTATACTTCTAGCACGTCTAACCCTCCTATATTTATCACCATGCATTATGTTGAGCGGCTGGCTGCGTCCGACTGGGAGGCACTTCATAAAATCCGACGCACTACAGATACGGGGCATAAGAAAATAAATTTGGGAAACATATAAAAACCTCCATTAACCCTACGTATCGGCACAATTGCTGTCAGAGCACTCAGACAGTGGGGCATCAAGCAGCAGCTGGAACTTTCTAAATCTTTTAGAATGATCTTCTATTGCCGAACCCCATGCATCGCTATTGACTAGATCCAAACCAACAAGCTTTATCAACTCTATATTTGAAACTTGCAGCTCAAGCAAGCGTGCTTGAATTTCATTGCGCAAACTATCTCTTCTACACATAGAGACTCCGACCAAAAAAATTTAATTAAATGATACTCCGCTACATCTTCCTGACCATTCGAACACCTATCCTATTTTCTACACTTCCAGCCCTGCTTTTTAAGCAACTGTCCCTGCCTTACATAACACTTTAACCCACCTGTACTAATCGGGCTAACACTCACATCCAAGCGCATCATATGACTGTTACCTGGCACAGCCGCTCTTGGCAATAAGATGTTTTTGTCATTCGCGCACCTCACTCAACCCTCAAATTTTAAAACGCATCTAGATCTCAAAACCAGAGGTGAGTGATGAAATCTCATGTAGTTTAGGCACGAGAAAAAACTTAGCTACCCGACTGTTTATTTCTGATGCCCCTTTCATTCGCTCATCTGCAAGTCTAACGAGACTACACTTCAGAGGCTGTCGCAATGAGCTACCAAGCATTTGAATACCATACCGAATTCGCCCCGCTGCACTATCTCGTCCGAACCAAAAAGCTCTTCATGTTCAAGTCCGAAGAGCCATCTACCGAACCTGACGTTCAAGGCTTCCTGCAGGATCCGGAACATCAGCAGCGCCTTGCTCAGCTAGGCCAAGAGGGCTGGGATCTGATCAGCGTTCAACCCGTGGTAAGGGGCGAAGTCCAGATTGGCAATCAAAATGCTCAGGGCTGGGCCTACGGCCTTGCCTTGCCAACCGGCTATCTTCTTTTCTTCAAACGCTCGATCCACAGAGACTGAGGGTGCAGTTACCGCACGGAGAAATCCTAACAGCCCCGAGTATGGTTTTCTTGCGGCGACTATAGCTTGATCACGGCAAGCTGGCGGCAACAGGAATGACTTGAGCCCAGCCGTGATCCAGAAACAGCGCCTACCCGCCCTTACATGCCGATTCGTACTGACAGGACTGATCCTGCTTTTCGGGATCAGCCTGTCTGCCTCCCAAGCGGTAGCTGCTTCTGCCTCCGAACAGGCCAACCTGGACGTCATGATCCGCCAGTTGAATGCCTTGGAGGACACAGCACGTCGTAGCGCTCAAGTAGCAGACGAGCCGGGCAAACGGTACTTCTTCGATTACCAGCGTTTGGCGGGCGACATAGCCCGAATCCGCCATGGCTTGGAGGGCTACCTGACGCCAAGCCGAGCCCAACCTCGGGATCCAGCCGAGCTTTCAGGACAATACACCACCGAAGGTCGCCAGCCATGAGCATGAACGGCGCTCAGGCTTCGGCCTTTCAAGCGGCGAGTGGTTTCCCGGCTTCGTCGAGCTACCTATTTTTCGTCGGCGTCGCCGTCGCCATCACGTTCGTGTGGGGGGCCTGGGCCGTCTGGAGCTGCTACCGAGGATGGGCCACCGGCAACCTTGACCGGACGATTGCTTCGACCTCTTTGGTTCGCATCCTGCTGCTTTGCATGATCCTCACCACCTTTGTACTCAGTTGATCGTATTGGAGACTCACCATGAATTTGCTTTCAAAAACACGCTACATGCTGATCGGCATGCTTGCTCTTCCGCAACTGTCCATGGCCGCCCTCCCCCAGTCACAGCCTCCGACTCGAGGTGAGGGCTCTAACCTGATGCAAACCATGCAGAACTACGCCTTTGACGGCATGTCGCTGATGGGCCTGATCGTCTGCGCCGTTATTTTCACCGGGGTAGCGTGGCACGCCTTCGGCGTTTACCACGAGATCCAACACGGCAAGAAGAAATGGGCTGATCTAGGAGCAACGGCCGCTGTCGGTGTGGCCATCTTGGGTGTCGCCATCTTTCTGATCACCAAGGCAACTAACATTCTTTAAAGAGCCTTGGCCATGACAGAACTCTCTGACGATGGGACGCTAATTTTCCTACCGGTACGGCTGAACAATCAGCCGGTCATCATGGGCGGCCTCACTGCCGATGAAATGTGGGCAACCCTTGCGATCAGTGCCGGCTCAGGATTGGTAATTGGGATTCTGGCAGCAATTTTGACCCATATCTGGGCGCTGATCATCGCCACGGCCATGCTCTTTGCGATCCTTGGGCTGACTCTTGCGAGCCGCTTTTTAAGGCGTTGGAAACGCGGCCGACCGGACACCTGGCTCTACCGCCAGATGCAACTGAGCATTGCACGATATCTTCCTACCTGGAACAAGGCCCACCTGATCACACGCACGGGTGCGTGGACCTGCCGTAGAACGGGGGCTCAATGACTTATCGAAAAAAAGTGGACGCCCAACTGTCCCATATCAACAGCCTGCGCCTGGTCATTGGCCTGCTGATCGCCCTGGGGCTGTACATGGCCTATGGCTGGCAGAGTGCACCACGTGACCTGACTATTCATGTACCACCAGACCTGCGTTCAGGTAGTACACGACAGTGGTGGGATATCCCACCTGAGTCGGTCTATGCCTTTGGACTGTACATCTTTCAACAGATGAACCGCTGGCCCGTCGACGGTGAAACCGACTACGAGGACAACATCGCCCGATTAAGTGGCTACCTGACGCCCAGTTGCAAAGCCTATCTGCAAAAAGACTTCGAACTGCGCCGCAACAGTGGGGAGTTGCGCAAACGCGAGCGTGGTGTATTCGAGATTCCTGGCCGAGGAATTGACGATAAATCGGAACAACATATTGAGCAGCACAGCATCAACGACTGGACGGTCAACTTGGATATCACCGCTGACGAGCACTACGGCGGAGAACGCGTGAAACGGGCACTAGCGCGTTATCCGCTGCACATCATCCGATCCGACATTGACCCCGAGAAAAATTCTTTTGGACTCGCCTGGGACTGCTACAGCAGCAACCCTCAGCGCATCGAAGTCTCCGCAGAACCTACCCGATCGGGAGGCAAATGATGATGCGTCGGCTGCTGATTATCGGATTGCTCATGCTCAACTTCTTCGGCATGGCCAACGCCGTTGAGATTTTACGCTGGGACCGAATTCCACTGGCACTGCCCTTGATCGTCGGCCAGGAACGCATTGTTTTTGTCGACCAAAATGTTCGAGTGGGTGTACCCCGGAATTTGGTTGATAAGCTGCGCGTCCAGAGCACCGGTGGCGCACTGTACCTCCTGGCCAAAGAACCCATACCTCCGACTCGCCTGCAGCTCCAAAATATGAGCAGTGGCGAAATCATGTTGGTGGACATCATCGCTACAGAAGGTAAACCAAATCAGGCCGCACCCGAGCCTGCAAAAATTGTTGCCGGCGAAGGTCACTCGCCTCGTTACGGGCAGGCCAGTTCGAAGCCGACAAGCAGTCGCGCTCCGGTCCCCACGTCGGAGCCCAACGTTCAATACGCGGATCCGCCGACTCCGCGCCGCGAGACGCCTCTTCCGGTGGTTATTACGCGCTACGCCGCACAGATGCTCTATGCCCCTCTGCGCACCGTGGAGCCTGTGGACGGTATCGCCCAGGTCAATCTTAAGCGGGGTCTGAACCTCACGACGTTGCTGCCGACGTTGCCGGTCGACGCCTCTGCATTAGGAGCATGGCGGTTAGACGATTACTGGGTGACGGCAGTGAAACTGCGCAACACCAGCACTCAGCACCTTGCCCTCGATCCGCGGGAGCTGATGGGAGACTTCATCACGGCGACGTTTCAGCACCCTTACCTCGGCACCAAGGGTGATGCAAGTGACACCACAACGGTCTATTTGGTGACACGCGGCCGTGGTTTGGCCGAATCGTTACTGCCGGCGGCCGTCAGCCAGATCGATCCGAAAGGAGGTCGCCATGAAGAGTAATCCTCTGGTCAAATTCCTGGTCATCCCTTTCGCGATCCTGGCGTTATTCATGGTGGTCAAACTGTTCAGTAAGGACAGTTCTGAGAAACAGGCTAACGCTCCAGAAACAATCGTGCTCAGTACGGGTGAAGCTAAAAAGCTTGGCGTTGACGGCGATACCCCCGGCGACACGCTGCGCACCATCGTGGTGGAAAGCAGACAGCTCAAAGACCAGGTTTCCAATGCGTTGAAGAACAATGATGAGCTGAAACAACAAAACCTTGAGCTACAAAGACGTTTGCAGTCGATCAACGACAACGTTGACAGCAAGCTGCAAAACGTCCAGCAAACAATGAAACAGGAGTCACAACAACAAAGCCAGACCATCCTGGATACGCTGCAGCAGCAATACAACAGCCTGAGCAGCAAATCAGCTAACAGCAATCAGTCGGGATCGGATTTGCCGATCGGATTCGGCGTTCAGCCTGGTGATGGGCAAGACTTCAAAGGCGCTCCTGGACCGGATTTCGTTTGGATCGAGCCGCAGGACGCAACCCCTGTCGATATCAATGGGAAGCCCATTGCGGCCGGTTCCAATCAAACCGCCTCGGGATTCAACTTCCCGACCTCCTTCGGCGAGTCCGTAGATCGAGGCCAAAATGCTCTGCGTACGGGCGCTCAGAACGTAGCGAGTGAGATCTCGCCACAGGAGGCCCGCAAACAGGTACGCAAGGTCTATACGCTGCCACAGAACTCCACATTGATGGGTTCGGTGGCCATGTCTGCGCTGATCGGCCGGGTGCCCATCGACGGCACGGTCAACGACCCCTACCCCTTCAAAGTACTGATAGGCCCGGACAACCTCACCGCTAATGGTATCGATTTGCCCGACGTCGCCGGCGCCGTGGCCAGCGGCACAGCGTCCGGCGACTGGACTCTATCTTGCGTACGCGGGCAGATCAAAAGCCTGACCTTTGTCTTCAATGACGGCACGGTACGGACGCTGCCACAGCCACAAGAAGAAACGAATGGCAGTCAGAACAGCAATAACCAGAACAATGGCAACCAGAACACCATACAGGGAGGCCTGGGCTGGATCAGCGATGCCTACGGTATTCCGTGCATCAGTGGCGATCGTAAAAGCAACGCCTCGCAATACATCGGTTCCCAGGTACTGATTACCGCGGCCGGAGCCGGAGCTGCCTCCCTCATCAAATCGGACGGAAACAGCAGTTCATTTATAAATCCGCAGTCCGGGACCATCGGGTCAGTTGGCGGCTCAGGCAGTGACGCCATGGGCAAGATCATCGGCCAAGGCGTCAATGATGTGTCCAGTTGGGTGAACAAGCTCTACGGGCAAGCCTTCGCGGCAGTGTACGTGCAGCCCGGTGCGAAAGTTGCCGTTCACCTGGACCAGCAGCTGACCATCGATTACGAACTCCAAGGCCGCAAGGTCAACTATCGCTCAGGAGCCCGTCATGCTTCGACTGCGCTTGACTAATCATTCTTTAAAAATCGGAACCTACCTGGTGATCGCAATGCTCGGGACTGGCTGCTCCACCAGTAAGGACGAGCTGCTCTCCCATGGCGACAGCACGATGATGGACGTTTGGGATCAAGGTGCCAGTGGTTCAGGCAATAGCACGAGTAACCGCCAGTTGCTCGATGCCCGACAGGATCTGCGTAGGCCTCTGCAACCCAATCAGCCTGGAGCCCTGGGCGAGAATGCCAAATTTACCCGTACGGCTCAGAGCGAGATTTACAGCCAGTTTAAGCGTCTGCCCAATCCGGACCTGGTCATGTATGTCTTTCCCCATCTGGCGGGCTCTGATCCAGCCCCTATCCCGGGCTACACCACAGTGTTCCCGTTGTACCAGCGCGTGCAATACGCCATGCCTGGCGAACGCACGGAGGCCTATTAATGAGGTTTTTTGAGCGGTTTAAAACACGACGTGGCTCAGACCGAGTCGAGCCGAAGCTCGCAGTGAATGCTACCGAGCACGTCGACGTGCAGGCATCAGCGACTGAGTCCTTTGAGGCAGCGACTGAGCGCTATTTCGCACGCCTGGCTTCCATGGGCATTCCCTCGCCGAGTGATTGGCGCAACCCAAAGAAAAAACCAGCGACTACCGCTGACGTCGACCGCATGTATGACGTTAACCCCTCTTTCGTGGATCTTCTGCCGTGGGTGGACTATCTGCCGGCGGAAAAAGCCATGCTGTTGGAAGATGGTGTGTCTCGTGCTGCGTTCTTTGAGCTGACACCGATCGGCACCGAAGGTCGAGATCCCGACTGGTTGCGCAAAGCCCGGGATGCCCTGGAAAACGCCCTACAAGACTCTTTCGATGAGCTTGAAACCTCCCCGTGGGTCGTGCAGTTATACGCTCAGGACGAAACCAGTTGGGACAACTACCTGCAGCAGTTGCACGACTACATTCAACCCCGGGCACAGGGCAGTGACTTCACCGAGCTTTACTTGAAGCTGATCAAGCAACATCTGGAAGCCATTTCCAAGCCAGGCGGGCTGTTTGAAGACACCAAGGTCAGCCAACTGCCATGGAGGGGCCAACAGCGCCGCGTCCGCATTGTTGTTTACCGACGTACTCAGGGGGCACAAACTGACGTGCGCGGCCAAGCACCTGCCCCTTATCTCAAAATCATCTGTGATCGCTTGGTAGGCGGCCTGGCGAACGCCGGCATTAAGACGCATCGCATGGATGGTCACGCTATACGCCATTGGTTGATTCATTGGTTCAACCCGCGGCCTGACCACCTCGGCCCTACAGACGCTGATATCCGCCGTTTTTATGAGGTGGTTTGCAAGCAGGTGCCGGAAACTGAGGAAGGCGAGTTACCGCTGGCCAGCGGTACCGACTTTTCGCAAAACCTCTGTTACCGCGAACCGCTGTCGGACACAGAGAAAGGCTTGTGGTACTTCGACGGCCTGCCCCACCGCGTGGTGATGCTCGATCGTCTGCGGGAAGCGCCCAAGACGGGACACCTGACCGGTGAAACACGCAAGGGCGGTGATGCGCTCAATGCGCTGTTCGACAAAATGCCAGAGGACACCATTCTCTGCATAACCCTCGTGATCACTCCGCAGGACATACTTGAAGGCCACCTGGAGCAGCTTTCACGCAAGGCCGTTGGTGATACCCAAGCGTCGATCCTGACCCGCGAAGACGTTGCTGTCGCCCGCCAGTTGCTCGGCCGCAAGCACAAGCTGTACCGGGGTAGCGTAGCGTTTTACCTACGCGGGAAAGACGACTTGGAGCTGCAGGAGCGCAGTTTGCAACTGAGCAGTGCTTTGCTGGGAGCGGGTATGGAGCCCGTGGAACCCCGCGATGAGGTTGCCCCCTTAAACTCGTACCTCAGATGGTTGCCCGGCAATTTTGATCCAAATGAGCGCAAGGCACTGGAATGGTACGCGCAACTCATGTTCGCTCAACACATTGCGAACCTGGCCCCCGTCTGGGGACGGTCAACCGGAACGGGACACCCAGGAATCACCCTGTTCAACCGAGGTGGAGCACCGATTACCTTCGATCCGCTGAACAAGCTGGACCGCCAAATGAATGCGCATCTATTCATCTTCGGCCCTACCGGTTCAGGGAAGTCGGCCAGCGCAACGAATATCCTTAGTCAGATCGTGGCCATCTATCGGCCGCGACTTTTCATCGTTGAAGCCGGCAACAGTTTTGGTCTGCTGGGAGACTTTGCCAAGAAGCTCGGTTTGACGGTCAACCGCGTCCGTCTCGCACCAGGATCAGGGGTCAGCTTAGCGCCCTTCGCCGATGCGGAAAAACTCATTGAGTCGACCGCGAACGTCAAAACGCTTAAGGCTGATGACCTCGATGCCTCGGACGAACACCTGGCAAGCCAAACCGAAGACGAACAGCGCGACATCCTGGGAGAGATGGAAATTACGGCCAGGCTGATGATCACTGGCGGGGAGGATAAAGAAGATGCGCGCCTTACCCGGGCTGATCGCAGCGCCATCCGCCAATGCATCCTCAATGCGGCACAGAAATGTGTAGCGGAGCAACGCATCGTTCTCCCTGAAGACATCCGTGAGTCACTGCGAGAGATGGGGCATGAACCGGGTATACCGGCCGCTCGAAGCTCACGCTTCCTGGAGATGGCGGAAGCCTTGTCCATGTTCTGCATGGGCACAGAAGGCGACATGTTCAACCGCCCAGGTACGCCATGGCCCGAAGCGGACATCACCATTGTGGACCTGGCCACGTATGCCCGAGAAGGCTACAGCGCACAGATGGCCATCGCCTACATTTCGCTGCTCAACACAGTCAACAACATCGCAGAGCGGGATCAATTCAAAGGCCGCCCCCTGATCTTCTTCACCGACGAAGGCCACATCCAGTTGAAGGTTCCGCTGCTGTCCCCCTACTCCGTCAAGATCACCAAAATGTGGCGGAAGCTGGGAGCTTGGTTCTGGATGGCCACTCAAAACGTTGACGACGTACCACCAGAGGCATCGGCCCTACTCAACATGATTGAGTGGTGGATCTGCTTGAACATGCCGCCTGATGAAGTGGAGAAGATCGCACGCTTTCGTGAACTGACCCCCGCTCAGAAGTCGATGATGCTGTCCGCACGCAAGGAAAGCGGGAAGTTTACCGAGGGTGTGGTGCTGTCCAAAAGCATGGAAATGTTGTTCCGGGTGGTACCACCTAGTTTGTACCTGGCCCTGGCCATGACGGAACCGGAAGAGAAGAAACAACGCTACGACATCATGCAGGCCACAAGCTGCAATGAGCTCGACGCGGCCATTGAAGTGGCAGCAACGCTAGACCGCTATCGCGGTATCGAACCTCACATCATCACTTTTCCCGAGCAAGTCACGGCCTTGGAGCGCCACGTATGAGAACACTGAATTCCTTGACCCAGAACCTGATTGAAAGTCTGACCCAGTTGCTTGAACAGCCCGGTGAGGATGCTTTGCAAACTTTGGAGGTTTGCGCCCCCGTCCTGATAGAGGAGCTGCAACAGGTCTTGATACGTGCCGTGGACCGTCGTGACATCGAGTCCCAGCTTCAAACAGTATTGGCCAATTGGCTTCGCCAACATCCACAACCCGAGAGTGCTGAACACGCCCTTCTTGAAGCCCTGCGCAAACAAGCGCTTCTGTCATCGAAATCCGCAGCAGAGGCTCAGACGTGATGCGTCTTGGTAGACGATGGGCAATTCCTTCAAACCTTCTTCTGGCAAGCGTGGCATTGGCTTGCCTCATCACCTTATCGGCTCTGCTTATCAACGCCTTCATTAAAAGAGAGGCACAAATACCGCGGCACACCGGCCCTTGGCTTTTAGGACCAGCCGATGCTCGCTGGACTGTGACTGAGTTTGCGGATCTGGAATGCCCGTATTGCAAGATCTATACACCGGCGCTGAAAGCCTGGGTACAGCAGCAGAAAAGCGTGAACTTGCAGTGGCAACACCTGCCACTGGATTTTCATGGTTCGGCCGCGATAACCGAAGCCAAAATCGTTGAATGCGCGGGAGAGTTAAGCGGCGCGCCGGCTTTCTGGCAAGCCGTCGACCAGGTCTTTGAACGAACCCGTAGCAACGGCCTAGGCTTTAATGGTCAGTTGGATATCAACGACGTTAGTCACCAGGCACTGATGGCCTGTGCTGCAAATAATAGACAGATCGCTCTACGCATCAGTCGCCAGGCTGAAGAAGCGATGAGGTCTGGGGTCACAGCGACCCCCACCGTGCTGATTAGAGACAATAAAACCGGAAGGTCTCTAAAACTGGAAGGTCCTGCCGATGATGTGATGTTGCTGTCGGCAATTGACTTGTTGATTGAGAAAGGCAACTAGCTCTACACCATATTTCCACTATGTGCATACGCGGCCAGCAACCGTAATTCATGTGCGAAAGGTGAAAATATAGTTGTGTCGAGCCTAGGAGATCTAAAAGACCGCCCACGCCGGCGTATAAAGTAGAGCAAGCCAACCTGCAGCAGCCAGGTACTGTACTGGTCTGATGAAACCGAACACCCTTTTAGGTAGCCAATTGGGCGTCCTTCGATTGACCCAGAGTTGATGATCCGCATGCTGATCGTGAGCTGTTGCTACGGTATTCGCTCCGAGCTGCGGCTGTGCGAAGAGGTCCATTTAAACCTGGCGTATCGCTGGTTCTGCCGATTAAGTCTTGAAGATGAAGTCCCCAATCACTCGACCTTTTCCAAAAATCGACACGGCCGTTTTCGGGAGAGTGATCTGTTTCGCTGGTTGTTCAAAGAAGTGCTGCGTCGCTGCATGAACGCCGGTCTGGTCAAGGGCGAAGGCTATGCCGTGGACGCCAGCATCATCAAAGCGGATGCCAGCCGGCAGCGCGGTGTACCGGGCGATGAACCGGCGAACTGGAGTGATCCGGCCCTAAGCACCCGCGCCGTGCGTGAGTATCTTGAGGCACTCGATGAAGAGGCTCTGGCCGAAACCCTACCGAAGCGCCTATCGCTGACTGATCCTCAAGCCCGCTGGACCGCGGCTGCAGGTGGCCCAGCGTTCTACGCTTACTCCACGAATTATCTGATCGATACCGAGCACGGCGTGGTCATAGATGTCGAGCCCACACCGGCTCATCGAACCGCGGAAGTCGGGAGCGTCAAGACAATGATAGATCGGGTCAAAGTCCAGTTCGACATCAAGCCATAGCGCCTCATTGCCGACACCGCTTACGGTACAGCGCCAATGCTGGCCTGGATGGTTGAGGTAAAAGACATCGAACAGCATGTGCCGGTGTGGGACAAAACCGAGCGAAAGAACGACAGTTTTTCGAGGAACGATTTCCACTGGAATGAAGAGGCTGAGGAATACCGCTGCCCGGCCGGAAACCCATTGCGCAGCGAATGGCGAGCCTTCAAAAAAATGAGCGTTCACACGTCACCAAAGCCAACACCATCATCTTCCGATCCCGGCAGACCGACTGCGTTACCTGTCCGATGAAAGCCAAGTGCCGCCCCAACACGTCGGCTCGTAAGATTGTCCGCAGCGTCCATTAAGCTGCTCGTGATGTGGCTCGGCGCATTGCAGTAACGCTGGCGCATCAGCGCTCTCGCCACGAACGTAAGAAGGTCGAAATGTTGTTCGCCCACCTCAAGCGCATTCTGAAACTGGATCGCTTGCGACTACGTGGCATGAGTGGCGCGACTGATGAATTCACCCTTGCTGCTGCGGTGCAGAACCTGCGACGGCTGGCCAAATTTTCTTCTCAAGGGCCACCGGTTACGGGATAGGTGCTTCTGCACAAAGCAAAAAATCTCCAATCAATACAATAGCCGAGCTGCAAAGCTCAACGAAGGGTCGAAAAACCACTCAATGTGGTGAGTAGGTTCTCCAGTGGAGATCGTGCGTGAGTTCAGCCGATCTGCAAATCAGACTTTTTTCAACAGAATCGGCCATAAGCGGCCCCCCTGAGGTATCTACGAAACTTGGGCGATTCAGTTTCCCTATGATGAGGGTATACCGCTGCTGATGCACTAGGGAGCCAATGGTTGAGGAAATGGCAAAGCCGAGATAGGGAAGTGGCCACTATCGGCAATAGCAGACAGATCGTTCTACAGCCTCGGCGCTTTGTATCAGCCAGCTGAGCACTAGCGCAGAGAGGAAAGATACTGAGTAGGCGGTTTTCCCAGGGCTTTTTTGAACATCGTGATGAATGCATTAACAGAGTCATATCCCAGGATGCCCGCCACACGTTGCACGGATACCCCCTCCGCCAAATGACTCAGTGCGATCATCAAATGCAATTGTTGACGCCAGCGTCCGAAGCTCAGCCCGGTCGTGCTTTCTACAAGCCTGGCCAGCGTCCGTTCACTGGTTGCAAGCCGAGTGGCCCACTCGCGCAAAGTGGTTCGGTCGCCTGGATCTGAGAAGAGCGTATCCGCGATTTGTTTGATCTTGGGGTGGTCTGATATCGGCAAATGCAGCTCTTTCAGCGGGGCATCGGAAAGCTGCTCAAGCAGCACTGCAACCAGCCGAGCTGTCTTGCCCTCGGAATGGTAAGCAGGTTCCTGTTCAGCGAGATGCAGGACCATCTCCCGAACAAGGGGCGTAATGGCAACCGTGCAGCATTCTTCAGGCATGGCTGCCGCACCGGGCTCAACGAACAGAAAGCAGGTCCGGGCGTTTTCGGTCACTCGGCAACTGTGCGGCGTGCCGCCCGGGATCCATACGGCGTGCTGGGGAGGGACAAGCCAGAGTGCATTTTGCACCTCACAGCTCACTGCGCCATGCAAAGACAGGATGAGCTGGCCTTTGCGATGATCATGCGGACAAGCACCGGAATTATTCAGGTCAGGCGCAACCTTGAGGGCAATCGCTGCCTGGGCGAAAAGGTCTGAATCGAAATCTTCCGGCGAGGAAACGACACTTTTTGAGCTTGGCATAATTTAGATATCAGGTGTCTTGATATCTATATTAGACGGTTCTGAAGTTCTCTACAGTTGTCTTCTTTTAAGAGGACAGATAAAGAATATGTCAGATACAAAAAACAAGTGGCATGCCATCGCGCTCGTCGCAGGCATTCTGCTTATCGCCGTGAACCTGCGCGTTCCCTTTACCAGCATCGCGCCCGTTTTGCCGCTGATCCAGAATGATTTTGGCTTGAGCGCCTCAGCTCTAGGCCTGCTTACTTCACTGCCATTACTTGCCTTTGCAGCCTTCTCCCCGCTCAGCGCATCGGTCGCCCGCAGGTTCGGCATCGAGCGCACGCTTTTCGGTGCACTGTTGGTCATTTCAGCGGGCATCCTGCTCCGCTCCGCAGGCAGCGCGTGGGCGTTGTACGCCGGTACGATATTGATAGGCACTGGGATCGCCCTGGGCAACGTGCTGCTGCCCGGCCTGATCAAACGCGACTTCTCGACAAAAATGGCGTCCATGACCGGCGCTTATTCCATCACGATGGGTGCAGCGGGCGCTGTCGGTTCAGCCGTAATAGTTCCGCTGACCCAATCATGGGGATGGCCGATTGCCCTGAGTTTGTTGGTCGCAGCCCCGTTGTTGGCGCTGGTGGTGTGGCTGCCGCAGTTGAAAAAACACGAACACGTAAATCTGTCAGCTCCGAAAAAAGCGCCAACCGTGGCCGTCTGGCGTTCGCCGCTGGCATGGCAGGTCACGCTGTTCATGGGGCTGAACGCGATGCCTTTTTATGTCGCCGTCGGCTGGCTGCCGACGATTCTGATGGACCATGGCATATCCCCGGAGCAAGCTGGCACGGTACACGGCACGCTTCAACTGACCACGGCCATTCCCGGCTTGATTCTGGCGGCCACGCTTCGTCGCCTCAAAGACCAGAAACTGGCAGCCGCTACCGTCAGCCTGTTAACCGCCTCATCCCTGATCGGGCTCATTTACACGCCAGACTACGCCATGTTGTGGGCCGCGTTCCTGGGCTTCGGCTCTGGTGCCAGCATGATGCTCGGCCTGACCTTCATCGGCTTGCGCACAAAAAATGCCGGTGACACGGCGGCACTTTCAGGAATGGCGCAGTGCGTCGGCTACCTGATGGCAGCCGCAGGCCCCTTGCTGCTGGGCCAACTGCACGACTGGACCGGTGGCTGGACATCGCCGCTGCTGATCACAGTCGCAATCTCCGTAGCCGGCGCATTCACCGGCATGCTGGCCGGGCGCAACGTTCAACTTGAACCTGCTGAATCATCGTCGGGAACAAGCCCGGCAATCCAGTCAGCGAATGCGCTCACAGCTGGTGATAGAAAGCGCTGATGCGGGTATAGCAGGTGCACAGGAACCGATGCGGGCTGCCAGTCAGCAAGCACTTCGACCAGCCGCCCTTCTCGCAGATGCTCGCTGACCACGTTCTCAGCGAGCTGCACCAGCCCGAAGCCTTCAAGGCACATTTTGATGTAAAGCCCAGTCTCGTTGACAGCCGCTGTGCCGTTCACCGGGACTGAGATTTTTTCGGTGCCACGGGCAAAGCGCATTTCACCTGCTTGCCTTGCGCGGCCCGAGAAGTAATGGATGGCCCGGTGGTGAGACAAATCTTGCGGAGTTTGCGGAGTACCGTTCTCTTCGAGATAGGCGGCAGACGCACAGGTCAACCAGCGAAACCGGCCGAGGGGGCGCGCAACGAGCGTTGAGTCATCGAGCTCGCCTGTACGAATGACGCAATCGACACCCTCCTGAATCAGATCAACCTGCCGGTCATTGACGCCTATCATCAGGTAGATATCCGGGTAGCGCCGGTAAAAGTCTTGCAGGTTTGGCATGACGATGAAGTGTGCAATGCCACCCGGCATATCGACACGCAAACGCCCCTGTGCCCGTTTTACGGAATCCGTCAGGCTGGTCTCTGTGTGTTCTATCAGCTCCAATATTTCCCGGCATTGCGTCAGATATTGTATGCCCTCAGACGTTAGGCTGACCCGCCGTGTTGTTCTGTTCAATAGGCGCACCTGCAAGTACTTCTCAAGATTTTTAACGCTGCTGGTAACTGTCGAGGCCGGCAAAGAGAGCGTTTGCGCCGCCTGGATAAAGCTTCCTGCTTCTGCCACACGTACGAAAACCTGCATCGCTTGAATACGGTCCATGACTGTTAGCAGCCTCAAAGCAGTGATCGGGGAAGTCTTTATTATTCGTAAATATTGAATAATAAAAACAGTTTAACCATCTTTTTCCCGCAGTATCGCATTGCGTACATTGCTTCCAACGAAATTTGAAGAGGTGTACCGAAAATGGCCGAATATAACCGCAGCATCGTGCAGGCCCCGGCCGCTCCGGCCGCCCGCACCCTTATCCGCGGCGCCACTGTGCTGAGCATGGACGGTGATATCGGCAATCTGGCGCGCGGCGATATCCTTATCGAAGGCAGCACCATCACGGCCATAGGTGAAAACATCGAGGCCGGCGACGCCGTTGTTATCGAGGCATCCGGCATGATTGCCATGCCCGGTATGGTCGATACGCACCGTCACTCCTGGGAAGGGCAGCTGCGTCGAATCAATCCGAATGCCGAAACCCTGGAAGACTATTGCAACGCCACGCACTTCTCGTTCGCCAAATACTATCGCCCGGCTGACATGTATATCGGGAATCTGCTGACTGCATTGGGCTGCATCGATGCCGGCATCACCACCGTGGTCGATAACTCGCACAACAGCCGCACCGGCGCGCACTCCGATGCTGCGGTCGAGGCGCTGCTTGATGCTGGTATCCGATCTGTACACGCCTCCGGTGCGCCAGTTTCTGGTGAGTGGGACAAAGCCCACTGGCCCGGCAACCTGGAGCGCCTGCAGGAAAAATACGTCAAGAACGATGACAACCCACTGCTCTCGCTGGCTGTGATGGCGCAGCTGGAACCTGAGCTATGGGCTGAAGCCCGGCGTCTGGGGCTGCCGATCATTACCGAATTTTTTGGCGGGGACATGGCAACTGAGTTGGAGGGTTTGCATCGCGAGGGCCTTCTGCGCCCCGATAACATCTTCAACCACTGCACCGCGCTGCCGGACGCCGGCTGGAAAATCCTTCGCGAGGCAGGCGTGCGGGTCAACGTATGTCCGCGTTCAGATGCCCACTACGGCATTGAAGATGGAATGTTCGCCATGCAGTCGGCCCAGCGTCACGGCATCAGCCCGGGGCTGAGTGTCGATAACGAAACCTCTTACAGCGGTGACATGTTCATGGAGATGCGGGTGGCGTTCTACCTGCAACGCGTCATGGGCATGCACCAGCAGCGCTGCTGCGGCGCAGAACCTCATCCGGTGACCCTGCCTGCTCATGGACTGCTCAAAGCCGCCACTCTCGACGGCGCCACCTGTGCCGGATTGCAGGACAAAGTCGGCAGCCTGGCTCCCGGCAAACAGGCCGACCTGATCCTTATCAATGCGCAGGACATCAACCTTTACCCGCTGGGTAACGCATTTGGCACCGTTGTACACGCGGCCGAGCGCAGCAATGTCGATACGGTCATCATTGGCGGTCGCATCGTCAAGCGCGGCGGCAAGGTGCTGGGCGTGGACAGCGAAAGGCTGCGTGCAGCAATCGACGAGTCCCTTGAGCATCTGTTTGCTGCGGCAGGCTACCAGCCGGATATTTTTGCCTCGACATTCATGCAGCTTGAGTCAGCCAGTTAAGGAGGCGTGGTATGAACGTAGCCTACTACCTGCTGGCAGTTTGCGCGGGGCTTGGCATCACCCTGCAGACCACGCTGAATGGCCAACTCGCTAAAGGCGTGGGTGGCGATTCCGTAGCGGCGGCGCTGTTCTCATTTACTGCCGGAGCGGTATGCCTGGGTGTCTTTTCATTGATGCGTGGCGGGATAGTGGCCTCACTGGCGGCTATACCTGCCCAGCCATGGTGGAGCCTGCTGGGCGGTCTGCTGGGTGCCGGTGCCTTGCTTAGTTACGTGGTGCTTGCACCAAAAATTGGTCTATCAGCCCTGCTGGGCCTCGCTATCGCAGGTCAGATTTTCTCTTCACTGGTTATCGATCATTTCGGATTGATGGGGGCATCGGAAAGGCCCGTGTCTCTCGTCAAGTTGGCCGGGTCGATGGTGATGCTCGCAGGCCTGGCCATCGCCCTGTTCGGTGACAGGTGGTTAGCACTTTTCTCCGACTGACTGCCTTGTTTGGCCCATCCTGTTTCGTAGGACGCAACCATGTTTGAAACCCTAACCGGCACCACCAGTCTTCTTGGCGAGTGCCCTGTCTGGTGTGAAAGAACCGAACGCCTGTTCTGGACCGATATCCCCGGCTGCGAGTTGCTTGCTCTGGACCCCTTTCGCGGTCAAGTGCAGCGCTGGTCACTGTCGGAGCCGCTGGGATCTTTTGCCCTCACAGTAGATGAAGACGTATTACTAATGGGGCTAGCCTCCTGCCTGGGCTATTACAACTTACCATTGCACCCCGTCTCGGCCGAACGGATCCATGCGTACCTGGAGCCCGATATCCAACGCGAGCCCGGCCCTGGCCCGTTGTTTCGCTCGATCCGTGGCCGCACCACCGGTACCGGGATCTGTCCCGATGGCATCTATAAGGTGGTGGCCCAGTGGGCCAAGGCGGCGGATATTCACATCGAAGGCCTGGGCGTGCATGGGTTGCGAGCCACGACAGCGACCAATGCCCTGGAGCATGTTGAGGGAGGTGGACCGTAGGCTAGTCAGCATACGAGCCCCTTCAAATCAAGACTAAGAGGAATTCAATTAGCCAGCCATTTCAAGTTCTGAGCTTTCTATAATTGGAATTGAATTTAGTCGACTGATTAAGCAGCTTCACATATAGGACTGTCCATCCGACAACACAGCGCCAGAGAAAAAACGAGTGGATCTATGATCGAAAAATCCAAGTGGTAATTACACTTGCCTTACTCAGAGAGTACATGAGCCTATTTTTTTAGTTCGGATTCAACACAAGGAGCGCCAGGCTCTGCTGCAACCCCAGCAGCGGAGCCTTTAAGCAATTGGTGTATATCGATCAGATCACAAAGCGTGCTACCATACCATTCAAATCAACCGCCAGCCTTGAAAGCTCATGACTGGCGGCACTTGTTTGATTCGCACCCGCAGCAGATTGAGTTGCCAAGTCACGAATATTGACTAGGTTACGATCGACCTCGCGAGAAACTTGGGCCTGCTCTTCAGAGGCACTAGCAATAACCAGATTTCGCTCATTGATTTGCGAAATAGCATCTGTGATCTGCTCCAGAGCGTCTCCCGCAGCGCGCGCTAACTCAAGGGTGTTTTGCGTACGACTAGTATTCAAAGCCATACATTGAACGGTTTCGCTTGTCCCACTCTGAATACCGGCCACCATCTGCTCGATCTCACGCGTAGACTGAGCGGTGCGATGAGCAAGGGCCCGCACCTCGTCAGCCACTACTGCAAATCCACGGCCAGCTTCGCCAGCCCTCGCAGCCTCGATGGCAGCGTTAAGAGCCAAAAGGTTTGTCTGCTCAGCAATAGAGCGAATGACATCTAGAACTTTACCGATATCGCGACCCTGTTCAGCCAAACCTTCGACGAGGCTTGATGCCGCCTTAACATCTTCCGTCATTACTTGAATCGCTTGCACCGTCTGGACAACTTTGTCGCGCCCCTGACGTGCAGTCTGAGTAGATTGCTCTGAGGCTTGAGACGTGGACACAGCGTTGCGAGCAACTTCTTCGACCGCTACAGTCATCTCATTCACGGCGGTTGCCGCTTGCTCAAGCTCGCCATTTTGCTGTTGTAGCCCGCGTGACGATTCTTCTGTAACAGCACTCAGTTCTTCAGCTGCCGACGCCAGCTGTGTGGCCGAGCCTGATATCAATTCGATCGTTTCACGCAAACTTTTCTGCATGATCACCAATGCTTCGAGTAAACGTGTAGCCTCATCGTCACCGTCAATTTGGATAAGCTTGGTGAGATTTCCCGTGGCGATCTCCTGCGCTGCGCTGACGGCTCGCGACAAAGGCGCTACGATACTGCGAGTCAGCGACCAAGCAAGCACAACGGTTAGCAGTGAGGCAATAATCGCCACAGCAATAATAGCGGTCGTTGCTATCTCATACTCTCTGCCCGCTGCCTCAGATAAAGTTACCGTGCTTTTTTTATTAATATTGACCAAATCATTAAGCTGCGCAGTCATCAGGTCCGAAGTTCGCCTCATAGTCGCATTAATCATAGTTCGAGCATCCTCAAACTTACCTTCACGCGACAGTTGCACCGCTTGATTAAGATAACTAACATACTGACCTAGAGAAGCATCAAATTTTTGATAAGTAGCCTTCTCCTCCACTCCAGCTGGCAAGGAACCATAATTCGTCTTATCGCTCTGCAACTGAGCAATGGTCTCTGCAATTATCTGGGCGCTTTCCTGAATCATCTCCGGTTCTCTATTAACTACTAAGCGCAATGAGAAAACTCGCAAGCGCATTGCCATTTCTTTAACGTTCCCTAAAAGGGTGATACTGGGCAAGGTATTTGTCTCCATCTCCACTGTGGCTTGTCGAATGAGTGACATACGATTCAACGCAAAAAACCCTAATCCGATTACTAACAGTGCAATAAATGCAAACCCGAGAAACGCCCTTGGAGCAATGTTTATTTTTCTTAAGAACATGGATTTACCTCATAAGAGTGAACAGCTGTAAGCGATCCATGCTGTAAACGTTAGGAAGCAACTCCACGCTTCCTAACGAAGGTTTCAGATATAAAGTCTAGAACCTTAATAACTCTTTCGGCAGGAACCCGCAATTACATTAACAAATCATGTAAATTATTTTCTGACGCCACTTAACTGACACTCAGAAAGCAGTGAGCTAATAAATTCGATAGCTCCCAAGAACTTAGCAAGCTATCTTTCTGAACCCTATTGGGAGTGTAAATCGTTCTGCATTTGAAATTTCGGAGCCATGCACGTTTGGCAAGCTGCCGTTCCGATCTGTTGAATAGTTGGTGGTCAGAAAACGAGCTGCTATGAACAGGTATTAACATCTGGCGGGGTAATTCATTCTTAAGGCGCGATATTGAAAACTTTCCGTAAAAAATGCGCTGCCCCGCAGATGCGGCGCATTTCCAGATTTAAGGTAAAAATATGAATAAGTCAAATAGCAAACATTCACAATGTACAATTCGAAAACCAAAACATACGTGATGACCACTTAGTAATATCCAGACTTATGCAAGAAATTTTCGGCAACGACACTGTGCCTAACCACTAGCAGCTCCTGCAGTGCCCAGAACACCAGCCGTCATTCTTTATCCTGCTTACATAAGGTAGCCTCATCACAACTATAAATTAGTTCCTGCCGCCCCTAATAGGCAGCTATCCTAAATGTGTGCACCACATTTCATTGATTTTGAAAACTACTCGGCAGGACGCAAAACACGGGCGTCACGCTCACCACTGTCGCTAAACGCTTCGGCGACAAAGCCGCTTCGCAGACGGCGGTCAATGAAGTTCTGGACGTACTCCGCTGCGGCGTACCTTCCTTTCGGCACTGCTATCGCCTGAAGTATTTCAGTGAAATTGTCCTTCAGCACACGCACGCCCGTGCTGGATTTGGCGAAGCGCTCGAGTGGCTGACGTACCCCGGCGGCTGCCTCTAACTCAAGCTCCATAAATATATCGATGGCACCTGATGACGTCGTTGCACGAACGAGCTCTGAGTGTTTCAACGTGCGGGACAAGAATAGGTCATAGGCGGCACCCTTTCCTACGGCGATACGGTTTCCGCCAGTATCCAGAGCAGAGGCTCGATGGAATTTACTATCGGCCTTCACAAGATAGGTTCCGTCGATAGAAACGTAGGGGTTCGAGAACGCGATTTTCTCGGCCCGAACAGGCTCGACTGCCAGAAATGCAAGATCCCAAGCCTGTTCTTCTAAAGCAGCGAACACCTTGCCGGCAGCATCGTACGTCGCCATCGAAATTTCGATGTCAAGCTCATCGGCAAGGGCCTTTGCCAACGCAACTGACACTCCGGATAGAACTCCAGTTTGCTCATCTCGCTTCGCCAAGACAGGATTGCCAAGGTTAATGGCCACCCGCAGTGTCCCGTGAGGAGCCAAATCCCTACACACTTTGGCAAGTTCAAATTTCACGATCGCTCGCTCCTTTCCGCTTCTGACTGGCTAGCGCCTGCCTCTTTCCAATGGATAATCATTTTTCCGATAATCAAAATCATGAGCGCACCTAGTGCTCCAGCGGCGTAATGAGACCATGTCGGCACTGCCGGCACGCTGATGTCGGTGATCGCCATCCTACCCGCGATCCAGCCCAGCAGTGCCGCTCCCAGCGTGATGACTAACGGGTACCGATCCATGAAGTGCAGCACCAACTTGCTGCCCCAAATGATGATGGGAATGCTGATGACGATGCCGAAGATCACGAGTTCCAGTTGGCCGTTGGATGCTCCCGCCACAGCAACGACGTTATCCAGGCTCATCACCGCGTCGGCGACGATGATCGTTTTGATTGCCCCCAGAAGCTTGGGGCTCGCAGCCAAGTTGTCGTGAGCGTCCTCGCCTTCGGGAACGATCAGCTTGATCCCGATCCACAGAAGGAGCACGGCGCCAACTAGCTTTAGGTACGGCAGCTCCAGCAATTGCAGAGCGAAGAAGATCATGGCGATCCGGAGAAGGATCGCTCCCAACGCGCCACCAATGATGGCGCGATTGCGCTGAGCTTCTGGGAGCTTGCGGCAAGCCAGCGCGATGACCACCGCGTTGTCGCCACCCAGCAAAATATCGATGGCGATGATTTGCATCACCGCCAGCCAGAACCCTGGCGAGTTTATGAGTTCGATCAAAATGAGCTCTCCAAGCCAGTGGGGGCCGGTTAATCAGACAGTTTTGAAGATCATGCACACCGGGCTGCCGGTCTTGATCACCTGACCGTTCGAGGTAAGCACCCCGGAAGCCTGATCAACATCAAAGCCGACAATGGTGTCTGTCTCTTCGTTGGCGACAAACAGACGCGTGCCATCCGGAGTCAGGTTCATGAAGCGAGGCTTACGCCCTTGAGACGAAGTGTGAGCCTTGGCAGCAAATGCCCCACTCTCTTCCAGCGCGAAAGTCGTCACACTGTCATGGCCCCGATTCGACACGTAGAGGTATTTTCCAGACGGAGCCATCACGATGGCCGCTGCACGGCTGTTGCCTGTGAAGTTCGACGGCAGAGTGGAGACAATTTCCTGAGGCTTTAGCGAGCCTTGCTCAGGATCGTAGGCGTACCCGGTGACACTGCTGTCGAGTTCGTTTACGACGTAAGCGTTCTTCCCTACCGGCGTAAATACCACGTGACGCGGGCCCGAGCCTTCGCGGGCTTTGACCATGCTGACCAGGGTGGCGCCATATTTCGCGTTGTTCTGCTGCACCCGGTAGACGAAGACGCCATCCAATCCTTTGTCGGGAATGACCAAGAATCGTCCGGACGGATCGAAAGGAATCATGTGTGGATGAGAACTGCTTTGCTCCACTTTATGCGGCCCAGGCTCGCCAGGCAGCGACTCCAGATGAGCCAGTGCGCCGAGGCTACCATCATCCTGAATCGGGAAGATCGCAAAACCGCCAGTGGCGTAGTTCGCAACAGCCAGGAACTTACCGGAAGGATCGACGCTGAGATGCACGGGGTTCTTGCCTTGGGTGCCAACTGTATTGAGCTTGGTCAGCTCACCGCTCTTCGCATCAATGGCGAACGAGCTCACCTCGCTGAGATCACCATGTACGCAGTAAAGATGAGTCTGCGAGTGGTCGAAGGTCAGAAACGATGGATTCACCAGATCATTGAGCGTCTGAACCAACGTGCACGCACCCGTTTCAGGCGCATAACGGTATACAGTAATGCCTACGCCACGGGCATTGCGCTCTTTGGTTGTGCGTGATCCAACATAAGCAAACCGAGGGGTATGCGACCGTTTGTTATTGGTCATCTTGCTTTCATCACGGGTAGCAGCAGCGTGTGCCGGGAGGGTGAAGCCACCAGCCAAGACACCGCCTGCCGCGAGCGCAGAAAGCTGAATGAATTGACGGCGGAGCATCGAGTGACGCGGGAATTCGGATGAACTCATGGTGTGGTTCTCTGTTGTTTTTATTATTGATCAGGGTTGTGCTCATGCCGGACGGAAGCCGACATGAGCACGGGCTGGATCAGAGGACTTCAGGAATCCGTACCCAGCCCTCCATCAGCCGGCGAGCACTGCGGCTCATCACAGCCTTGTCCACACTCCAGGCACCGTCCTCCAGCACAGTTTTTGCGCCTACTGCCACGCTGCCAGCGGTATGCCCCATACGAACTTGACGATCCCCGATGTCACCCGCGATACGATTCACCAGCGTGCCGTCGAGAGCTGCCGCGACGGCGACAGCGACTGCACCAGTACCCGTAATCGCATGGTGAAGTTTGCCCATCGACAAGATCCGGGCGATCACATCGATATCACCAGGCTCAACGAGCTTGCCGCCTGCAGCCTGATAGGCCTGAGGCTTGGCCACGAAGCACAGCTTCGGCGTGTGCGGACGCAGACGAGTTGCCTCTTCGGCGGTGGCGGCCAGTCCCATGGCAACGGTGCAGTGGGCACGGATGGTTTCGCAGCGTGCCAGCAGCTCAGCATCGCCATTGACCTGATCCTGAGTTTCGGTGCCCTTCAGGCCCACTCGGCCAGCTTCAACGAAGATGGTAGGGTTACCAGCGTTCAACAACGTGACGGGCATATTGCCAATGCCTGGAATATCCAGTTCGTCGATGGCGTTACCCGTCGGCAGGATGCTGCCCCCCGAGCCACCTGGTTTAAGAAACTCCAGCACGACTTCAGCAGCGGGGAACGCCACACCGTCGAGCACGAAATCACCCTCTTCCTGAACCTCACCGTTGCGCATATGCACATGCGCAATGATGCGTTTCTGGATATTGGCCTGCCATATACGGACGACGGCGATGCCATCGCGAGGCGCATCTACCAGTCCTTCAGAGATGGCGTATGGGCCGACAGCCGAGCTCAGGTTGCCGCAGTTGCCCGACCAGTCGATCACTGGCGTCTCAATGGCCGGAGCCCCGAACAGGTAATCAACGTCACAATCTTCGCGATTGGATTTACCGATGATCACCACCTTGCTGGTGCTGGAGGTCGCACCACCCATCCCGTCGATCTGCTTGCCGTACACATCCGGGCTGCCGATCACGCGGAGCAGGATGGCATCTCGCTCTTGGCCTGCAGGCGGCAGATCCTTGTCGAGAAAGAACACACCCTTGCTGGAGCCGCCACGCATGTAAACGGCTGGAATACGTCTTTGAGTCATTTGATATCTCCTGCGACAAATCAGCGGCACATCAGTTAGCGGATGCGTTCTTCATGCTTTCGATCAGCAACTGCGGCAACAGACCACCACTGCGGAAGTAACGAACGTCCTCGAAGGTATCCAGACGACTCACTACAGTGACGCGCTCGGTTTCGCCGTTTTCGCGCTCGATCACCAGAGTGACCTTGGCGCCTGGCTGGAAGTCATCGGTGATGCCTTCCACGCTGAACGTTTCGCGGCCATTCAGACCCAGGCTTTGGCGCGAGACACCCTGCTCGAACTGCAGCGGAAGAATGCCGAGACCCGCCAGGTTGGTGCGGTGGATACGCTCGAAGCTCTCAGCTACTACCACGCGCACACCCAACAGGCGTGGGCCTTTAGCCGCCCAGTCACGAGACGAACCGCTGCCATACTCTTTGCCGGCGACAACGATCAGGGTCTGCTTACGATCGGCGTAGATCTCGGCAGCCTGGAAGATGGTGGTGACCTCTTTCTCAGGCAGCAGCAGCGTCCATGGGCCTTCACGACCGTCTTCGAGCAGCTCGTTCTTGAGGCGCGGGCTTGCGAAGGTGGCGCGCTGCGCAGCCTCGTGGTTGCCGCGACGTGTGCCGTAGGAGTTGAAGTCAGGCACCGCGATACCGTGCGATTGCAGGTAATGGCCCGCATCGCTTTCCGGCAGGATCGCACCCGATGGAGAAATATGGTCGGTGGTGATGTTGTCCGAAAGCATCGCGAGGACGCGCATGTTGCTCAAGTCTTTGCTGATGTCAGTGGCCGTCACCGCATCGCTCCAGTAGGGAGGTTTGCGAATGTAGGTACTTTTCTCTTGCCATGCGTACTGGTCGCTGACACCGGCGCGCAGGTCGCTGGCAATCAGGCCGGCTTCGCGAGGGACGTCTTCATACGCCTTGTCGAACAGGTCGGCGGTGAGGTTTTCAGCCTCGATTGACGTCAGTTCCTCGTCGCTTGGCCACAGCTCGTGCAGGTAGACAGGCACACCGTTGTCATCCACGCCCAGCGCGTCTTTTTCCGGGTCGATCAGGTAGGTACCGGCGATAGCGTAAGCAACGATCAGCGGCGGCGACATGATGAAGACTTCGCGAGCCAGTGGGTGAACACGGCCTTCAAAGTTACGGTTACCGGATGTCGCAGCCACGGTTTCCAGCTTGCGAGTGCGGATCTCCTCTTCGATCTCAGGGCTCAGCAGTGGGCCCGACATACCGTTACAAGTTGTGCACCCGTAGCCAACCAGGTTGAAGCCCAGTGCATCCAGATCCTTGTTCAGACCCGAACGTTCCAGGTAATCAGCAACCACCATCGAACCTGGCGCAAACGAAGATTTTACCCATGGAGCGCGCTTCAGACCACGCTTACGGGCGTTGCGTGCTACCAGACCAGCGGCGATCACACCACGCGGGTTGGAGGTGTTGGTGCAACTGGTGATTGCAGCCAACACGACCGAACCATTGTCCAGGCCAGTTGGTAGATTGGTTGCCGGTGCCTTCTGACCCAGCACGATACGCTGGTGAGGCTGTTTCGGGCCGGCGATGGAACGCGCCACGGTGCCGAGATCCAGGGTTACAACGCGGTTGTATTCAACCTCGCCAAGGCTGTCATGCCACAGGCCTTGAGCACGAGCATAGGCTTCAGTCAGCCCCGAGATCTGACCGCCACGACCGGTCATGCGCAGGTAGTGCAGCGTACGGTCGTCAATTGCGAACATCGCTGCCGTTGCGCCGAACTCAGGCGCCATGTTGGACAGAGTGCCACGGTCAGCGAGGGACAGTTGAGGAACGCCTGGGCCGAAGAACTCCAGGAACGCGCCAATTACGCCCGCTTTACGCAGAAGCTCGGTCAGAGCCAAGGCGATATCCGTTGCCAGGTAGCCCTGAGGCAGGGTGCCTTCCAGACGCACACCGACAATTTCAGGCAGACGAAGCATCAGGGATTTACCCAGCATCGCTGCTTCAGCCTCGATACCACCGACACCCCAACCCAGCACGCCGATGGCATTGATCATGGTGGTGTGGCTGTCAGTGCCGACTAAGGTATCCGGGAATGCCCACAGCTCGCCGTCACGGCGCTGGGTACCGACCACAGTGGTCAGGCGCTCAAGGTTGATCTGGTGAAGGATGCCTTTGCCCGAAGGAATGATCGACAGATTGCTGAATGCCTTGTTGCACCAGTCGAGGAACTGGAAACGCTCGGCGTTGCGCTCACGCTCAGTGGCTTCGTTATCGGCCAGCGCGTTGGCATCGCCCCAACGCTCTACGTTGAGCGAGTGATCCACTACCAGGTGGGTCGGTGTAACAGGGTTAACCAGCCTTGGGTTGCCGCCTTGAGCAGCGACGGCATCACGCAGACCCGCGAGGTCGACCAGCGCCGGCGTACCGAGCAGATCCTGCAGAACGACGCGAGCTGGACGGAAAGGAATGTCGAATTCTTTAGAGCGGGCGCAGATGACTTTGAGCGCGGCTTCAGGGTCAGCCTCTCCACGCAAAACGTTCTCGGCAAGGATTCGCAAGCTGTAGGGCAGCTTCGCGTAATCACCACCCAGGTCGGTCACGACCCCCCGGATGTCGCTGACACGGTACTCGATTCCGTTGGCGGAAACGATTTGACCCTTTGACTTAGGCATTGACTATTCCTCACAAACAACACGGGTAACGTTCTTGTGGGACGCATATTGCACTTTGTGATGATATAGGTCAATGTTGACTCATCCGATTCATCTCGTTTGAGTGTCGGACGTACCCAACTAACGATTTCTACTGCGCATGCTCGCTCCTTCGACGTATCGTCCAGTCAGGTACGGTAGAAAAAATAAAGATAAGAAAAATCGAGGCCCGCCATGAACAAGCTCTTTTGCCCCCGTTCCCCCACCACTCCCATTTGGATCGAGCCGGTCTCGACCTGAGACCTATTGCGCTATCCATGCCATATGGCCGACCAGAGCCACATAGATCTGAAAAATGGGAGTTCGACCGTGCTAACAGTCCTTGGCTTTTCAATGGTTATCTGTTTCATGTACTTGATCATGACGAAGCGCCTTTCTGCGCTCATCGCGTTGATCTTGATACCTATCGTTTTCGCGCTGATCGGAGGCCATTACGTAGGCCTCGGTGCCATGATGCTCGACGGCGTCAAAACACTTGCTCCAACCGGCGTGATGCTGACCTTCTCGATTCTCTACTTCGGCATAATGATCGACGCTGGGCTGTTCGACGGGCTCGTCCGCTTCATCTTGAAAGTGGTGAAAGGCGACCCTCTCAAGGTCTCGGTAGGCACTGCGGTGCTGACGATGCTGGTGTCGCTGGATGGTGACAGCTCGACTACCTACATGATTGCCTGCGCTGCATTCCTGCCGCTGTATCAGCGACTGGGGATGAGCGTGCTGGGCATGACATGCCTGGTGAACATTGCCAGCGGGATCATGAATATCTCGCCGTGGGGTGGGCCAACTGCTCGCGCAGCAGCAGCGCTGCATGTGGATGCAATGGAGATTTTCCTGCCCATGATTCCTGGCATGCTGCTAGGTTGCGCCTGCCTCATCTTTACTGCCGTAGTCATTGGGCGCAAAGAGCGTGCGCGCATTGGCATTCTTGATATGGACGGTCTTCATCACGGCCCTGTGTCGCTGGGCAATGGATCAGCAGAGCAATGTGATGAAAATCGTCGTCCGAAAATGTTTTGGCCGAATTTGATCTTGACGCTAGGCCTCATCACTTGCCTGATCATTGGCGCAATGCCTATCCAGATCCTGTTCATGGTCGGCTTCGCCATTGCCATCATGCTCAACTACCCGAACATTGAACAGCAAAAAGCACGTATTGCCGCTCATGCGACGAATGTGTTGGCAGTAACAGCAGTCATTTTTGCTGCGGGCATTTTCACGGGGATCCTTTCCGGAACCGGCATGGTGGACTCAATGGCGAAAAGCTTGCTGCATGTCATCCCACCAAGCTTCGGCCCGTTCCTGGCTGTCTTCACCGCCCTCGTTAGCATGCCGTTCACATTCTTCATGTCGAACGACGCGTTTTATTTCGGAATTCTTCCGGTGATCGCCCAGACCGCTGCTCAGTACGGCATTACCCCGTTGGAAATCGCCCGCGCCTCCGTCGTTGGCCAGCCAGTCCACCTCCTCAGTCCACTGGTGCCCTCGCTGTATTTGCTGGTTGCTCTTGCAAAAGTCGACCTAGGCGACCATCAGCGCTTCGCGTTGAAGTGGGCTATTCTCGCGAGTTTAGCGTTGTTGGTTGGAGGGCTGTTGTTCGGTGCATTCCCGTTGTATCAAGTTCGTTAACGATCTAAGCGCCTATAAACCAAGGTAGAGATCTGAAGGGGGTCTCTGCCGCTTTGGAAAATGACGCGCTAGAATGGCAACCTTTCGATTCAAATCTTTGTGGTTTTCGATCCAATGCCCCTAAGCCCGCTGCAAGCACGCATTGCGCGTGACATCGTTTCTTACGTACGTCGTGAACGCTTCGCCGTTGGTCATCATCTGGTCGAATCCCAATTGGCCGCAACCCTTAACGTGTCGCGTACCCCGGTCAAATTCGCCATGGGGCATTTGGTCGAAAAGGGCATGCTGACCTATGACCGCAACAGGGGATTTTTCCTAGCCCGGGGCAGCGACGACTTGGGCGACCTCGTCTCTGAAGTCATGGAGAAAACTGACGATCCGCTGTATCTGAAATTCGCGGAGCTTCGCCTCAGCCGACAGCTTCCCGAGTTGTTTACTGAAATCGAGTTCATGCGTCAATTCGACGTTTCGCGAGCTGCTTTACGCGCCGTGCTTCTGCGCATTCAACAGGAAGGCTGGATAGAACAACGCACGGGTCAGGGATGGCGGTTAATGCCGATGATCGACTCTATCGAAGCCTACGAAGAAAGCTATTCCTTTCGAGCCACGATTGAGCCTTCCGGGATCCTTTCGCCAACATTCCAGATTGACCGCGAGACACTGGCCGCCTGTCGCAAGCAGCAAGAGTTCATTGCTAATGGAGGCTACCTGACCATGACGGCTCAGGAGCTGTTCGAGGCCAATTCGCAGTTCCACGAGGTCTTGGCAGCCAGCTCGGGCAATCGTTTCCTACAGCAAACTGTGCGGCGGCTCGACCAATTACGACGGCTGGTCGAATATCGCCAGGCAAGCTCCCGTAACCCGCGCAAAGGGCAGGCCGAAGAGCACCTGGCAATCATTGAGTGTTTGGAAAGAGGAGACCGATTAGCTGCTGCTGATCAGATGCGCCGCCATCTAGAACAAGCCAGACGACATAAGGTAGACCCCGCTCTCTTCGAGTAAAACTAAGCGACTCCCTCCTGAATCATCACACGGTCTTATTGATCGTGCGCGTCATCCTGACTGACCTTCCGCAAACCGGCGCCTCCAAAAGTCAGCCGTCGGCAGCATGCATTTTCAACAAAAGACATATTGATTTTTATCAACACAAAGTGCACTTTGATTTTTCGAAAGAAATCGAGCCTACATGCTGTCCACCTGAACACTCATGCCAGGAACTCGATTACGCGCACACCGCACAATGAGAATAATGGTGATCACACGTCATACCGTCGAGGCTGGATAGCCGTCTTCCTTTTCACACTGGCCATGATCAACTACATGGACCGCATCGCGCTTTCCATCGCCGCCAAACCTAGTGCCGAGGGGTTTCACCATATGTCGGTGGAAATGGGTTATCTGTTCTCATCCTTCATCTGGAGCTATGCACTGTTCCTGATTCCGGTCGGGTTATTGATCGATAAGTACGGCTTTGAACGCGTCGGCGGGCTGGGTATTTTCATTGGTCAATAGCTACCGCGCTCACGGGTGCCACCTCCAGCTTCGCAAGTCTTCTCACGGCACGGCTCGTTATGGGCGCTGGCGAATCAGTTAGCAACCCTGTCGGTACCAAAGCCATTCGCGAGTGGATTCCAAGCACCGAGCGCGGAACCATCACCGCATCTTCAACAACGACTGTTACGCATGCCCAGCCATCTGTTCAGTCGTTCTGGCTACCCTGGTCGCCGCATTCGGCTGGCGCATATCGTTCGTGATCGCCGGCGCTGTGGGAATCTTCTGGCTGGTCGCGTGGTATTTCTTTTACGGCAAACCTGAGGGGCGTCAGATGGCTTGCCGACGTCGAGCGTGAGCATATCGTTGCAACCCGTACAAACAGCACAATGGGCAACGCTCACACCTTGGCATATGGGCTCAAAAAAGATCCTCAAGACCCCTACCTTGTGGGGCTTGGCGATAGCACAAGGCTGCAACATATACACGCAGTACCTGTTCCTGACCTGGTTACTAAGCTATCTGCAAGAAGTGCGACAACTGACTATCGCTGGAGCGGTCTCTTCACTGCCATCCCTTATGCAGCCGCCGTGGTGCTCTGCATGGTTATTGGGAAATTGAGTGACCAGTATCTGAAGAATGGCGGCGGTGCCACCTCAGGCAAACGCCGTAACGTCATCGCCCTGACCATGATAATTGCGAGCTGCATTCTGCTGATCCCGTTCGTAAACAACATCGCACTTCTTGTGCTGATTTTCTCCCTCACCCTGGCAGGCATTGCTTCGACCAAGTCTCTGAATTTCTCGCTGCTCAACGATATGCTGCCGAGCTCTGGAGAATTAGGTCGTGCCATGGCATTCGTAGTAGTAGGTGGTAATGTATTTGGCATGTTGGCGCCCGTTGTCACGGGCTACGTCGGTACTGCCTGAGGCAGCCACAACTGGGCGTTTGGCATTGCCGACATACTCCTCCTAACTGGGGCGGCCGTGATCTTGAACATGACCCGAAAACCGATCATCCATGTTGAGCTGTCAGCCATTGGACAAGTAATTGTCCGGTCCACTTAAACCTATCTTTCTCGGGTATGCCAAACTAGGAGGCGATAGCGAAACGGACGTTGTAGACCACTGCAGAGGTGCTGCGCGGATGAATGACCAGCTAAATGACTCGCTTTAAACACCGCTCCTGATGTGTTGCTTAGATGGCGCTCATGAGGAATAGCCGCTGGCGTCGCCGTGACATTGAGTTAGCTGTAAGGTGCTGAGGGTTGCGGCTCGCTGGAACTGAATCACGTAAGTTGCCAAGCAATGAATCAGATTCACTCAGACGCTTGGGAATCTAATGGTGTCGATGCAGGTATTTGCCAGGAGGGCTTCTTGTTATCCTGGCTGTCGAAAATACGTCGCGCCTTACGGAAATCCTCAACGTTCTCGACAACCCAAGTCCAAATAGGAGACATTCGGGTCAACAATCCCATGCCTAGCGGCGTAAGCTCATATTCGACACGTGGCGGAATTTCACCAAACTCCCGTCGAACTACCAAACCGTCACGCTCCATAGAGCGTAGCGTCTTCGTCAGCATTCGCTGAGTCACACCGCTCATCTGCCTTTTTATCTCGGCATGGCGCATTGCGCCGTACACCCCAAGCGCATGCAGAATACCCAATGACCAGCGGCTGCCTGCGTGAGCAAGCACTTCCCGCCTGACTCCATCATCTTCTTCTCTAAGCGTACGGCAGACCTTTTCCGCCTGACTGAGAGCCTCTTGGTCGATCATTTCTTTCTCTGGTATCACGAGTGTGCCTTCTTACGTGCGTTGCTTAATCGTGCAAGCATTTGCCCATCTTACAAGCAACAGGTCTCAGGAGAAATCATGACCGAAACGGCCCAGCTATCCCCCCAATCCATTCTTGTACTAGGCGCCGGCGAGCTTGGTCGACCGGTTTTACGCAATCTTGCGCGAGTCGCAAAGCGTGCGCCCGGTTCCAGAATCAGCGTGCTGCTCAGGGATTCAACCATCAACTCTCAAGTGCCCGAGAAAAAGGCCGAGATCGATGAGCTTCGTGGCTTAGGCATCCACATGGTCGCCGCAGATCTCGTGAATGACTCGATCGATCAGTTGGCTGAAGTATTCGCCCGTTTCGATACCGTCATCGGCTGCGCAGGCATGGTTGCAGGTAGAGAAACTCCGATGAAGCTGGCTACCGCTGCCATCAAATCGGGAGTGAAGCGCTACTTCCCGTGGCAGTTTGGTGTTGACTTCGAGGTGATCGGTCGAGGCAGCCCTCAGGATCTGTTCGATGCTCAACTTGATGTTCGCGAGCTGCTTCGTGCCCAGAACAAAACTGAATGGGTAATCATCTCGACGGGTATGTTCACCAGTTTTATGTTCGAGCCTGTGTTCGAGGTCGTCGACTTCGAAAACGATACCGTAAACGCGCTGGGCAGTCTTGAGACCAGCGTCACACTCACGACCCCAGAAGACATCGGTGCGTTGACCGCGGAAATCGTTTTCTTCGAACCTCGCTTCCGCAATCAGATTGTGTACCTCTCAGGAGATACCGTAACGTACGCAGAGGTTGCGAGCCTGCTCGAACGTGTACTGGGCCGACCGTTCAAAACTAACGTCTGGACTGTTCCGTACTTGCTACATGAGCTGGACAAAGACCCAACTCATCACATCAAGAAGTACCGTGCCGTATTTGCCCAAGGCAGAGGTGTGGCGTGGCCCAAGGCAGGTACGTTCAACGCGCAGCAATCAATTCAAGTCACGACCGCTGAGCAGTGGGCCAAGGCAAATCTGCGAGCCTTACAAGCGAAGGATTAGTAGCGAACAGTAGTTGCCGAGCTTGGAGTCAACCTGATAAAAGCTATTAAGTCTAGAAATGGGCGCTGACCGCGTCGCGCAGTGATAGCGAGTTATTGTGTAAATGCCGAGAGAAAATACGACAACAGCTCATCGGATATCGGCATCGGGGGCACGCATCATAGCGCTCCCCCAGCTGCCACTCAGCGATCAAATCGATCATCTGTCAGGAGTCGTCTACTCCCAAATCACAGATGTTCGGTCGGTACGCAAGCTCGAGATGTCCTTGCTGATTCCACGAAACGACAAGCCCAAGCCTGCAATAATCTTTTTCCCTGGCGGCGGCTTCATTTCCAGCCATCACGATAGATTTATTGAGCTTCGATACGCTCTAGCCCAGAGAGGATTTGTAGTTGCCGCCGCGCAATATCGTGTTCTGCCAGAGCGCTACCCGGCACCGGTCGAGGACTGCAAGACCGCCGTCAGGTATCTACGCGCTCACGCGAAAGACTTCGGAATCGATGCCGATCGAATAGGTGTTATTGGCAATTCCGCTGGTGGTTATCTTGTCCAAATGCTCGGCCTAACCAACGACGAATCTAAATTCGATAAAGGCCCCTATCTGGAACATTCGTCGGCTGTGCAGGCGGTTGCCAGTTTATATGGCATTTCCTCTTTGCTAGATGTCAACGGCCATGCCTCAGAGCTCGATCATGCCCCACTCGCATCTGCAGCGTTGCCTGAAGCGCTGCTTTTACACGGTCTAACGATTGGTGATCGTGTTGGAAAAAGCATTCACGATGATCCGCAACTGGTTATCTCGTGCAGCCCAATAGGCTATCTCGACGGGAAAAAACCTCCATTTCTGATCATGCATGGTACTGCAGACAAACTCTTGTCCCCGATGCAGTCGGAACGGCTTTATACCGAATTAGTCGCACGTGGAAATAGCGCCGATTATTACCTTGTCGAAGGTGCAGGTCATGGAGATATCTACTGGTTTCAACCTTCAATAATCGACATCGTTGCTGACTGGTTTCAAAGGGTGTTGAGTGAGCAGTCACACGTTTAAGTTCCAGCGTGGCATCGCTATGCGATTCTAATCGCAAAGTTTCCTCTATTCATCTGACGCTACTACCCTAATGTCAGCGACCTGAGTCTTTGCTCGACAACACTGTCAAAATGCCTTGATAACAGTTCACAGCGATCTGCGGACAGACCCTCACAGCATGCTATTCCCATTACGAATCCTTGGGCTTTAGCGCCACTTTTAACGGCGAGAATCATCGATCCTGCAAGTTCTATCTCATAGAGGATTCTGTCGGCCTGCCGCCTTATTGGCTCCGGCAAATCGTTTGTTTCTTCTCTCATGACCCTCTCCGCCATCACTTATTACTGGTCAATGACAACGAGGCTCCACTGCCCCCAAGGGCATTGACCAAAGGCTGCCCTAAGCGTTCACTGGCTCTGTTCTGTGAGCCCCTCGTCCACATCGGTTGGGCACTAGACCCAGACATCAGCGTTTTCTTTGATTTGCTGCTCAGTTGGTAGAGCGGTCTAGTCTGACGTTTGACTTCTATCTGAGGGCACAGCCATGGCTGGGAATCGATGCCCGGAGGGCTATTCGGATTTTTCCGCGATGTCAGGAGCCCCTTAGCTTCCTCTACCTCTAATGCAGACTAATAAGCTCTACGCCGGAGGGGGGCTGACCTAGCCGATCTCAGCTCTGGCCGCTGTTTGGCAAATTTGAAGGACTACCGCCAAACTTACTGCAGATTGGTACTTGCGATCTCTTCCTTTCTGATGCCGCGCGCCTACATCGTGTGTTGCGCCGGGCAGCGGTACCGGTAGAGTTTTACCTTGGGGAAGGCATGCCACATGGCGGATTCACGGGGGGGGGGGCAAGGCAGCGGATGAAGAACTACTGCAAGAGGTCCAAATCTTCGTCAAGGCATGTTGGTTAAGCCGAAGCTGACCGAATCGACATTGTTTTGGTGCTGATTAAGATAGGTAAGCGCCGAGTAATGACAATGTGCAATCTATCAGCAGCAAGCCCAAAGCTAGCCTACGGGCCGCACACAGAACGTGTTGAAAAAGCTCCTGGCGAGAGCTTCACGGCAGTCAAACGAAGTCCGAGGGTGATGGCTGAGTGATCCATTAGTTATCGGTTTCCGCGCAGTCCCTATGATGAGGGTATACCGTTGCTGATGCACTAGGAAGCCAATGGTTGAGGAAATGGCAAAGCCGAGATAGGGAAGTGGCCACTATCGGCCCAGAGTGTGTAAAAACGCTCATAACCTGATCGTCTTGGGTCATTTACGTTCGTGGCTGAGCGATCGCACGGTCAATGTCGCGGGTCGCATCAGTCGTAACTTGGAACACACCAGCCTGTTCTTACAGCTTCTGGGATGGGCCAAATCGGCCTTTTTAGGCAGTCAGCGCTTTCATCAAACCGTTGGCACCCATGATCTTCATGACCCGTTTCAAGTTGTAGGCGAGCACACTCAAGCTCATCTCTGCACTCACCCCGGCCAGCTTTCGCGTCAGGAAGTGCGCCGCACCCATCCATTGTTTGAGCGTCCCGAAGGGATGCTCAACCGTCCGTTTTCGGACTCGCATCATCTCTGGCGCGTTGCTCAGCCGAAGCTGCATTTCCTCTAAGACGGCTTCATGCTCCCAGCGTCGAACTCGTCGTTCCGTGCTCGGCGTGCACTGTGCTTTCAACGCGCAGCCCTGGCATTTCGAACTCCAGTAACGATGCAACTTCAGGCCTTTTTCAACGTTGGAATAGCGCCAGATCAGCGCCTCGCCAGCCGGGCAAATGTATTGGTTTTTTTCCGCGTCATAGATGAAGGCATCGTTATTGAAACGCCCGTCAGCCTTGGCTCCAGAGGTCATCGGCTTGGGCACGTAGGCGGTGATGCCTGCATCGTGACAAGCCAGGATTTGTTCGCTTTTGAAGTAACCTCGATCCGCCACCACCGACAATGTTTCTGACGCTATGGCCTCGCGGGCCTGCTTGGCCATTGAGCTGAGTTGATCGCGGTCGGAACCAACGTTGGTCACCTCATGTGCAACGATCAAATGGTGCTGCGTATCGACCGCTGTCTGCACGTTGTAGCCGACGATTCCCGTGCCGCGCGTCATCATGGAGCGAGCATCTGGGTCGGTCAGTGAGACCTGTTTATCAGGCGATTCATTGAGCTGGATTTCGATCGCCTGAAGCTCCTTCATTTGAGTTTTGAGCTTGGCGATTTTTTCTTCCAGCCGCACGACACTGGGCTCGGAAGCTGTTGGTTCTTGCCGATCGGCAGCATCGAGTGCCGTCAGGTAACGGTTGATGCTCGATTCAATTTCTTCCATTCGCCGCTTCAGTTTGGCGCTGGTGAAATTGCGGTCACGATTGTTGACGGCTTTGAATTTACTGCCATCGATGGCGACCAGATTTTCTCCGAACAGTCCCAACTGCTGACACAGCACAACGAATTGGCGACAGACGCCTCGGATGGCCTTGCTATTGTCTTTTCGGAAGTTGGCGATGGTCTTGAAGTCCGGCATCAAACGCCCGGTCAACCACATCAGTTCGACGTTGCGTTGGGCTTCTCGCTCCAAACGTCGGCTCGACTGGATGCGGTTGAGATAGCCGTAGATGTAGATCTTCAGCAAGATCGCGGGGTGGTAGGCAGGCCGGCCAGTATCGGCTGGAACGGCACCTTCAAAACCCAGATTGACCAAGTCGAGTTCGTCGACAAATACATCGACTACGCGCACCGGATTGGTATCGCTGACGTAGTCGTCGAGGCTAGCCGGAAGTAAGGTGCCTTGGCCTCGATATTCACCTTGGATAAAGCGCTTCATGGGCGATCCCTGCGATGAAATCCTCAGAAATCATAGCAAGGGTTCGCAAAAGCGTTTACACACTCTGAACAAACGCAGTCTTTTATGAGAGGCAACTATTGACCCAAGGCTGACCCTGCTCTCGCGAAACGCGGGGTCGGAGTTATCTGATTTGGAACAGGCGGGAGATCGCGGTCATGGCCTTATCTCCGTCAGTTTCATAGAGACCGAACAGGCGCGTTTGGTCGCTCAGACGATGAAGCCGAAAATGGTTATAGAACGCTTGGCCTAAGCGCTGATTATCGAATGCTCCGCGTTCCCAAAGAGTTAAAAACTCTTGATACGCAACGCGCTCAATTTCCAGTCTCGGCATGCTTTCCATATACACATCCATTTATGTCAGCGATGACCGAATCCTACTGGCGCCGGACAGATGCGGCAATGCGCGTTTGGGAGCGATTTTTAATCATCCGAGCTGGCTTTGGAGTTTTTACACACTCTGAGCCGTTAGCGGTCGCATGCCAACGTACGCTTCTGGCCGGTAAGCGACCTTGCTCCCATTAGTCACCCTTGTCTTTCCAAATATGGAGGACTTGTCGGGAACATTATCGCTACCTGCAGCCGTCAGCCCTGGAACAAAGGAAAACTAGTCGGGAATAGAACCCCACTACGACTTAGCGATATCTGGACCATCCGAATAAGGTTTCAAATTGCGGAAATAACCCGAGATTTGGCTCTCTTCGACCGCTAAATCTGAAATTTATAGGCACTTCAGCAGATTCGTGTTTCGCGTAGAAGCGCGATTCTCAGTCAAGTTTTTGAGTATCTGCCGCCTTCAAAACCGTTTTACATAGCCTCGGCCGATAGCGGCCCGCTAGACTGCCCACCAACATGATTGGGTATCTAACATTAGTCCCCCGATGGCTATTTCTGTTTGGCTCACGGAAAATTAGTCCTTGGTCTGCAGTTCTTTTTCAATGGCAGCCAGGTCTTGGGCAAATGCCTGATCAAGCAAGCTCGGTTTCTTTTTCCAAGGCCTGGTTTCCGGTTCCGGCTTAGCCGCGTAATGCGTTACCGCATCAGGATGGACCAGCAGATGCTGGTCAAACTGCACCTGCAACTGTTTTCTGAGTTCTTCTTTAGTCATTCAATTGCTCTCGTTTTTTTTGCTCAGGGCATGACGTAGCCGCTGCCCTAGACTACATGGCGATGACAAGGCGGTCGGCTGGGTACTAGCGAATGACGCCATACTGTGGCTGGCGCCAGCACTCAACCAATCGCCATACAGCCCTTGCAACAGGATCCATGCGCTTTTCATCCTCGGGCTTGTGGTAGTTGCGCATGAACGGGTGATCATCCGCATTAATGGTCAGCATGGTGAAGCTGTGCCGTCTCTCCCCGGTACCGGGATCGCGCCACTGCTCTCATAGGCCCGCTATGCCCATTAATTCAACGTCTGCCCGCCCAATCAACGTTGCAATCGGAGTACCCGTTCGCCAGTCTGGTTCATAAATGGCCGCCGCAGAGGTAATGCAGCGCTGGGCCTTACGCTTAGCTGTGCAATACGACGGCCTTTGACTGGCCGTCTCTGATCGGCAGTTGTAGGTGCTACATACGTTTTTGGTATCCTTGCTCCAGGTCGGAATCAGCCCAAACACGCCTGTCAGCGCTTCCATCAACGCAGGCGATTCTTCGTCGACGTGGTACGCATTGCGAATGAAAGGCCCGGTATAGCCTGGGTACAATTGCAACTTACCCTCTTCGAACGGCCCAACGCCGAATGTTTCGGCCACCCGCTGCGGCGACGGTGCTTCGTAATGACTGCACATACACTGACTCCCTCCGGATCCTAATGCCTCAATTGGCATTTACCGTCCATAACTGGTCAAGCCTGGTGATGTAGCTCGGACTTTTCAGCTCATGGCGCATCGCCCATGCCGGCGCCGCCGGCACAGCGGCGGTACGCAGCGTGCCTCGACCCCAGCGGTTATTGATTTCGTCCAGGACGTTCATCACCTTGTCGGCCGTAGCAGGCTGCGTGTGCGCAAACAGGTCATCGGTAAATTCACTTGGTTGACGCAGATCCATCAGCAACACCTCTGCCTTGCTATATCGGAACCCAGGCCGGAACAGGCGTTCCACTGCCCGCGTGGCTTCCTTGGTGATCAAGCGTACGTCATTGGTGGGATAGGGAAGCTCCACCAACACGCCGTTAGCGTAACGCGCCTCGTCCGGGTTAAACATGCCGGTGCGAATGCTCACGCGGATCTTCTTGCACAGCGAATTCTGGGCTCTCAGCTTTTCTGAGGCGCGCTGCGCGTAGGTAGCCACCGCCTCCTTGATTGGCTCAAGTGTTTCGAGGCGCACGCCAAACATTCGGCTGCAGCAGATCTCCTGCTTGGCCGGCGCCGCATCTTCCAGGGCCAGGCACGACGTGCCGGCGAGTTCACGCACCGTCTTCTCCAGCACCACACTGAATTTACGGCCGAGCAGCCCGGGGGCGGCCTTGGCCAGGTCCATGGCCGTGTTAATACCCAGGGCATGCATCTGCGCCGTCATACGTCGACCAATGCCCCATACCTCTTCAACGGCCGTATTACGCAACACCCAATCGCGTTTAAAGGGGTCGCAAAGATTCACGACGCCGCCTGTCTGCGCCTGCAGACGCTTCGCGGTGTGGTTGGCCAACTTGGCCAGGGTTTTGGTGTGGGCAATGCCCACACCCACGGGAATACCTGTGTGTTTTAGGACCTTGTCCCGAATGGTCCGCCCGAACTCTGTGAGGTCGCCCGGCATTCCCGATAGGTCGCAGAAAATCTCGTCAATGGAATACACTTCGCTGTCGCAAACCATTGATTCTATGAGGGTCATCACCCTTTCGGACATTTGGCCGTACAGCGCGTAATTGCTGCTGAAAGCCACAATTCCGTGCCGACGTAGCGTGTCCTTGATCTGGAAATAGGGCGCGCCCATTTTGACGTAAGGTTTGGCGTCGTAAGTACGAGCGATCACGCACCCATCGTTGTTACTGAGAACAACAATGGGCGTGTGGGCCAGATCTGGCCGGAAAACACGCTCAACGGCGCCGTAGAAATGATTGCAATCTACCAGGCCGAACACGGGTAAGCCCGCGTAGAGCGCGGTTCTAACGTGCATGGTCGCGCACGCTGTAGTTCACCACACCCCATATCACCAGTTCGTCCCCCTCCATGACGTACCTGGGCGGGAATTTGGAGTTTTCGGCCATCAACACCACTTGGCCATCGCGGCTGTGGAAACGCTTGCACACGCACTCGGTATTCAGCGCTGCAATGACGATATCGCCATGCCGCGCCGTTTTACTTCGATCAACCACCACCAGGTCACCGCTGAAAATCCCGGCGCCTTGCATGCTGTCGCCCTGGATCTTGGCCAGGTACACGTGGGGTGCCCGGATTTCGAACAGCTCATCGAGCGAAATCAATTTTTCCAGGTGATCAGCTGCCGGCGATGGGAAACCAGCAGACACCTGGGAAGAATACAGCGGAAGTGACACACCACCGCTGGCAATGGGACCAAGAAGGGTCACGCTCATAAACCTGGCCTGAACAAATAACTGTATGGATACACAGTTAACTGCGCCGCAGAAGTCGCGTCAATTTGAGCCGACCAAATGCCCTCCGACCTGAATTGAGTCCAGCCGAAAACCTATACCACTCGAACTCCTATTTCTTACTGCACTCAACGCAGCCATCCGGTTTCCTGTACCTGAACCCACTTCAGGTACGGTGCGATGAACCCTATCAATAAACCTTCCCGCAGGACGAGGCTTTGGCTTGCCTCCATGGCCTTGACGCTCCTATCTGCCACAGCGCACGCGGAAACATGGGTAATCACTGATCAGGCACATCCTGTATCCGCACCTACTGGCGTGCGTATCATTCGTCTCGACGACCAGCAACGCCTTGAAGAGCTGCTGTCTCAACAGCTTCCTAACGATCAACGCCAGGCTGAAGCAACCATTCAACGCTACTTAGCAACCCCAGCCGGCAAACGTCTTCAAAGCGACCTGGTTCAAGCACAGCAGGGCATTACAGATGCCTGGAGTGTGGGGGTTGAAAAAATCCCCGCAGTTGTCGTCGACCGCCGCTACGTTGTGTACGGGGAGGCGGACGTGGCAAAAGCCATAGCGCAGATTGATCGAGCTAGGAGCCTGTCACGATGAGACGCTCACGCTTAGCGATCCGCCCACTGTCACTGGCCATCACCTTCAGCTTGTCCTTTAGCGCATCAGCTGCGATCACTTCGGCCACAATCATTGCTTCGACGCTGTCGCCGACCTGTCTGGAATACAAAGTCGTCGGCATTTGCTATTGGCTCCTCTGCACGCCCTTCGGCTGCAAGGTCAAAACGTCCACCAAAGTTCGTCACTATGTGCCGGACGCCGTGGTGTCGGCCTACTCAAACACGGGAGCCAATCCATGGATTGAGATGTCGCCTCTCGGCACACCTAACCCGATGGCTCAAGCAGGTAACGATGGCACCACCAACCACGTCGCCGAAAACAACATCATCAAATTCAAGGAGGCCGACGTCATTGGCCATCCAGGTGGCGCGACGTTAAGCCAGTTCGCCAGCGCTTCGGGATATGCCTGCAAAGGTGCAGCGTTACCTCTTGTGCCTTACTTCCTCAGTACCCTGGACCCCATCGCCTGGCGATATGGCGTGCCCGAGGCCGTATACCCCGAAGCACTCATTCCTGGTCTGCGTGAGGTCGGCAGCCTGCTGTCTGCGAGCAGCTGGGGGAACGTCTATCCACGTAGTGGTTTTCTCAACCAGACCGATGACTACAAGACCGGCGCCGTCATTGCACAGCGTGCCGGCGATGTGGTCACCCGTTTGGGTCAAGTACATGTCTATCTGCCAATGCTGGCCATTCCCTACCCCGGCTACTGGCCTGCAGGGCCACTACGCGAAGGCGATGCCTCCACTGGCAAGTGGCAAGAGCTGACTCCGGTGCTCAATCCCACCTGCGCAACCTTTCCAACCATCACACCCAATATCGATGCCCAGGACGGAGGCTACGCCTGGGCGCTCTGGCGTCCGTATTCATGCTGCCAGCGTCGTGGCCAGACCTTCCTGGGCAGTACGGACTTCCAATGAACTTCAGTGATCGGAGCACCACATGAAACTCACCCCCTTGGCGATCTGCCTTATCTGCTGTCTCAGCAGCGCAGTAGCCCAATCTGCTGACCCAATCAACGTCTCGTCCTCTGGCAGCGTCATTGGTGACGACGTGCTCTACAACATCGGCGGAGGGAACGCCGTGACCATGGGGAGCGCCGGCAACATGGACAGTATTTCCGTAGGCGGTGGCTGGAACAACAATCTGGTCTGCGGAAACATGAGCATGAGCAATACCCTGCAGAACCAGTTGAATGGTGCCACGTCTGGGTTCCAGAACATCATGAGCTCGGTGGTGCAGAACGCCACCAGCGCCGTCGCCTCGCTGCCAGCCTTGATCCTCCAACGCGCAAATCCAGCGCTGTACAACCTCATCACGAACGGCATCTTGCAAGCTCGATTGGACTTTGACCGGTCCAAAGGCACATGCAGGGCCATTGGCGAAAAAATGGCGGATATCGCCGGCAATCAAATGGGTTGGGGCAAGCTCGCTGAAGGTCAGGCGATGAGCCAGGCGCTGACGTCCAACACGGACGCAGTGTCGGCAGTGGAGCAGGTCGAAAAGAAAGGCGGCAACGATGGTGTCACCTGGGTTGGAGGTGATCGAGCAGGCGGCTCAGGTCAGAAGCCCATTCGTATCGTGGGGGACGTCACCAAAGCAGGCTACAACCTGCTGAACAAACGTGCGGCCGGTGACACCGGCTCGATCAGCAAAGACAGCTGCAACAATGGCATGGTCTGCAATGTCTGGTCATCGCCCCAAGAGGCGACCACATTCGCCAATCGTGTGCTGGGAGAACAGCAACAACAAACCTGTGACAGTTGCCCGAAAACAGTGACAGCAGCGGGTGTAGGCCTCACACCACTGATCCAGGAAACGTATGACACCAAGCTTAAAGCGCTGCAGGAGCTGCTGACTGGAAGCAAAAGTTTATCGGTCGAGAACCTTGAGGCCGCAAGCAGTAACTCTCTGCCCATCACCCGTGGAGTTGTGGCGGCTCTCAAGGATGAGCGAGATCAAGAAGTACTCGCTCGCAGACTTGCCTCCGAAGTCGCGCTGTCGGATGTACTGGAGAAAGCGTTGACCCTTCAACGGACGTTGATGGCAGGTAGCCGAGAACCAAACGTCGCGGCTAACGACCTGGCCGTTCAGGCCGTCGGTCAACAGAGCTCGTCGCTGCAACAGGAAATCAGCAACCTGAAAATGGAGCTGGACATGCGTCAGCAGCTCGCGAAGAACTCACCACTGACCATCATTGAACGCGGCAAAGCTCGGGCCGACGACTCACGCGGCGTGTTTCCAGGAGATCCAGAAACGGATCGCCTGAATCAGTTGCAATCACCTGCCAAAAGCAAATAGTGAGGTGTAGGCCATGACTGATATTCAAGATCCTGTCGCCCCCCCCCACCGCTCCCTAACTCGACGAGTCGGGCGGGGCATTCTCGTTGTTCTAGGCACTCTGCTAGCCGCTACAGCACTCGTGGTGTTACTCAACGCCGTCTTGATGAGCATGTTCGACAGTGCTGAGCAATGGCAAGCATGGCGTGTCGACAACTACTGGCCGCTGCTCACCTGGCGACTGATGCTTTATATCGCATTGACGGTTGCCTGGCTCAAGCTCAAAGCTCATTTGCCGCAATCGAAGCGCAAAGGCTTGCTGAAGATCGAGGTCATGGTGGTTTTGTTGTTTGCCATGGTTGAGATGAGCAAAGTGCTGTATCAAGCAGGAGGTGTCCAGTGACCCTCTACACCAATGACTATCTGGAGTACTACCTGACCCTGGTGGGCTGGATCATCAACAACGGCATCTGGGACATGATTTCAGATACCGGCCTGTTCGCCCTGCCCTTCTGCATAATCGTGATTCGAGAATGGCTCAAGGTCCGTGGTGAAGGGGCTGATGAAGGTAACAAAGGCGTGCTTTCACTGGCCCGGATCGAGACCAACATCTACGTTGGGTACGTCGTCGTCGCATTCTTCGCAGTCCCGGCCGTCAATGTGAGCTTCGATACTTTGGCGTTCGATCAAAGTAGAGCCCAGCAATGCCAGTACAACGTACCCAAACCAGCTGACACGGGCTGGAACACGACATTTAGCTCTCTGGCTGGAAAGAGTGCACAGATGCCCATGTGGTGGGCTTTTATGCATGCGTTATCAAAAGGGTTGACCAGTGGTGCGGTCGCAGCCATCCCTTGCGGGACCGATCTGCGACAAATGCGAATGGACGTAAACAACACCAAGATCAATAACCCATTGCTGGCACAGGAAATCGGCGATTTTACTCATGACTGTTATGGACCTTCACGCGCCCGGCTCTTCATGCGTCAACCAGACTTGGGCTCGAAAGCCAATGATCCCCAGTTCTTACAGGATCTTAGTTGGATTGGCTCCCACTTCTTGCTGAACACCTTGGGTTACTACGACACGGACTACTCCAAGACACCCAGAACGTCCTGGCCGTACAACGCTTCGCGTGATGTAGGGTTGCCACAGGTGAGCGGAGGTGGAGGATATCCAACCTGTAAACAATGGTGGTCCGATAGTGGAGTAGGCTTAAGAGATCGTATCAAAGATCAGGTATCACCTGACCTCATGACAAAAATGCTTGGTTGGGCGAAGTGGCTGTCCCAGGACGAAGTGACCGACTCGCTTGTTCGTCAACTGGTCTCGCCTTCGAACCAGGTGAAAGGGGATGTTTATACGGACTACGGTGGCCAAATTAACGGGACGGTGTGGAATGGCGCAGCCCGTGTCACCGGCACCCTAGGGGTAGCACTGGGCTCATTGGCCTACTTCCCGGCTATGGACATGGTTCGTCAGGCGCTACCAATGGTTATGGCGTTCTTGAAGATGGCGATGGTGATTTGCATCCCGCTGGTACTGATTGTCGGCGCTTATCAGTTGAAAGTAGCAATGACCATGACAGTGGTATTTTTTGCGCTGATCTTCGTAGACTTTTGGTTTCAACTGGCACGGTGGGTAGATACAACTATCCTGGACGCCCTGTATGGAGCAGGCTCACCCCATTTGTCATTTGACCCTGTCATGGGTTTGAACGCTACGACTCAGGATGCAATCCTGAATTTCGTGATGGGTTCGATGTTTATCATCCTACCGTTGTTCTGGATAGGAGCACTTGGATGGGCGGGTATTAGTGCAGGTAGGGCGCTAGAGGGACTTACGAGTGGAACACTAGCCGTTCGAGGTGCTGGAGAGAAAGTTGGTCAAACAGCAGAAAGCAAAATTACAAAGTGAGGGATGTAGACAATGCACAACACTTCATGCCTCACCACTTTTGGCTTTCGTCTTCACGACGCCACAAACTGTTTGGACCATTCCGATCCCAGAGACTCTGAGACTTGCTTTGAACATTAACAGTCTCTTGATTATCAACCTTAGCCATGATCAGCGTGGTAGTCGCGATGAAAGCTACTGCAGTCAACATGCCAATTATCCAGTTTAACAGTGGTACCGAGAAAAAAAGCACCACTGATAACAACGTCAGCCGTTTGAACCAACGAAGCACTAGATTCGAATCATGCAGAAAGAAGCGCACCACACGACCAAGGCCATAGCCCAAGCGGCTTGCAACGGTCTGTGAAGTGTATGCGGTCATCATGTTTCTCCTAGCCCTCCTTAAACTGGAGGCGCTTTGACATTATTTATAATCCTGATTTCGCGCTGCCGCAAGGCCAATGGATAAACGGGTGCGCCGTCATGAGTTCGCGGACGCCCTACCCCCACCCACCGCCAAATGGCCCAAAAGGGTAAATGGTCTCTAAAAGCGAATGGAATGGTTCACAAGGGTAAAAGCCCTACCCGAAAGGGCTTGCTACGCAAAAAGGTCGTCGCCTTCACCTGCTGTTCGTTGCAACTCATGGAGCGACACTCAATAAAAAAAGGGTTCGGAAACTCGTCGTGCAACTGTTCTGCGCAGGCGAAATCACCTGGAGCGTCACACTGATGGCGTAACGCCTCTCGAAATACCCTAACGCAGCCGGTGACCTTTTCCCATTGAAGTAAACCCACCAGATAACGGAAAAGCCAGTCCATGATTCATTGATGGAGCTGGTGATGTTCTCATTTTTCCGCCGCAGCAAACCCTTGCCTGCTGCCGCCCCTTCACCAAACGGTTTTCTGAAACCTGCCCAGGGAGAGGATCTGCTGGCGACCCCACGGCGTCAAAAATTGCTGGAGAACATCTGGCAGCGTGCTTCGTTATCACGCTCACAGTTTGTGGAGCTCTATCGGCGCCCACTGGAGCGCTACGCAGAGTTGGTCCAGCAGCTCCCTGCCTCGCAGAACCACCACCATGCACACCCAGGCGGCATGCTTGATCACGGCTTAGAGATCGTCGCCTATGCGCTGAAGATTCGACAGACCTACCTTCTACCCATCGGCGCACCACCGGAGTCTCAATCGGCCCAGGCTGAGGCGTGGACTGCCGCAGCCGCTTATGGGGCTTTGATCCATGACCTCGGCAAGATAGCCGTCGACGTGCACATCGAACTGGAGGGAGGTAAAATCTGGCACCCATGGCATGGTCCAATCAACCGCCCTTATCGCTTTCGCTATGTGAAAGGACGCAACTACCAATTGCACGGGGCCGCTGCCGCACTGATCTACGCGCAGATCCTGTCCTCGGAAATCCTGGACTGGCTCAGCGGATTCCCCGAAGCTTGGTCGCAACTGATCTTTGTGCTGGCCGGCCAGTATGAGCACGCCGGCATATTGGGCGAGATTGTGGTCAAGGCCGACCAAGCTTCTGTCGCGCAGGAGCTCGGCGGTAACCCTGCTCGTGCGGTGTCAGCGCCAAAACAGTCCTTGCAACGTCAACTGGCGGACGGTTTGCGCTACCTGGTGCGTGACACGTTCAAGCTGAATCAGCCTGATGGCCCCTCAGATGGGTGGCTGACACAAGAGGCTCTATGGCTCGTCAGCAAACCGATTGCCGATCAACTACGCGCTTACTTGCTGACCCAAGGCGTTGAAGGTGTTCCCAGCTCGAACGCCCCCTTTTTCAACATGCTGCAGGACCAGGGTGTAATCCAGACCAACGCCCAGGATAAGGCCATCTGGAAAGCAACGATCGACAACGGTCGCGGCTGGAGAAATACGTTCACCCTGCTCAAGCTCTCACCTGCCCTGATCTGGAATGACCCAAATGACCGACCTACAGCTTTCACAGGCACTCTTGAGGTAGAAACCGGCAATCCGGCAGAAGATCCCTCGATAGAAAACCCTGTCGCTGCACCAGCGAAAACCTCGTCCCTCAACTTCGAACCTAATGCTGCGCCAGCAGTTTTAGCGCCGGCAGAGTTATCACCTTTTGAAACTCAGCAGCACCCTTCGAACAATCCTGCAGAATTTGACGCACTACTGGCCCTCCTTGGTAGTATCAATGAGCCATTAGAAGACACCAAAAATAATCAGGTCTCAGCGGCACACACCGCGCCCCCGAAACTGGATGAAATCCAGCCTTCCCAAACCTCCGAGCAAGGAGGTGCGCCTCATGCAACCGTCGAAGAAGTCGCTCCGATGCCAAGCAATAACACCGAGCTCGGTCAGAGATTTGTTGAATGGCTTAAAAAAGGCATTGCATCCCGCAGCATCATTATCAACGACACCAAAGCTCTGGTTCATACCGTAGCAGGGACCGCCATGCTGGTGACGCCGGGGATATTCAAGCGCTACGTCCTTGAGTTTCCACACATCGAACAGCAAGCCAAAGCCCAACAAGCTAACGCTTGGCAGTTGGTTCAGCGCAGTTTCGAGAAGCAGAAACTTCATCAAAAAACTCATAAAAGCCTGAATATTTGGACGTGTGACGTTGTTGGACCTCGAAAATCGAAGCAGCTTAAGGGCTACTTGCTCCAAGATCCTCTCACGATCTTCTCGGAGGTCCCCTTCGACAACATCAGCCTGTCCCTTAAGTCAGAATTAACGGAGCCGCCACAATGACGACGCCCTTGACGCTGACGGAGGAGTACATCTTTGCCCACGATCTACGCTCCGCTAGCGCAAAAATCTATCGCGCATCCACCAAAGCGCTACTCATGCATTTCGGTACTACCCCGATCGAGGAAATCGACCACCGTGCAATCCTGGCCTGGCGAAAGAAGCGACTTGAGGGTGGATTATCCAAACGTAGCTGGAACACCTATGCAAATCATCTTCGTACTGTTTGGGGCTATGCAATAGAACATGGCTTGACTACTCACACCTCGATCAACCCATTCAAAAAAACCAGCGTTATTCCGCCAAAACGGGCCAGCAAGACAGTCAATGGAGAAGCCATCCAAAGAGCACGCAACTGGCTCACCGCTCTCGTAGGGCAAGAACGCTGTACCCACGAACGCAGCCAAATAACACCTGCATGGTTTTGGCTTGCTGCTTTCGAGATGTTTTATTACACAGGCATTCGACTCAATGCCTTACTGTGCCTGCGCTACAAGGATATTGACTGGGACAACCAAATGATCTTGGTCCGAGGTGAAACGGAAAAAACCCATCGCGAGTTTTTCCTGCCGATTATGGAGGGCCTCGCCCCGCACCTATGCAGGATTCTGGGCGAAGCGGAAAAGACAGGGTTCTCACCGGACGACCAGTTGTTCAACGTCAACAGATTCTCTCGTCACTATCATGGGAAGGAAATGAACATCGACCAGGTGGAGTCGATGTACCGCAAGCTCACCGATAAGATCGGCGTGCGGATGACCCCTCACCGCTTTAGACACACCCTGGCAACAGACCTGATGAAACAGCCAGAACGCAACATCCACCTAACAAAAAGCCTATTGAACCACTCAAATATAGCGACGACGATGAACTACATCGAGGCCGACTACGACCACATGCGGGCGGTTCTGCATGAGCGAAGTTTGGCTCAAGGTGCTTTAAGCCGGGTTAGGCGGGTAGACCCTAGTGGAACACCCGTACCCGCCACCAGCCAAAGAAGGCTACCTCAACCAGAAACGGCCAATCCAGAGCCCAAGAAGTTGCCGATACGACAACATCCGCAGAGCTCCGACGAAATTATTGTTGATAGGCCAATCAGATCGGTTGGACCAAGCGCGCTTCAGAAGGCTCTTGAATATGCATCAGCGCAACTGCATCGCAGCCCCACGCCATCGGCAATGGATCCCACTGCAGATCAGATAGACCAGAGTCTATTATTGACGCTAATGGCGAGCGGGCTAGGTGTCGGCACGTTCAAGAAGCGCACCTCAACTGAGCGATCAATGGGAATCTCATCGTTCTCTCAAGCTTCTCCGTAGCACGTCCTAAAAGTCAAAGCGCACCGCTAAAACGAATTTCGGTTAACCGGAAGATTTTGCGCGCCCCGCAAAAAATATTTAGACCGCTTCAACAAAGCATTTCTCTATTAACGACTCAATTTTGATAGAAAAACGAGAAAAGGCGCCATAAAGGCGCCTTTTTTCTTTGAATATGGTCGGGGTAGGGGGATTCGAACTCCCGACATCCTGCTCCCAAAGCAGGCGCGCTACCGGACTGCGCTATACCCCGGAATGCGCATCGCAAGACCGATGCACATTGACATCATGACGAACCGAAACTACTGTTCGCCTCAGACGGCTGCATGTCTACGGCGTTATCTAAGTGCTGCAACACTTTTCCAAAACCGTAAAACCGCCTCTATCAGAGCAAAAACCTCTGATTCTAAGATTTGATTCCAGCGCTAACTGGTTTCAAAAATGGTGGGTCGTGTGGGATTCGAACCTACGACCAATTGGTTAAAAGCCAACTGCTCTACCAACTGAGCTAACGACCCAAATATGGTCGGGGTAAGGGGATTCGAACTCCTGACATCCTGCTCCCAAAGCAGGCGCGCTACCGGACTGCGCTATACCCCGGTTTTGAAATTGGCTCCGTGACCAGGACTCGAACCTGGGACCCAATGATTAACAGTCATTTGCTCTACCGACTGAGCTATCACGGAACTACGTATTTCAAAGTGTTACGTTGTTGCATGCTACCTTCTCTTCGACGCTTCCGTATCGCTACGTTAGTGTCTCTGAGGCGCGCTATTCTACAATCTTAAAAACCCCTGTCAACCCTTTAAATTGCTTTTAAGACAATGATTTGCGCTTCTTTCTGATTTCTCCTTGGGGAGAAGAAACCGTTGGGCTGACGTTGCTGCGGGGCGCACTTTACAAGCCTTTGCCTTACAGTTCAACGCCCTATCGAAAAAAAAGGCCCCGCAATGCGGGGCCTCTTCTTATAGCAGTACCGCTTGGGCTTAGTGGAAGACGATTTCGTCGTTCTCCACCGTCGCCTCGACGCTGGTGCCCGGCATAAAGCTGCCCGACAGGATCAGCTGCGCCAACGGGTTCTCGATCCAGCGCTGGATCGCACGTTTCAACGGCCGTGCGCCATAAACCGGGTCGTAACCAACCGCGATCAGCTTGTCCAACGCCTCGCGGCTCAGCACCAGGGACAACTCGCGCTCCGCCAGACGGCTGCGCAGGCGGCCCAACTGGATCTCGGTAATGCCCGCGATCTGATCCCGCGCCAGAGGCTCGAAGATCACCACTTCATCGACCCGGTTGATGAACTCCGGCCGGAAGTGGCTGGTCAGCGCGTCCATTACCGCTGCACGCTGGGCCTCACGATCACCCACCAGCTCCTGAATCTGTACCGAGCCCAGGTTGGAGGTCATCACGATCACCGTATTGCGGAAGTCCACGGTGCGCCCGTGACTGTCCGTCAGGCGGCCATCTTCCAGCACTTGCAGCAACACGTTGAACACATCCGGGTGGGCCTTCTCGACCTCGTCCAAGAGGATCACCGAGTAAGGCTTGCGCCGTACCGCCTCGGTCAGGTAACCGCCTTCCTCGTACCCTACATAGCCTGGTGGCGCCCCGATCAGGCGAGCCACGGAATGTTTCTCCATGAACTCGGACATATCGATCCGCACCATCGCCTCTTCGGTATCGAAGAGGAATTCAGCCAGGGCCTTGCACAACTCGGTCTTGCCCACGCCGGTCGGGCCGAGGAACATGAACGAGCCGCTCGGACGGTTCGGGTCGGACAACCCGGCCCGCGAACGCCGCACCGCGTTGGACACCGCGACCACCGCCTCTTCCTGGCCGATGACGCGCTGGTGCAACAGGCTTTCCATCTTCAGCAGCTTGTCGCGCTCGCCTTCGAGCATTTTCGACACCGGGATACCGGTCCACTTCGAGACGACTTCGGCGATTTCTTCCTCGGTCACCTTACTGCGCAGCAGCTGGTTCTCGGGCTTGCCGTGCTGGTCGACCATCTGCAGGCTACGCTCCAGGTCCGGGATCACCCCGTACTGCAACTCGGCCATGCGGTTCAGGTCGCCTTTACGGCGGGCTGCTTCCAGTTCCTGACGGGACTGCTCGATCTTTTGCTGGATCTGCGCAGAACCCTGCACTTCGGCTTTTTCCGAGGTCCAGATTTCTTCGAGGTCCGAATACTCGCGTTCCAGGCGAACAATTTCTTCCTGGAGTTTTTCCAGGCGTTTCTTCGCCGGCTCGTCTTCTTCTTTCTTCAGGGCCTGGGATTCAACTTTCAGCTGAATCAGGCGCCGATCCAGACGGTCCAGCACTTCGGGCTTCGAATCGATCTCCATCCGAATGCGGCTGGCCGCTTCGTCGATCAAGTCGATGGCCTTGTCCGGCAACTGCCGATCAGTGATGTAGCGATGGCTCAGTTTCGCCGCCGCGATGATCGCACCGTCGGTGATCGCGACTTTATGGTGGACCTCATACCGCTCTTTCAAGCCACGCAGGATCGCGATGGTGTCTTCTTCGCTCGGTTCTTCCACCAATACTTTCTGGAAGCGACGCTCAAGGGCCGCGTCCTTCTCGATGTACTGGCGGTATTCGTTCAGCGTGGTCGCACCCACGCAATGCAACTCGCCCCGCGCCAGTGCCGGCTTGAGCATGTTGCCCGCGTCCATCGAGCCTTCGCCTTTACCGGCGCCGACCATGGTGTGCAGTTCGTCGATAAACAGAATGATCTGCCCTTCCTGCTTCGACAGTTCGTTCAGCAGGGATTTGAGGCGCTCTTCGAACTCGCCACGGAACTTGGCGCCGGCAATCAGCGACCCCATGTCCAGGGACAGCAGGCGCTTGCCTTTAAGGCCGTCCGGCACTTCACCATTGATGATGCGCTGGGCCAGGCCTTCGGCAATCGCGGTTTTACCCACGCCAGGTTCGCCGATCAGCACCGGGTTGTTCTTGGTGCGACGCTGCAGGACCTGGATGGTGCGACGAATTTCGTCGTCACGGCCGATCACCGGGTCAAGCTTGCCTTCTTCGGCGCGCTTGGTCAGGTCGACGGTGTATTTGTCCAGGGCCTGGCGGGACTCCTCGTGGTTAGGGTCATTTACCGCCTCGCCGCCGCGCAGGTTGTTGATGGCGTTTTCCAGGGCTTTTTTGCTCACGCCCTGGCCCAGCAACAATTTGCCGAGTTTGCTGTTGTCGTCCATCGCGGCGAGCAGCACCACTTCACTGGAGATGAACTGGTCACCCTTTTGCTGCGCCAGTCGATCCGCCTGGTTAAGCAGACGCGCCAGATCCTGGGACATGTTCACGTCGCCAGTCGGGTTTTGGATTTTCGGCAGTTGGTCGAGCTCTTTGCTCAACTCCTTGCGCAGGCTGTTGACGTCGAAGCCCACCTGCATCAGCAAGGGTTTGATGGAACCGCCTTGCTGCTCCAGGAGCGCTTGCATCAAGTGCGCAGGCTCGATGGCCGGATGATCCAGGCCAACCGCCAGAGATTGGGCATCGGATAAAGCCAACTGCAATTTGCTGGTTAAACGATCAATACGCATTAGTCACCTTCCTTTTGAGCAGGCCGGAGCTATGAACAAACACATCCTGAATGAAGAAACCTGCCAGATACCCTTATAGATGGGGTGGATTCTGGAAGATTCAAGCGGGCGACCGCTGACTTGCGTCAGGATTGACCCAAGTCAAAGGAGTCTAGCGTTCAAGCCAGACAAGGGAGGCAAACCGACCGGTGCGCGGGCTGCGACGGTAGGAATAGAAGCGGGGATCCGTCACGGTGCACAAGCCGCCACCGTACACGGCAGTGACGCCGCGGGCGGCAAGCCGCAGGCGGGCCAGCTGATAAATGTCGGCCATGAACTTGCCCGGGTTCTGACTGGGCACGAACGCCTCAATCGTTTCCGGAAGTTGCTGCATAAAGGTTTCACGCACTTCCGGGCCGACTTCAAAGGCTTGCGGACCGATGGCCGGCCCCAGCCACACCAGTACGTCGGCAGGCTCGGTATCCAGGCTTTCAACGGTCGCTTCCAATACGCCAGCGGCCAGGCCACGCCAGCCGGCATGGGCTGCCGCGACGCGGGTACCGGCGCGATTGCAAAACAAGGCAGGCAGGCAATCAGCCGTCATCGAAGTGCAGGCGATGCCCGGAGTGCTGGTCCAACTGCCATCGGCTTCGGCAGTCCGGCCGGGATCCGCCTCGACGACAACCACACCGTGAACCTGGCGCAACCAGGCGGGCTGGATATTGAAGGCAGCGCAGAGACGACGGCGATTTTCGAGCACGGCTTCGAGGCTGTCCTCGACATGATCGCCGAGATTTAGGCTGTCGAACGGCGCCACGCTGACGCCGCCCGCACGGGTGGTAACGCAGGCTTTCACCCCGGCCGGCGCGGGCCAGTCAGGAATCAGCCAGTCACTCATCCGATAAACGCCTCGCGATCCTGCTTGAGCAGCGACAACAACCAGACAAAATCGTCTGGGAGTGGCGATTCCCAGCTCATCCGTTTACCGCTCGTCGGATGATCCAGCTCCAGGAAGCGTGCATGCAGCGCCTGGCGCGGGAAGGTTTTCAGCGAATCAACCATGGTTGCACTGGCCGCCGGCGGAATGCGGAAGCGGCCACCGTAGGCCGGATCTCCGACCAACGGGAAGTTGATGTGCGCCATGTGCACCCGAATCTGGTGGGTACGACCGGTTTCCAGCTTTACCCGCACGTGAGTGTGGGAGCGGAAACGCTCAAGCACGCGGTAGTGGCTGACGGCTTGCTTGCCGCCTTCCATCACCGCCATGCGCTGGCGCTGCTGGCCGTGGCGGCCGATCGGGGCATTGATTTTGCCACCGGCGGTTACCACGCCGATCACGATGCATTCGTAGATCCGGCTGACGCTGCGGCTCTGCAGTTGTGTGACCAGCTGCGTCTGCGCCTGAATGGTCTTGGCTACCACCATGAGGCCGGTGGTGTCCTTGTCCAGGCGGTGCACGATGCCGCAGCGCGGGACATTGATGATGTCCGGCACGTGGTGCAACAAGGCATTGAGCAGCGTGCCATCAGCGTGCCCGGCGGCCGGGTGAACCACCAGGCCGGCAGGTTTGTTGATCACCAGGATGTCGTCGTCTTCATAGACGATGTCCAGTTCAATGTCCTGGGCGATCCATTCTCCCTGGGCTTCCTGCTCGGCAGTCAGCTCAAGAATCGCACCACCATGGACTATGTCTCGCGGGCGGATAACCGCTCCATCCACAGTCAGGCGGCCGTCTTTGATCCAGGCGGAAAGGCGCGAGCGCGAGTGCTCAGCGAATAATTGTGCGGCGACTTGATCGAGGCGTTGGCCGCCCAATTCGGACGGCACCTCTGCGCGAAGTTCAATTTTATCGGACATGCTCAGACTAGGCGTGGCACAGCCTTTGGTTTCGGCTGCGCGCTTGTGGTTAAATACGGCGTCTTTTGCCCCGAGGCTTTCCAAGGGGCGCTCATCATAACAGGACGGCCCCGCCCAAGACAGCGGCCGTCATAGGGACGCAAGCCGCCATGCAAGTGAAACACCTGCTGCTGATCGCCATCCTCGCCATGACTGCTGCTTGCTCGTCAACAAAGGAAGTCGTCGACGAAAACCTGAGCGAGGTCGAGCTGTACCAACAAGCTCAGACCGACCTGAACAACCACAGCTACACCAGCGCCACGGCAAAACTGAAGGCACTGGAGTCGCGGTATCCGTTCGGGCGTTACGCCGACCAGGCCCAGCTCGAGCTGATCTACGCCAACTACAAGAACGCCGAGCCGGAAGCTGCCAAGTCCGCCGCCGAGCGTTTTATCCGCCTGCACCCGCAGCATGCGAACGTGGACTACGCCTACTACCTCAAGGGCCTGACCTCGTTTGACCAGGACGTTGGCCTGCTGGCGCGCTTCCTGCCGCTGGACATGACCAAGCGTGACCCGGGCGCTGCCCGCGACTCCTACAACGAGTTCGCCCAGTTGACCAGCCGCTACCCCAACAGCCGCTACGCGCCGGACGCCAAGCAGCGCATGATCTACCTGCGCAACCTGCTGGCTTCCTACGAGATCCACGTAGCCGACTACTACCTGACCCGCCAGGCGTATGTCGCTGCCGCCAACCGTGGCCGTTACGTAGTGGAAAACTTCCAGGAAACCCCATCGGTGGGTGACGGCCTGGCCGTGATGACCGAGGCTTACCAGCGCCTGCACCTGGACGCCCTGGCGGCCACCAGCCTGGAAACCCTGAAGCTCAACTACCCGGACCACCCAAGCCTGAAGGACGGCCAGTTCGTACCGCAGGTTGCCGAAGCCGACAACCGCTCGTGGTTGAGCAAGTACACCCTGGGCCTGATCGAGTCCCGTCCACCGCTGCCGCCGGGCGAAACCCGCGCCAACCAGGACATCATCAAGCAATACCAGGACGCCAAGGATTCGATTCCATCGGACCTCAAGCCGCGTGACGAAAACGGCGACATCATCGAAGAGCAAGGGCCTCAAGCCCTGGGCAATAACGAAGATCGCTCGTGGTTCAGCTACATGACTTTCGGTATCTTTGACTGATTGTTCGCCGCGATGCAAAAAGGGAGCTCCTCGGAGCTCCCTTTTTTATTGCGCTGCATAATTGCGCTGTGCGCCCATCACGTCCTTGGCTAAACTGCGGGATTCCTTGTCGAGAAGCTGCCCACCATGGTTCGTCTACTGTTCTGGATCGCCGTTATTGCTGCCGCGGTATGGTTTTGGCGCAAATTCAAAAGTCCGGCCGCCAAACAGCAGCGGCCCAGCGAACAGGGCCCGATCCAGATGGTTCGTTGCGCCCACTGTGGCCTTCACCTGCCACAGGATCGAGCCTTGAGCCTGCGCCAGGAATGGTATTGCACCCAGGCGCATCTGGAGCAAGGGCCGAAATCTATCCAGCGTTGATTCGGCCTGCCGGCGCATACGGGGCCGGATCAATGATCGGCTCATGTCCCAGCAACAAATCGGCAAACAGTTGGCAGGACGCCGGCGCCAGCACCAGGCCGTTGCGGTAGTGACCGCAGTTGAGCCACAGCCCGTCGAAACCTGGCACCTTGCCAATATACGGAATGCCCTCCGGCGAGCCGGGCCGCAAACCGGCCCAATGCCCCACCACTTCGGCATCGGCCAGGGCCGGAATCAACTCGACGGCAGAGGCTTTCAGGCTTTCCAGTGCAGAGTCGGTGGGCGTCTTGTCGAACCCCTCGTGCTCCAGCGTGCTACCAATCAGAATGTGCCCATCCCGCCGGGGAATCGCATAACGCCCCTTGGCCAGGACCATGCACGACAAGAAGTCCGACGCACACTTGTACAAGATCATCTGCCCCTTGACCGGCTCCACGGGCAACTCAAGCCCCAGGCGGCCCAGCAACTCACCGCTCCAGGCGCCGGCGGCCAGCACTACCTGATCGCCATGGATCGGCCCGAGCGCCGTATTCACCCCAACAACCTTGCCGCCCTGCTGAATAAACCCATCAACCGCACACTGCTCGTGAATCGTCACGCCCGGCAGGGCCAACAAGGCCGCCTTGAGGGATTTGACCAACCGCGGATTACGCACATTGGCCACATCCGCCATATAGATCGCCTGGGAAAACCCGGCACCCAGCACCGGCACAGCGTCATGGGCAGCTGAAACATCCACCTTGCTCAGCGGGCGCCCTTCGCGGGCTGCCCAGGCAAGCGCCTCGGTTTCATCATCCAGGTCCAGCCAATACAGGCCGGTGGTGTGAACTTCCGGGTCAATGCCAGTGGCCGCGAACAGACGCTCTGCCAGTTGCGGGTAAAAATCCTGGGACCAGTGCGCCAGGGCCGTCACGGCCGGGCTGTAGCGCCACGGGTAGAGCGGGGAGACAATGCCGCCGCCGGCCCAGGAAGACTCCTGACCGACCGCCGAACGATCCAGCAACACAACCGCTTGCCCTTGGGTCGCCAGGTTGAACGCCGTCAACAACCCGATTACCCCACCACCCACAACCACTACTTGCTGTTGCTTAGCCATTGTTCGATCCAGCCGATAAAAAGAAAAAGGCACGCCCGGCGCCCAATCGTCCAGCTTCCTCATCATTGCCCCCAGCACGCCTTGCGCGTCATATCAGGCGCGGCTCCCGGATTGCTTCGCGCACCGGTACTGCTCAGGCTGAAGGCGGCACAGGGATCGCCCGCCATCACCGAGTCAATTGCCGGCGTGGCAAGCAGAACGAAATCCTGAGGGTTCAATGCAGGGGTGATTCTATAGCGATCATTGCCGGCGATGACGCCAGTCGCATCAATAAAAGTGCCGTTCCTCGCGTAATAACGCTCAAGGTACTGTGCCTGCTCACTCAGCAACCCGGCAATTTCCGCGCGATAGACCTTTTTCATATGGCTGAGATACCCGGGATAGGCGACGCCCGCCAGGAGTCCGACGATCGCCACGGCGATCAGTAATTCGATCAGGGTGAAGCCTGTGCAATCCTTGCCCATCGTGCTGCTCACCTATTGAAGTTGTCGCCACATGATTCGTCGAAAACGCTCGCCGGGCCCGCTGCCCACACGGGCATACACAGACTCCAGGACGGAGCGTGAGTGCCCACTGACGCCCACTGATGTCACGCGATAGACGGTGGCCTGGGCCTCTGCCGGGAGCTGAGCCAAACCCGTTCCCGGCCCCAGGTTTTGAATACCGTAGACGCCATCTTTCATCCCTATCCAGGTCACAGTCGATACGGGATTCGTCCCCGGCCCCACTACCGAAACCGATTCGGCAGGTGGCGCGCACGCAGCCATCGAGTGGCAAGGGCGCAGGGCGAAACCTGACACCTGCACCAAAGACTCGCCAAGCCTGAGGCCGCTTTCAGCCTGCTGAAACGACTGGTTGCGCTGCCGAAGGCTGCCGGTAATTTTTTCTTGCGAGATTGCTCCCTGCATCGAAGACACTCCGAGGAGTGCCAACAGCAGCAGGAATACCAGGCTGATCAGCAAAACCATGCCTGCCTGCCTCGAACGGGAGAGGTAATAACCCATGGGCACGCTACTCCAGGCGATTACGTAGTGCCGCGACCACGCTGTAGGCCTGGTCTTTCACCAACCCATTTGGATCCTGAAGTGTCAGCAGAATCCGCACGCTGCGGATGAGCGACTCATCGCCGGGGTTGGGGTCATATCGGCTGACAACCGTTGAGCCTGGCTTCTCGGCCACGCCGAAACTGATATCGAATGCCCCCACGTTATCCACCAGCACCGCTTTGCTCGGGGCCGCCAGCGTACTGAACTTCAGCTGCCCGCCCTCAAAGGTGTAGGTCAGCTTGCGCAGTGGGAAGTGGATTTGCCCGGGCGTCGCTGCCGGCGGGCTTCCAACATAGGCGTGGGCAGAGCCGGTGCAATCGGAAAGCACCGTCCAGTCCGGCTTGCTGCCACCCTCCCCGACGTCGGCGGTCACCAGCGTCAGGGACCGGGAACTGCCGGTGGTACTCCATCCAATGGGACGATCAAAACCTGCGGGAGCGTTGCTGATTGATGCAGCGGACAAGCAACCAAACATGCCCGCCTGGCGTATTTCCTGAATCAGCTTGCCAAGGGCGAACCGTGCATCATCCTGCAACAGCGAAGCCGCACTCTGGCTGGCATAAGTGGTTCGGGAGCTGAGTGCAATCTGGGTCACCCCCAGGATCAACATCAGGCCGAGGGCCAATGCCAGCAGCATCTCCACCAGGCTGAAACCGCACACTGGACCTCTCATGGCAACACCCTCGGGTCGACTGCAACCCGGCTGGTCAGGGTGAATGTTTCCCGGGTGCCTTGAGCCTTCGCTCCACGGGAATCGTCCCAACTGATGCTGATGGTCACTTCTCGCTGATTGACCGCAACCGACCCCTTGGCGCTTTCCCCGGCGAACCCGACGATATTCGCTTCAAAGTCGTGCAGGTCCAGATCACGCACACTCGCGACCGAGGTACTGGAGGGCGCGCGTTCACCCTGATCCCAGGAGTAATCAGCACCCGAATTGGCGCGGATCCGGTCGAGCATGTCGTAGGCAATGAAACTGGCCTGACTGGTCATCCTGGAACTGTCGGTGTATTTCAATGCATTGAGCTGAATGACTGCCGCCCCTAGCAGGCCGACAGCGAGGATCAGCACAGATACCAGGACCTCGATCAGGGTCATTCCGGCCTGGGTCGGTTGCGGGTGGGGCGTTACGGGAAAAGCGTTCATTACCATCGCCATCCATGTCGAAGGTCATCAGAAAGCAGCGCAAACCTGCTGTGCGACGCAAGACTAGCGCCGGTATTGCCTGGGCGCTGCCCCCCGGAACAAAGCGAAATACTTTGGACAGAATGGCCACCATTCGACCCGCCGGACTGGGCGCTATAACTATGTCTGCCATCCGGCACCGACTGAAAAAGCACACCGCGTCCACGGAGGGACGGCCCATGAAACAACGAGGTTTCTCGCTGATTGAACTGATACTCGGCCTGTTCCTGAGCGGCATCCTGGCCAATCTGGCAGTGCCGAGCCTCAAGGGGCTGCTCGAGTCGCAACGACGCCAGAGCGCCGCCGAATCCCTTGCCGGCGGACTGCGTTATGCCCGCACAGAAGCCATCGCACGCAATCGCACGGTGGTTATCCATGCATTGGACGATGACTGGAGCCGGGGTTGGAGGGTGATACTGGACCTGAACGGTCGCGGCCATCTGGACGACAAAAACCCGGTGCTGCTGGAGCGCCAGGACAGTGGGCAGATACCGATTGTGGGGAATACGCCGGTGAGAACCCAGATACGCTTCAGCAGCCTGGGTGAACCGCTGCTGTCAGCAGGGGCATTCAGCGCCGGCACCGTCCACGTGTGTGCGACGGACCAGCAACTGAGCCTGTATCAAATAGTGCTGGCCGCCAGCGGGCGTATCAGCCTGCGCAGTAACAAGACCGAGCAGGCTTTGTGCCGGGGCTATGCCGGCACTCTGGGCCTCAGAGCAGCGAACGAACCCGCAGCTCCTTGGGCATGGAGAAAGTGATGTTCTCTTCACGGCCAGCCAGTTCATCAGCGCCCGTGGCGCCCCAGGCCTGCAGTTGCTGAATAACGCCACGCACCAGGACTTCCGGGGCCGACGCCCCGGCAGTGATGCCAATGCGTTCGACACCGTCGAACCAGCTGCGCTGCATGTCTTCGGCACCATCGATCAGGTAGGCCGGGGTGGCCATGCGCTCGGCCAGTTCGCGCAGGCGGTTGGAGTTGGAGCTGTTGGGGCTCCCCACCACCAGCACAACATCGCATTCGTCGGCCAATTGCTTGACCGCATCCTGGCGGTTCTGGGTGGCGTAGCAGATGTCATCCTTGCGTGGACCGCCGATGGCCGGGAAGCGCGAGCGCAAGGCATCGATGACGCGGCTGGTGTCGTCCATGGACAAGGTGGTCTGGGTAACGAAAGCCAGCTTTTCAGGGTTGTGCACCTGCAATGCAGCGACGTCTTTTTCGTCTTCCACCAGGTAGATCGCACCACCATTGCTGCCATCGTACTGGCCCATGGTGCCCTCGACTTCCGGGTGACCGGCGTGGCCGATCAGGATGCACTCACGACCATCACGGCTGTAGCGCGCGACCTCGATGTGCACCTTGGTCACCAGCGGGCAGGTGGCGTCGAACACTTTCAGGCCACGGCCTGCTGCTTCGGTGCGTACCGCCTGGGAAACGCCGTGAGCGCTGAAGATGACGATAACGTCGTCCGGCACCTGGTCCAGTTCTTCAACGAAGATGGCCCCGCGGCTGCGCAGGTCTTCGACCACAAACTTGTTGTGGACGACTTCATGGCGCACGTAAATCGGCGGCCCGAAAACTTCCAGGGCGCGGTTGACGATTTCAATCGCCCGGTCCACGCCGGCGCAGAAGCCACGGGGGTTGGCGAGTTTGATTTGCATGCTGTGCCTCGTGTCTTGCCCTGTAGGATCGAGCTTGTGTGGCGAGGGCGCTTGCTCCCGCTGGGCTGCGAAGCAGCCCCAACAAGCTCGCCCCTGCAGTAGGCCGATTTCGTTAGTTACAGCGCTTTAACGTCGATGATTTCAACATCAAAGGTCAAGGTTTTCCCGGCCAACGGGTGGTTGAAGTCGATGGTCACTTGCGCGTCATCAAAGGCTTTCACCACACCCGGCAGCTCGGTATTCGCCGCATCGTTGAAGATCACCAGCAAGCCTTCCGACAGCTCCATGTCCTGGAACTGCGAACGCGGGATGATCTGCACGTTTTGCGGGTTGGGCTGGCCAAAGGCGTTTTCCGGCAGGATCTGCAGGTTGCGCTTGTCGCCGGCCTTGAAACCGAACAGTGCCGCTTCGAAACCCGGCAGCAGGTTGCCGTCGCCGACCTTGAAGGTCGCCGGGGCCTTGTCGAACGTGCTGTCGACCGTGTCGCCATTCTCCAGGCGCAATGCGAAATGCAAGGTGACTTCCGTGTTCTGGCCAATGCGTTGCTCAGCCAATACCTGTTCAGTCATGAACGGTCTCTCCGGTTTTCTTGCTTTTGAACATATCCAACGCCAGCATGATTGCACCGACGGTGATCGCGCTGTCGGCAAAGTTGAACGCCGGGAAGTACCAGCGGTTCTGCCAATGCACCAGAATAAAGTCGATCACATGGCCCAGGGCAATGCGGTCGTACAGGTTGCCCAATGCGCCACCCAGCACCAGCGCCAACGCAATGGCCAGCCAGGTGTCGTTACGCCCCAGGCGCTTGAGCCAGACTACCAGCACGGCACTGACCACCACGGCGATCAGGGCAAACAACCAGCGCTGCCAGCCGGAGCTGTCAGCCAGGAAGCTGAACGCAGCGCCGGTGTTGTAGGCCAGGGTCCAGCTGAAGTAGTCGGGAATCACCACGATCTGCTGGTACATCTCCAGGGCGCCTTCGAAGTGAGCCTTGCTGAGCTGGTCAATGACCAGCACCAGCACGCTCAACACGAGCAAGCCCAGGCGTCCAAAACGACTGGCTTCAGGCATAGTGACGAACCTCGCCAGCGCCAGAGATGTTGTCGACACAGCGACCGCAGATTTCCGGATGCTCAGGGTTCACGCCGACATCTTCACGGCAGTGCCAGCAACGGGCGCACTTGGCGAAGGAGGACTTGACCACCTTGAGCTTGAGACCCGGGACTTCGGTCGCGACTGCGTCTGCAGGCGCCTGGGCAAACGGCGCCAGGCTGGCGGTCGAGGTGATCAGGACGAAGCGCAGTTCGTTGCTCAGCTTGGCCAGGTCGGCAGTCAGGCCTTCTTCGGCAAACAGCGTGACTTCGGCCTGCAGGTTGCCGCCAACGGCCTTCGCCGCGCGCTGCACTTCCAGCTCCTTGTTCACGGCAACCTTGACGGCCATTACGCCTTCCCAGTACTCGCGGCCCAGCTCGAAGTCGGCCGGCAATTCGGTCAGGCCTTCGTACCAGGTGTTGAGCATCACGGACTCGTTCCGCTCGCCCGGCAGGTATTCCCACAGTTCGTCGGCGGTGAATGCCAGGATCGGGGCGATCCAGCGCACCAGCGCTTCAGAGATGTGGTACAGCGCGGTCTGCGCCGAACGGCGGGCCTTGCTGTTGGCTCCGGTGGTGTACTGGCGGTCCTTGATGATGTCGAGGTAGAAACCACCCAGCTCCTGCACGCAGAAGTTGTGGATCTTCGAGTAGACGTTCCAGAAGCGGTATTCGCCGTAGTGCTCTTGCAGCTCGCGCTGCAGCAACAGGGTACGGTCCACGGCCCAACGGTCCAGGGCGAGCATTTCCTCGGCCGGCAGGATGTCGGTGGCCGGGTTGAAACCGGTCAGGTTCGACAGCATGAAGCGTGCGGTATTACGGATCCGGCGGTAGGCATCGGCGCTGCGCTGCAGGATCTGCTCGGAAACGGCCATCTCGCCCGAATAATCGGTAGAGGCAACCCACAGGCGCATGATGTCGGCGCCCAGGGTGTCGTTGACCTTTTGCGGCGCGATCACGTTGCCCAGGGACTTGGACATCTTGCGACCGTTCTCGTCGACGGTGAAACCGTGGGTCAGCAGCTCGCGGTACGGGGCGTGATCGTCGATCGCGCAACCGGTCAGCAACGAGGAGTGGAACCAGCCACGGTGTTGGTCCGAACCTTCCAGGTACAGGTCGGCACGCGGGCCGGTCTCGTGGCCCATCGGGTGCGAGCCGCGCAGTACGTGCCAGTGGGTGGTACCCGAGTCGAACCAGACGTCGAGGGTGTCGCTGATCTTGTCGTACAGCGGCGCTTCGTCGCCCAACAGCTCGGCGGCGTCCAGTTTGAACCAGGCTTCGATGCCCTCTTGTTCAACACGCTGGGCCACCACTTCCATCAGCTCGACGGTACGTGGATGCAGCTCGCCGCTTTCCTTGTTCAGGAAGAACGGGATCGGCACGCCCCAGTTACGCTGGCGGGAGATGCACCAGTCCGGACGGTTGGCGATCATCGAGTGCAGGCGCGCCTGACCCCAGGCCGGAACGAACTTGGTGTCTTCGATCGCCTTGATCGCACGCTTGCGCAGGGTTTCGCCGCTGGTCGGCTCTTTGTCCATGCCGATAAACCACTGCGCAGTGGCGCGGTAGATCAGCGGGGTCTTGTGACGCCAGCAGTGCATGTAGCTGTGGGTGATGGTTTCGGTGTGCAGCAGCGCACCGACTTCAGCCAGCTTGTCGACGATCGCCGGGTTGGCCTTGAAGATGAACTGGCCGCCGAAGAATTCCAGGGACGGCACGTACACGCCGTTGCTTTGCACGGGATTGATGATGTCGTCGTTGACCAGGCCGTACTGCTTGCAGATCACAAAGTCGTCTACGCCATAGGCAGGCGAGCAGTGAACCACGCCGGTGCCGGCGCCCAGTTCGACGTACTCGGCCAGGTAGATTGGCGACAGACGGTCGTAGAACGGGTGACGGAAGTTGATCAGCTCCAGCGCGGACCCGGTAGTGGTCGCGATCACCGAGCCTTGCAGGTTGTAGCGGGCCAGGCACGCCTCCACCAGCTCTTCAGCCAGCACCAGCAGTTTGTCACCGACGTCCACCAGGGCGTAGGTGAATTCCGGGTGCACGTTCAGCGCCTGGTTGGCCGGGATGGTCCACGGGGTGGTGGTCCAGATCACAATAGAGGCTGGCTTGGCCAGGCTCGCCAGACCGAAGGCTTGCGCCAGTTTGGCTTCGTCGGCGATCGGGAAGGCCACGTCGATGGTCGAGGACTTTTTGTCTTCGTACTCGACTTCGGCTTCAGCCAGGGCCGAGCCGCAATCGAAGCACCAGTTCACGGGCTTGAGGCCCTTGAACACGAAACCGCCCTTGACGATTTCGGCCAAGGCGCGGATTTCACCGGCCTCGTTCTTGAAGTTCATGGTCTTGTACGGGTTGGCCCAGTCGCCCAACACCCCCAGGCGGATGAATTCGGACTTCTGCCCTTCGATCTGCTCGGTGGCGTAGGCACGGCACAGTTCGCGGGTTTTATCCGCGCCCAGGTTCTTGCCGTAGGTCACTTCGACCTTGTGTTCGATCGGCAGGCCGTGACAGTCCCAGCCCGGGACATAAGGCGCGTCGAAACCCGACAGGGTTTTCGAGCGAACGATCATGTCCTTGAGAATCTTGTTCAGCGCATGACCGATATGAATCGTGCCGTTGGCATAAGGAGGGCCGTCGTGCAGGACGAATTTCGGACGATCCTTGCCAATCTCGCGCAACTTTCCGTACAGGCCAATACTGTCCCAGCGCTGCAGGATCTGCGGTTCGCGCTGTGGCAGGCCGGCCTTCATTGGGAAGGCGGTGTCCGGAAGGTTTAGCGTGGCTTTATAGTCGGTCATTTAAGGCTCTTCATTAGCGATGGGCGCTAGGTGCGGCTAGTGCACGGGCGGCGGCGACATCCGCATTGATCGCCGTTTTCAACGCCTCCAGGGAGGCGAAACGCTGCTCTTCACGCAGCTTTTGGTGGAAAGCCACCGTCAAACGCCGGTCATACAAATCACCGGCAAAATCCAAAAGGTGAACTTCCAGGTGGGCTTTGCCATCACCTGCAACCGTGGGCCTGACGCCTATGTTGGCGACTCCGGGCCACGATTGGCCGTCGATGTCGACACTCACCAGGTAAACCCCGGTCAGTGGCACACGACGGCGCTTGAGCTGCACGTTGGCGGTTGGCGTGCCCAGTTGGCGCGCCAGCTTCTGGCCGTGCAGCACCCGCCCGGCAATCCGGAACGGGCGACCGAGCAAACGCTCGGCCAAGGCGAAGTCGGCAGCGGCCAGGGCGTTACGCACCTGGGTACTGCTCACGCGCAGGCCGTCCAGTTCGACGGTTTGCGCGGCTTCGACGGTAAAACCCTGGGTGACGCCGGCCTGTTGCAGGAAATCGAAATCCCCTACCCGGTCGCAACCGAAACGGAAGTCGTCACCGACCTCCAGGTGCTGCACGCCGAGGCCGTCCACCAGGATACGGTCGACGAACTCGGCGGCGCTGAGGCTGCGCAAGCGCTGGTTGAAAGCCAGGCAGAGGACGCGGTCCACACCTTCTTCAGCCAGCAGTTGCAGCTTGTCCCGCAGGCGGGCCAGACGCGCCGGCGCCGTCTGCGGGGTAAAGAATTCTCGCGGCTGTGGTTCAAAAATCACCACGCAGCTGGGCACGCCCAACTCAACCGCACGCTCACGCAGGCGGGCCAGGATAGCCTGGTGGCCACGGTGAACACCGTCAAAGTTGCCAATAGTGGCGACGCAGCCCCGATGCTGGGGGCGCAGGTTGTGGAGACCTCGAACCAGCTGCATAACGCGCTTCTTGCTCATAAAGTGGTCGATTATAACCACACCCGGCCCCGGACGACAGGCAACAGCGCAGGCCATTTGCGCGAATCGATAAAACAACCGTCTTATCGACGAAAAGTCTCTAGCTCAGCGACTTGCGATTGAAATCCCGCAAGCGGAAGCCCATCAGCAGCAACATGCCGAAGTACACCAGCACACCAGCCGCCACCAACGCTCCCAGGCGCATGAAGCGCTCGAGCATATGGCCCTGCTCCCAGGCCGGCATGAAGTGCATCAGGCCCAGCAGTACCGCGGCCATCGTCCCCACCGCCACCACCAACTTGAGCGCAAACAAGCCCCAGCCCGCCTGAGGCTGGAACATTTTCTGTTTACGCAGCTGATAAAACAGCAGCCCGGCGTTGATGCAGGCCCCCACACTGATCGCCAGCGCCAGCCCGGCATGCTTCAGCGGACCGATGAACGCCAGGTTGAGCAGCTGGGTAACCACCAGGGTGAAGATCGCGATCTTTACCGGGGTACGGATGTTTTGTTGAGCATAAAAGCCGGGAGCCAGCACCTTGATCACGATAATGCCCAGCAGCCCAACGGAATAGGCGATCAGCGCACGCTGGGTCATCGAGGCGTCAAACGCAGTGAACTGGCCGTACTGGAACAGCGCGACCGTCAGTGGCTCGGCGAGCAACCCCAGGGCCACGGCACACGGCAGCACCAGCACGAAGCACAGGCGCAGGCCCCAGTCGAGAATCCGCGAATATTCGTGGCGGTCTTTGCTGGCATAGGTGCGCGACAGCGTTGGCAGCAGGATGGTGCCGAGTGCCACGCCGAGCACGCCGGACGGCAATTCCATCAGACGGTCGGCGTAGTACATCCACGACACCGAACCCGAGACCAGCAGCGAGGCGAAGGCGGTGTTGATGATCAGGGAAATCTGGCTGACGGAAACCCCGAGGATGGCCGGCAGCATGTTGCGCATCACCCGCCAGACACCGGTGTCCTTGAGATTCAAACGCGGCAGCACGAGCATGCCGATTTTCTTCAGGTGCGGCAGCTGGTACAGCAGTTGTGCCAGGCCACCAGCCAGGACCGCCCAGCCGAGGGCCATCACAGGCGGATCGAAATACGGTGTCAGGAACAGCGCAAAAATAATCATGCTGACGTTAAGCAGGGTCGGCACGAAGGCCGGCACCGAGAAACGGTTCCAGGTATTGAGGATCGCCCCGGCCAGGGACGACAGGGAAATCAGCAATATATAAGGAAAGGTCACCCGCAACAGATCAGTGGTCAGGGCGAATTTTTCCGGTGTATTGGCAAAACCGGGGGCCGTGGCCCAGATCACCCAGGGCGCGGCGAGCATCCCGGCGATCGTCACCAGCGTCAGCACCAACGTCAGCAAACCCGAAACATAGGCAATGAAGGTGCGGGTCGCCTCCTCGCCTTGCTGGGCCTTGTACTCCGCCAGAATCGGCACGAATGCCTGGGAAAAAGCCCCCTCGGCGAAGATCCGCCGCAGCAGGTTGGGCAGTTTAAAGGCAATAAAGAAGGCATCCGTGGCCATGCTGGCGCCAAAAATACGTGCCAGCAGCGTGTCACGCACAAACCCCAGAACCCGGGAAATCATAGTGATAGAGCTGACAGCGGCCAACGATTTGAGCAGATTCATTGAAAGAGTTTTTGCCTATAGATAAAGAGCAGGCGAACAAACGGCCCACATATGCGATACTCCGCGCCTGCAACAAGCACAGAGCCAAAGCTCGCGAGTTTACAGGTCAAGCGCCGGAAATAAATCACCCGCCTCTTAAGATCGACCACTCAGCAGTTCGCATCACACGCCCTTGACAAGACTTCAACTCATCGGCATGATTCGCGGCCTATTTTGTTTGCTATTTCCTAAAAAGTCTTTCGAGGAGCTCGACGGTGGCCAACACACCTTCCGCCAAAAAACGTGCAAAACAGGCTGAGAAGCGTCGCAGCCACAACGCCAGCCTGCGTTCCATGGTTCGTACCTACATCAAGAATGTAGTTAAAGCCATTGACGCAAAAGACGCTGAAAAAGCTCAAGCTGCTTACGTTCTGGCTGTGCCAGTTATCGACCGTATGGCCGATAAAGGCATCATCCACAAGAACAAAGCTGCTCGCCATAAAGGTCGTCTGAATGGCCACATCAAGGCTCTGAACCTTGCTGCTGCAGCCTAAGCGATAAGCTTGTTAAAAAACCGACCCCAGGGTCGGTTTTTTATTGCCTGCGATTTGGGAAAGCCAAAAAAAGAGCCGGCATGCCGGCTCTGCTTCAGATTTATTGCGCTGTGGGCCACGGCAAGATCGGAATCGCCGTCACCGCATTCTGCGGGCTGCCTTCGATCAAGCGGTCGCTGTAGACCAGATACACCAGGGTATTGCGCTTCTTGTCGAGGAAACGCACCACCTGCATGGTCTTGAAGACCAGGGACGTGCGCTCCTTGAACACCTCATCCCCATCCTTCAGCTCGCCCTTGAAGCGAATCGCACCTACCTGGCGACAGGCAATCGACGCCTCGGCGCGATCCTCCGCCAGACCCAACCCACCCTTTACCCCGCCCGTCTTGGCGCGAGACAGGTAGCAGGTCACGCCATCCACCTTCGGGTCATCAAAGGCCTCGACCACGATCCGGTCATTGGGGCCGACAAACTTGAACACCGTCGACACCTGGCCAATCTCTTCGGCCGACGCCAGCAACGGCATCGCCAGCAGCAAACCGAGCAATCCCTTCATTACGCGCATCGAGACTTCCTTTTTACTTAAACCAGAATCAGGTTATCCCGGTGAACCAGCTCCGGCTCAGCCATGTAACCCAACAGACCGACAATCGCCTCAGACGACTGCCCGATGATTTTCTGCGCCTCAAGGGCGCTGTAGTTGGCAAGGCCACGGGCAATCTCACGACCGTCCGGCGCCACGCACACCACCATTTCGCCACGGCGGAAGCTGCCCTGGACCAGTTTTACACCCACCGGCAGCAAGCTTTTGTTGCCTTGGGACAACGCTGAAACCGCACCAGCATCCAACACCAGGGTACCGCGCGTCTGAAGATGCCCCGCCAGCCACTGCTTGCGCGCCGCCAGCATGCCACGCTCAGGCGACAGCAGCGTACCGATGCGCTCGCCCGCCTTGAGGCGATCCAGCACCCGCTCAATCCGACCGCCAACGATGATGGTATGCGCGCCGGAACGCGCCGCCAGCCGTGCCGCACGCAGCTTGGTCTGCATGCCGCCACGCCCCAGGGCACCGCCGACACTGCCAGCCACCGCATCCAGCGCCGGATCATCGGCACGCGCTTCGTAAATCAGCTGGGCCTCAGGGTTATTGCGCGGGTCAGCGTCGAACATGCCGTCGCGATCCGTGAGGATCACCAGCAAATCAGCCTCAACCAGGTTGGCCACCAGCGCTGCCAGGGTGTCGTTGTCACCGAAGCGAATCTCGTCGGTCACCACGGTGTCATTCTCGTTGATCACCGGGATCACCTTGAGTTCAACCAGGGCACGCAGGGTGCTGCGGGCGTTCAGGTAGCGCTTGCGGTCGGACAAGTCGTCATGGGTCAGCAGAATCTGCGCCGTGTGGCGCCCGTGCTCGGCAAAGCTGGACTCCCAGGCCTGCACCAGGCCCATCTGACCAATGGCAGCAGCGGCTTGCAGCTCGTGCATCGCGCTGGGTCGCGCGGTCCAGCCAAGGCGGCTCATGCCGGCGGCAACCGCCCCGGACGACACCAACACCAACTCGACGCCGGCCTCATGCAAGGCCACCATCTGGTCCACCCAGACACTCATGGCCGCACGATCCAGCCCCTTGCCATCCGCCGTCAGCAGCGCGCTACCGATCTTAACGACCCAACGCTGCGCACCTGTCACCTTGCTCCGCATCATCTTCAACCTTAGATAGAGGGCCGCGCGACCCAGCGCCGCCCATAACGTTATTCGTGACTACCGATTTCCAGATACCAAAACGCCGCTCGATTGAGCGGCGCTTAAGTTTACTGCAACGAATCAGTCGCGCACGTAAATGATTTCCGGACCATCTTCATCATCCACGTCTTCCTCGTCCCAATCATCGTCACCGATATCATGGACCGACTTGACGCCACTGCGACGCAGGGCACGCTGATCATCCAGCGCCTGCAACTGGGCACGAGCCTCGTCTTCGATGCGCTGATCCAGTTCAGCCAGCTCGGCCTTGTAGACAGGGTCGGCGGCCAGGCGATCGGCACGGTCTTCGAGGTAACGCATGATGTCGCGAGTCAGGCGCTCAGTGCCTTCTTTGGCAATGGCCGAGATCACGTAGACCGGACCGGTCCATTCCAGGCGATCAACGATCTCCTTGACGCGCTCTTCGTGCTCTTCCTCGAGGATCTGGTCGCACTTGTTCAGCACCAACCAGCGATCACGCTCAGCCAGGGACGGGCTGAACTTGGTCAGCTCGCTGACGATCACTTCAGCAGCGTCCGGTGCACTGGTGTCATCCAGCGGCGCCATGTCGACGAGGTGCAGCAGCAAACGGGTGCGGGACAAGTGCTTGAGGAAACGGATCCCCAGGCCTGCGCCGTCGGAAGCGCCTTCGATCAGGCCCGGAATGTCCGCAACCACGAAGCTTTTCCAGCGGTCAACGCTGACCACACCCAGGTTCGGCACCAGGGTAGTGAACGGGTAATCGGCGACTTTCGGCTTGGCAGCAGACACCGAGCGAATGAACGTACTTTTGCCGGCATTCGGCAGACCCAGCAGGCCCACGTCAGCCAGCACCTTCATTTCCAGCTTCAGGTCACGCTGCTCGCCTGGCTTGCCCGGCGTGGTCTGGCGTGGCGCACGGTTGGTACTGGACTTGAAACGGGTGTTGCCCAGACCGTGCCAGCCGCCATGAGCCACCAGCAGGCGCTGACCGGCTTTGGTCAGGTCACCAATGACTTCCTGGGTTGCGGAGTCGATCACGGTGGTACCAACCGGAACCCGCAGCACCAACTCTTCGCCTTTTTTACCGGTGCAGTCAGTGCTGCCGCCGTTGGAGCCACGCTCGGCATCAAAGTGCCGGGTGTAACGGTAGTCCACCAGGGTGTTGAGGTTTTCGTCGGCGATCATGTAGACCGAGCCGCCATCACCACCATCACCACCGTTAGGACCACCGTTTTCGATGAATTTTTCCCGACGGAAACTCATGCAACCGTTACCGCCGTCGCCAGCTTTTACTCGGATCGAAACTTCATCAACGAACTTCATAACAAAACGCCTCTCGCCACACGGACGAGCTTAAGAAACCAAGACATAAGACTCTTGCAAAAATGAGCGCAGCGACCTCAAGCAACGACCGCAAATCCACTGCTTTCGCCCATCACAAACAGCTTTGCAAGAGACTCACCCCACAAACGAAAAAGCCCCGTCGCGAGACAGGGCTTTTCCAGCAACTACGTAATTATGCCGCGACGACTTCAGTCTTCGGGACAATGCTCACGTAACGGCGGTTGAAAGCGCCTTTTACTTCAAACTTGATCACGCCGTCGATTTTAGCGAACAGAGTGTGATCTTTACCCATGCCAACACCGTAACCGGCGTGGAATTGGGTGCCGCGCTGACGCACGATGATGTTGCCCGGAATGATAACCTGGCCGCCATACATCTTCACGCCAAGGCGTTTGGCTTCTGAGTCGCGACCGTTACGGGTACTACCACCAGCTTTTTTGTGTGCCATGAGTCAATTCTCCTAGTGAGGAATTAGGCTGAAATTAAGCCTGAATACCGGTGATTTTGATCTCGGTGTACCACTGGCGGTGGCCCATACGCTTCATGTGGTGCTTACGACGACGGAACTTGATGATGCGGACTTTATCGTGACGACCTTGGGAGATCACTTCAGCCACAACGGTAGCGCCTGCAACAACTGGAGCGCCGATGTTCACGTCATCGCCATTGGCGACCAACAGAACGCGATCAAAAGTAACGGATTCGCCAGTAGCGATTTCCAGCTTCTCGATCTTCAGGTATTCACCTGGGGCGACCTTGTATTGCTTGCCACCAGTAACAATTACTGCGTACGACATGGTATTTCTCCGATAATCCTGCTCACCCAGCGCTTTATAAGAAGAGGTATTGGCTGGCATGGCTGCATGGGATGGACGTCCCGAATGCAATTGCGTAAGGCAGGTGCTGCCCAGGAAGTTCAGGGTGCGCGATTGTACGCAAGCTATGGAGGTGTTGCAAGTAGCCGTCTATCGCGCCTTGACACTACGGGACGCGGGTCCTAGCATGCCGCGCAACCCTTCTGGAGCGACTGTCGCTGATGCAACCCCAAGCTTTCTACCGCGCGGTGGCGGACGATTTTAGCGCCGTCGACGGCATCATCAAGAAGCAGCTGACTTCTAAAGTGCCGCTGGTCTCCAAAATTGGCGACTACATTACGTCGGCCGGCGGTAAACGCCTGCGTCCTTTATTAGTGTTGCTGTGTGGCAAGGCCCTGGGCCGCGAAGGCGATGACCTGCGCCTGCTGGCCGCGACCATCGAGTTCCTGCACACCGCCACCCTGCTGCACGACGACGTGGTCGACATGTCCGGCATGCGCCGTGGTCGCGAGACGGCCAACGCGATGTGGGGCAATGCGCCGAGCGTGCTGGTGGGCGACTTCCTGTACTCGCGCTCGTTCGAAATGATGGTCGAGCTGGGCTCGATGCCGGTGATGAAGATTCTTTCACAGGCCACGCGCATCATCGCCGAAGGCGAAGTGTTGCAGCTGTCGAAGGTTCGCGACGCCAGCACCACCGAAGAAACCTACATGGAAGTGATTCGCGGCAAAACCGCGATGCTCTTCGAAGCCTCGACCCACAGCGCCGCCGCCCTGTGCGAAGCGACGCCCGAGCAGAGCGAAGCCCTGCGCACCTTCGGCGATCACCTGGGCGTGGCCTTCCAGCTCGTGGACGACCTGCTGGACTATCGCGGCGACGCCGAAACCCTGGGCAAGAACGTCGGTGACGACCTGGCCGAGGGCAAGCCGACCTTGCCACTGATCTACACCATGCGCGAAGGCACGCCGGAACAGGCCGCCCTGGTGCGCAAGGCGATCCAGAAAGGCGGGATCGAAGACCTGGAAAGCATCCGCGAAGCCGTGGAAGCCTCGGGTTCCCTCGAATACACCGCGCAACTGGCCCGTGACTACGTGGCTCGCGCGATCCAATGCCTGGAAGCCCTTCCAGCCAGCGAATACCGGGACGCCCTGGTTGAGCTGAGTGAGTTCGCGGTCGCCCGTACTCACTGATTCTGCTCTGCTCCATGCAGGAGCTGGCTTGCCTGCGACTGCATCACCGCGGTGTAACAGACAAACCGAGGTGCCTGCATCGCAGTCAAGCCAGCTCCCGCAGCGTTCTCTGGCGTTGATGCCCCCTGCCCGGCTAAAACCCTATACAATGTGCGCTTTTTAGCCATCCTGAAACCAAAGGAGCTTTAGTGAGCACGTTGCCACCCTGCCCGAAATGCAATTCCGAATACACCTACGAAGATGGCGCCCAGCTGATTTGCCCGGAATGCGCCCATGAGTGGGCCGTCGGCGGCGAAGCCGAGGCGGCCAGCGATGAATCCGTGAAGAAAGACTCTGTGGGCAACGTCCTGCAGGACGGCGACACCATCACCGTGATCAAGGACCTCAAGGTCAAGGGCACGTCCCTGGTGGTCAAGGTCGGCACCAAGGTCAAGAACATCCGCCTGTGCGATGGCGACCACGATATCGACTGCAAGATCGACGGTATCGGCCCGATGAAACTTAAGTCCGAGTTCGTCCGCAAGGTCTGAATATGCTGCCTCCATCCCGTGCCCTGCACGGGATGGCGCTTCACCCTCCCCGCGTCAGTTCCGCACTGGCGGCAAAAGGCCAGGCCTTTTGATCAAAAACAATATCCACACAGAAAAGTCCGGAAATGGCCAATAGGGACTTGCTATTCTACGAATAAGAATTATTCTCATTGAAACCCATCAAGGAGATACTTCCCATGACTTATTTGATCGATGCCTGGCTGGACCGTCCACACCCTTACTTGCGAATCCTCCATCGGGAAACCGGGGAAGTCTGCGCGGTGCTGGAAGAAGAGGCGTTAAGCGAACTGCAGGATCAGGGCGACCTGGACGTCAATGGCCTGAGTTCCAGTGAGCCCGGGGTGCTGAAGGAAGTGGTGAGAAATCTGTTTCTGTTCTGCTATGCCCGAGCGTTGCGCCCGGTGACGGATCTCAATGGCAAGTTTCATCCATGAGCAACCGCGCAAAACACTGCAGGAGCGAGCAGGCTCGCTCCTGCAGGTAAGGTCTTACAGAACGTCGAGCAGCTCGACGTCAAACACCAGAACGCTGTGCGGCGGGATGCTGCCAACGCCTTGAGCGCCGTAAGCCAGTTCGCTCGGCACGTACAGGCGCCATTTGCTGCCGGCATTCATCAGTTGCAGGGCTTCGGTCCAGCCGGCGATCACGCCGCCAACCGGGAATTCCGCAGGCTGGCCGCGCTCGTAGGAGCTGTCGAACACAGTGCCGTCGATCAGGGTGCCGTGGTAGTGAGTCCGCACCTGGTCTTCACGGGTCGGCTTGGCGCCGCTACCTGCAGTCAGCACTTCAAATTGCAGGCCGGAAGCCAGGGTGGTGATGCCGTCACGCTTGGCGTTTTCAGCCAGGAAAGCCAGGCCTTCGCCAGCAGCAGCTTCAGCCTTTGCAGCGGCTTCGGCTTGCATGATTTCGCGGATGACCTTGAAGCTGGCGGCCATTTGCTCCTGGTCCACACGGCTAGGCTTGCCGGCAAAAGCGTCGGTCAGGCCAGCCAGGATCGCGTCCAGGCTCACGCCCGGTGGCGGGTTGTCGCGCAGCTGGTCGCCCAACTGACGGCCAATGCCGTAGCTCACGCGGGTTTCGTCGGTGGACAGATTAACTTCGGACATGGAAAGGCTCCGCTGTAGGACGACACAGGTGCCGTCCAAACTAAAAGGGCGAGCAGACTAGCACACAAGCCACGCCCTTGATGAGCCCCGCGCAGGAGAGCGCCAGGGGCTGATTAATGCTTGGTAACCTTGTCCAGGTAGCCCATGGCAAACGCCGACACCACGAAGGTCATGTGAATGATCACGTACCATTTCAGGTGCTCGGGATCGACGTTCTTGGCGTCCATGAACACCCGCAGCAGATGGATCGACGAAATCGCCACGATGGACGCCGCGACCTTCATCTTCAGCGACGAGGAGTCCATGGTCCCCAGCCAGTTGAGCTTCTCCTTGCTTTCGTCGATGTCCAGCTGGGAGACGAAGTTCTCGTAGCCGCTGATCATCACCATCACCAGCAGGCCGCCCACCAGGGCCATGTCGATCAACGACAGCAGCACCAGGATCACATCCGACTCGCTCATGGTGAACACGATGGGAATCACATGAAACACTTCCTGGAAGAACTTCAGGCCCAGCGCCAGCAGCCCCAGGGACAGCCCGAAATAGATCGGCGCCAACAGCCAGCGTGAGGCATACATTGCATTTTCGATAAAGCGTTCCATTGAATCTCACACAGCTTGGCTAAAAATGGCGGCGAGTATACCAGCCGCACCCAAACCCCAGAAACCGTCGAGAAAACTGATCTGTACGGCATCTGTTAAGGAATTTTTCTGCTAGTGTCGAGCTCATCAACTCGGCTCGATGATGTCGGACAGGAAAACTCAGATAATGGATGTGCGATCCCCTTTGGCCAGCCTTGGCCTGTGTGCGGCGTTGCTGATGGGCAGCGGTTGTTCCCCAAGCGATGAACACAAGCAAGCCAGTCTCGAAGAGAAAACCGCCAAGTTCGAACAATCCCTGGACGCCATCCAGGACCCCAAGCTCAAGGACGCCGTGTCCGAGCTCGGAGGCTCGCTGCTGTTGCTGGAACGGGCGCGCGCCAAGCTCGCCACCAAGCCCATCGAGGCCGAGTACAGCGAAGACGCCCTGGCGCTGCTCAAGCATTACCCTACGCCGCAGGCCCTGGTCGATACCTACATCAATGGCCTGTTTGTCCTGCGCAAGGCGTCCCATTCGGACTACCTGACGGACCTGCAGCCGATCTTCCCGTTCAACTTCAACATGCCCGACCAGTTCCCCTTCCCACACGGCCTGGAATGGCAGTCGGTGACCCTGAGCAACAACAAGGTCATCCCGTTCCAGCCGGAATGGTCGGAAACCGATCCGGGCATCCAGTTGAGCCCCACCAGTTCCAACCTGACCAACCCCGATGACCTGACGGTGACCTACCCGTTCGTCGAAGGCGTCGAGACGGAGAACAAAAGCCAGCCGCAGCCCGTCACCCTCAAGGGCAAGGTGGAAGTGATTGCCCCGCGTAAAGTCTTCACCTTCGACTTGTCGAAAAAGGACGTGGGCCGCAAGCGCACCGAAGAAAACGTCACCGTCACCCTGCTGGCCCTGGAAAAGAACTACGCCGAGATCGAACTGACCAACAGCGCCCCGCTGGCGCCGGAAGTCGCGGACGAATCGCCGAACCCGTTGCTGGTGCAGGCTCGTGACACCACCGGGCAATTTCTCTCGCGCTCGGGCTCGATCAACGAAAACGCCGCGCAACTGGCGTTCTACGAGAAGCAACTGGCCGAAATGCAGAAGCAGAAGGCCTGGTCCGACGCCTTCGAGAAACAGCTGGAAGACGAGCAGAAAGCCTTCGAGCTCAAGCAGAACAGCCACTACACCAAGGTGTACTTCAATGGCCTGATCGACAATGTGCAAGTCAGCGTGCTCGACTTTTCCCAGGCCACGGTGACCCGCAAGGACCTGGACCTGCCCGTACGGCGCTTCGACAAGAACAGCCTGGAAAAAACCGTACAGCCGTTGCCGATGCCCGTCACGGTGTATGACGACCAGGCCGCGGATTGGCTCAAGGACGCCACCCTGTCCGAAGACCAACTGAAGAAAAGCGTCACCATCAACCAGTCGGTGGATGACGCCAGTGCGGCGCACGTTGAGTTCGATCACCCCTACACCTTCAACGACGACCTGCTGGGCGAGGACCGCGGCGGCGGCGATGCCCCGGTGACGTTCCTCACCGCCAACGACGAAGGCAAGCTTGGCGAGCCGATCGAACTGCCCGCCGAAGCCTACGAGGTCGACCCGGGGCGCGGCACCATCACCTATGACCTGAACCTGTTCCCTGAAAACCCGGGGTTTGCCGTCGGATCGATGCCGCTGTTCCTGGCGACCATCGAGAAAGGCAGCCTCACTGCCGGGCAACTGCCCAAGGGCCTGGAGCTGAAGGACAACGCGCTGATTGTCGACCAGAAGCTGTTCCCCTCTGACAGCTGGCGGTTCTATGCCAAGGACGCCAGCGGCAACTACCTGAAGGAAATTCTCGGCGTCAGCCACCGCGCCGAGGAATACGGCACGGCGCTGTTCGACGTGCATTACTTCTACGGCCAGCCGACGACATTGGAAACCTACCAGCGCACCGGCCTGGACACGGTGCAGTATGGGTTTGAGGTGAAGCTGGACAAACCCGAGGCGGCCCCTGCCCCCAAGCCATAGCCCCTCCCCCGTAGCAGCTGTCGAGCGCCAGCTGCTACGGGGGGAGTGCGGTCAGCGGATATCGCTTAGCACCGTCTGCCGCCCACCGTTGAGTTGTCGCAAGTGCGCCTGCAGGTGCAGGCACCAGATCTGCGGGTCGTCAGCCAGCTCGTACCCGTGCAGGGTCAGGCTTTCAACAATCGAATCGAGGATGGTTTGTGCCACGAAAGGTCCGTGGAACGGGCCTTGGGACTTGATGGTGGAGGGTTGTTCGCCGGTCATTCCGGCGGCAAACAACAAGGTCCACATCCCGGTATCCCCCGCGAGAGGGCGAATGGAACATTCGATACGGGTGACCAGGCCCAGGCACTGGCGGGTGAGGCAGAGGTTGCGCGACATGGCGGCGACCCTCGGTAGATCCGGTATTCAGCCTCGCAGGGCAAGACTGTTTCTATCCAGCGACTCCTGTGGCTATCCCTTGAGCTGAGAATAGAAGAAACCCGGTACAAACCAAGGCTGGGGGACCAACGGATGACTGCCGTCACGACGGCGTCAAAAATATGCCGAAGGGACCTGGAACCAGGCCCCTTCGGCATTGATTACACCGGCTTGGTCTCAGCCAGTGCTTCCTGCGCCAACTCCTTCTCGGCTTCCTTCAGGTCATCTTCACTGATCATCTCGGCGATCGCCCGCAGACGCTCCACCACCCGCGCATTGACGCTGCCTTCGGGGAATTGCCCCTCTTCGTCGGGCGAACCCGCAGGCTCACCCACCAGCAGGCTCAAGGCCTCGTCGGCCTGACGCACGGCATAGACGTGGAATTGCCCCTGCCGCACGGCCTGCAACACCTTCTCATCGAGCATCAGTGTCGCGACGTTGGCCTGGGGAATGATCGCCCCCTGCTCGCCGGTCAGCCCGCGGGCCTCGCAAAGACGGAAGAAACCTTCGATCTTCTCGTTAACCCCGCCGACCGCCTGCACCTCACCAAACTGGTTGATCGAGCCGGTGATGGCAAAGCACTGCTTGAGCGGCGTCTTCGACAGGGCCGAGATCAAGGTGCAGGCTTCGCCCAGGGACGCGCTGTCGCCGTCGACATAGCCGTAGGACTGCTCCAGGGCGATACTCGCCGAGATCGCCAACGGGAATTCCTGGGCATAACGGCTGCCCAGGTAACCGGTGAGGATCATCACGCCCTTGGAGTGAATCGGCTGGCCGAGGTTAACTTCACGCTCGATATCGACGATGCCACTGCCGCCCGGGTACACCGTGGCAGAAATCCGCGCCGGCACACCAAACGCCGAGTCACCCACCTCCAGCACCGTCAGCCCGTTGCACTTGCCCACCGCCGCGCCGGCGGTGTCGATCAGGATCACCCCGGCGAGCATGTCGTCGAGAATCCGCGCCGACACCCGCCCGGTGCGCGTGGCCTTGGCCTTGAGTGCGCGCTCGATGTGCCCGGAGTCGGTGCGCTCATCACCGGCCAGGTGACGAATGAAGTCCGCCTCGCTGACCAGCTGGAACAAATCACCGATACGCGCCGACAAGCGGCCCTGGTTCTCCGCCAACCGCGCGCTGTAGGTCGCCAGCCGCGCCACCGCATCGGAGGTCAACGGCGCCATGCCTTCTTCCGAGGTGCGGGTTTTCAGCAACTGGGCGAACTGCTCCAGGCTTTCATCCACCATCGGGATGTCTTCGTCAAAATCCACCAGTACCCGGAACATCTCCTGGAAGTCCGGATCCGCGTCCTGCAACGCGTAGTACAACTGGCGGGAGCCGATGATGATCACCTTGAGCTGCAACGGGATCACTTGCGGGTTGAGGGTCACCGTGGCCAGGCGGCCCAGTTCGCCCAGCGGTGATTCCATCTTCAGCTTGCGCGATTGCAAGGCACGCTTGAGGGCGTCCCATACAAACGGCTCGCTGAGCATCTTCTCGGCTTCAAGGATCAGGAAACCACCGTTGGCACGATGCAGCGCACCCGGGCGCAATTGGCGATAGGTGGTGTAGAGCGCGCCCTGGTCGGTGCTGTATTCAATACGACCGAACAGGTTGTCGTAGGTCGGATGCGGCTCGAAGACCACCGGGGCGCCACCGTTGATCGGATGCCCCACCACCAGGCTCGGGCAGTACTGTTCTTCCAGCAACTTGCGGGCCTGGGCGTCGGTTTTCGCGTCGTCCACCAACTGCTCGACCACGGTTTTCAGCAGGTAGACCTGCATCGCCTGCAAGTAGCCGCAGACGGCCGCGTTCTCCGCATATTTTTCGGACAACGGCGCCAGCAGTGGCTGCAAGGCCAGCGTGATGGTTTCTTCGTTGAACTGGCGCATCTGGTTATTGGACTCGCGCTTCCACTGGGGCAGGCTGGCGAGTTCTTCGTTGAGGCGTTCTTCCAGTTCGGAAATATCGGTGTGGAAACGCTCGCGGTCGGCTTCGGGCAACTGCGAGAACTCGGCCTCGTCCAGGGCCTTGCCGTCGAGCATCGGGGTAAACGCAATGTTAGTGCTGTCACGGTACAGCGCCACGTCTTTTTCCAGGGCCAGGCGCTCGATGACGTCCAGGGCACGGTCGTAACGCTGGTTGAAGGCACGGTCGATGGCGCTTTTGCGCTGTTGATACGTCGGGTGTTCAAACACCGCCGGGAAGGTCGCGACCAAGTTGTCGATCAGGCCGTTGATATCGGAGATGAACGCGGCAGCACCGCCCGCAGGCAGTTCCAGCGCGCGGGGTTCGCGAGGCTCATCGAAATTATTGACGTAGACCCAGTCGGCCGGGGTCTGCAGGCGCTTGCCTTCGGCCTTGAGGTAGCGTTTGACGAACGAAAAGCGCCCGGTACCGGGCTCGCCCATCACAAATACGTTGTAACCGGGGCGTGGCATGGCCACACCGAACTGCAAGGCTTCGACCGCACGTTCCTGGCCAAGCACACCGCGAAAGGGCTCCAAATCATTGGTGGTCGAGAAGCTGAACTGTTCAGCGGAAAAAGGACGAGTCAGCGCTTCGGGCGCTAGACGCAAGCTGGCAGCAACAGGATCAGGCATCGGGCTTCCTTACATCAGGCGGGGCAGATGACGGCATTCTGGCGCCGGGTTGGGCCGGCTGGCAAGGACGGCTTGGGGAAAGCATAGACCCGTGTTCGGGGCTGTAAAAAAACCGAGTGTTTCCGGCTTGTTTCATAAAAAGTCACGGAACCCTTGGATCATGCCTAAACTCCAACCTGCTGCGGGTTGGACTAATAACCGACCCCTAGGGTGCTGTCAGGCACCTGAACCCTTGTCCATTGGTTTGCACACAAAGAGAACAAAGCTATGAAACGGATCCTTCTCGGTACTCTCTTCACCGTCGTCTCCCTCAATGCAATGGCAGAAGCGCCAGGTGGCCCGAACTGCGGTTGGGGCAACATGTTGTTCGAAGGCCAACGCGGCACTCCGGCTCACTTCCTGGCCTCCACCACCAACGGTACCTCGGGTAACGCCACGTTCGGCATGACCTCGGGCACCAACGGCTGCAGCACCAACAGCGCACTGACCTACGGTGGCAAATCGTGGATTGCCATGAATGGCATGATGAACGAGCTGTCCGAAGACATGGCCAAGGGTAACGGCGAAGCGCTGACTACCTACGCTGTAGTACTGGGCGTTGCTCCTGAAGATCGCGAGCACTTTGCCGCTGTGACTCACGAGCACTTCCAGCAAATCTTCAGCAAGGCTGACGTAACCGCTGATGACGTGCACAACAACACCCTGGCTGTACTGAAAAGCGACACCCGTCTGGCGAAATACGCTACCCAGGCTTAAGCTCGACCCGCCCGTGCCTTTCGAGGCACGGGTTTTATTATTTTTGGACCTGCCTCCCCTTTGGGTCTTTTTATCTCGACTTAAGTTGCCCACATGCTCAAACGCCTTGCCTACCTGGCACTCTTCGCCTGCGCCCCGCTGTATGCGGCGCCGCACCTTGATGATCAACGTTTGCAGCAACTGGCCAACGACCCGTTCTGGCTTTCGCTGGGGCACTACGAATCCGGCAAGTTCAAAGGCTGGCGCAGCTATGTCAGCGACAAGAAATTCTTCCTCGCTCCCGATGGCGCCCACCATCCGGACCAGGAGCTGAAGGCCACTGTCGAGGCGCTGTATGCCCCGGCCAGCCTCGGCGAAAAGCACGCCCAATGCGTTTACCCGGCACGTACACGCTGGCTCAAGGACCAGTTGCACCTGAGCGACTTGCCGGCGCTGGACTGCAAGGAGTTCAAGCAATGGTTCAAGGACGTCGCCCCCCACAGCGCGGTGATGATCTTCCCGGCGGCCTACCTCAACAGCCCGTCATCAATGTTCGGCCATACCCTGCTGCGCATCGACCAGGCTGACGTGCAGAGCAACAACACCGCCCTGCTCAGCTACGCGATCAACTTTGGCGCCTATATCGAAGGCTCGGACAACAGCATCCTCTACGCCTGGAAGGGCCTGATGGGCGGCTACCCGGGCCTGTTCGCGCTGGTACCCTACCAGGAAAAACTCTCGGAATACCGTAGCCTGGAGAACCGCGACCTGTGGGAATACCGCCTGAACCTGACCCAGGTCGAGACCGAGCGCATGGTCGAGCACGTGTGGGAACTCAAGCAGATCCAATTCGACTATTTCTTCTTCGACGAAAACTGCTCCTATCGCCTGCTGGAACTGCTGCAAGTGGCCCGCCCAAGCCTGCGGTTGACCGAACAATTCCCGCTGACCGCGATCCCTACCGACACGGTAAAAGCCGTGAAAGAAGCCGGCCTGGTGGAGAAAATCGATTACCGCCCTTCCCGTGAACGGGAGCTGCTGGAACGCGCCAAGCCGCTGGACAGCGACGAGCAGCAATGGGTGCTGAAGATCAGCGACGACCAGAAACAACTGCAGGACCCGGCGTTCAAGGCCATCGCCAAAGACCGCCAGGCCCTGATCATCGACGCCGCCTACCGCCTTGGCCGCTACCGCGCCAACGGCCTGGAGCGCGACACCGAACGCTCCCAGCGCAGCTTCGAACTGCTGCGGGCGATCAACCAGAACCCGGCGCCGGACCTGAAGATCGAACGCCCCGGCCTGCCCGAAGACGGCCACGAATCCCGCACCTGGCAAGCCGGCATCGGCACCCGGGGCGACAAGGCCTTCGGCGAATACGGCCTGCGCATGGCCTACCACGACCTGAACGACAACGCCGAAGGCTTCCCCTTGGGCGCGCAGATTGAAATCCTGCAAATGAAACTGCGCCAGTACGAAGGCAACCACTGGCAATTGCAGCAACTGGATCTGGCAACCATCCGCTCACTGACCCCACGCAACGAGCTGCTGCAGCCATGGTCGTGGCAAGTCACCGGCGGCCTGGAGCGCGTACCGGGCAAGCATGACGACGAGACACTCGTCAGCCACGTCAACGGTGGCGCGGGCGGCACCTGGCAACTGCGCGACGACATGCTTGGCTTCGCCCTCGGCACGGTGCGCGTGGAGCACAACAGCGACTTCGGTGAAGCCATCTCCCCGGCTGCCGGGTTCAATACAGGTGTGTTGTGGCGCAACCCGCTGGGCAACCTGAGCCTGGAAGCCAAGGGTGACTTCTTCACCAATGGCGAGGTGCGGCGCAGTATAAGCCTGAATCAACAGTGGGAATTGTCGCGCAACCTGGGGCTGAGACTGAGTGCGCAGCGGGAATACAGCCACCTCGCGACACCGGTGAACGAAGTGATGCTGGAAGTGAAGTGGTATCACTATTAATCCCTGAGCCGTAGATCGTTCCCACGCTCCGCGTGGGGAATGCATCCTGTGACGCTCTGCGTCACGACCTTTAAAAGCGGACGCAGAGCGTCCAGAGCGGCATGCCCACGCAGAGCGTGGGAACGATCTCTAATTAGTCCATAAGGAGCTTGCTCCCGCTGGGCTGCACAGCAGCCCCAAAACCAGACACCTCACCCTCTCTGTAATATCTCTATACCCTGAACAGGGGCCGCTTCGCGCCCCAGCGGGAGCAAGCTCCCTCGCCACAGGGCGCGCGTGATCGCCCGAAGCCGCAGCGTCACACGGATTTCTCACATCCGTTTCACATACCCCGAACGAATCCACTCCTACACTTCCCCCATCAGCCGTTCAACGGCCAGGGAGCAAGCGATGTGGCGGTACGCTGTAGTGCTGGGCCTGTTGGCCCTGCTGTCGGGTTGCCAATCAACCCATGAGGATTTGCTGGCCAAGGGTTATCCACCCGCCTTCGCCGATGGCTATGACGACGGTTGCAGCAGCGGCCGCCAGGCTGCCGGGGTGATCACCGGGGAATTTCGCAAGAACGTCCCGCGCTACCTGAAAGACCGCACCTACGCCGAAGGCTGGGATGATGGCTTTCGCCAATGCAAAGCCATGCGCGAGAACGAAGACCTGAACGACTACAAGAATCGCCACTGGGACGACCGCGAACGCGCCTGGCAACAGGAAAAAGACCGCGACGCTGCCAGGGCCTTTCGCTCGCAATAGGTCGCTTCCAGACATCCAGCGAAACTTAACCCCTGCGACCATGGCCCAAACTCCATAGCAGGAGAACGTCATGAGTCGAGCTTTCGTCAACGAAGACAGCGCCGCTGCCCAGGCCAGCCAACCGGTGGAACGCCAGGTCAGCGCGCAACCCAATCACCTCACTGCCCGCGGACTTGCACAATTGCAGGCCAGGGTCGCGCAGTTGCAGCATGAGCACAGCGAAGAATCCGCCAAGGGCGAGCAGGCCGATAAACAGCGCCAGGCCGACCTTGAGCGGGATTTGCGTTACTTCAACCAGCGCCTGCAAAGCGCACAGGTGGTGGCGCCGGCAACCTCCACCGACAAGGTGCAAATCGGCAGCTGGGTGACCTTTGCCAACGAACAGGACGAAGAGCAGCGCATTCAGTTAGTGGGCGAAGACCAGGCCGACGCCACGGTGGGCCTGATCAACTGGGGTTCGCCACTGGGCCGCGCTCTGCTGGGCGCACAGGTGGGCGACGAGGTGCTGTGGAAGCGCCCCGTCGGTGATCAGTTGATCGAAATCCTGCGCATCGAACCCGAGGGTTAAACGATGCCCTGGGCCAGCATTGCATCCGCAACCTTCACGAAGCCTGCAATGTTGGCGCCCTTCACGTAGTTGACCCGGCCGTTCTCTTCGCCGTAGTGCACGCACGCATGGTGGATCGACTGCATGATGTTGTGCAGCTTGCTGTCCACTTCACCGGCGGTCCACAGCAGGCGCATGGCGTTCTGCGACATCTCCAGCCCGCTCACCGCCACCCCGCCGGCATTGGACGCCTTGCCTGGCGCGAACAGGATGCCGGCCTCGATAAAGATATCCACCGCCTCCAGGGTGGTCGGCATGTTGGCGCCTTCGGCCACGCAGACGCAGCCATTGCGCAACAGGGTGCGCGCCGCTTCGGCGTCCAGTTCGTTCTGAGTGGCGCAGGGCAACGCGATGTCGCAGGCCAGCTCCCATGGTGCTTTGCCGGCGCGGAATTCCAGGCCGAAACGCGATGCCAGCTCGCTGATGCGCCCGCGCTGTACGTTTTTCAGTTCAAGCAGTGCCGACCATTGTTCTTCGGTCAAACCGCTTTCGCAGTACAGAGTGCCTTCGGAGTCGGACAAGGAAATCACCTTGCCGCCCAGGTCCATGACCTTGCGCGCCGCGTACTGGGCGACGTTGCCGGAGCCGGAGATGGCCACGCGCTTGCCTTCGACCCGCTCGCCGTTGCGCTTGAGCATTTCTTCAGCGAAGTACACGCAGCCAAAACCGGTGGCCTCCGGGCGAATCAGGCTGCCGCCGTAGCTCATGCCCTTGCCGGTCAGCACCGAGGTGAACTGGTTGCTCAGGCGCTTATACTGGCCGAACAGGAAGCCGATCTCCCGGGCGCCCACGCCAATATCACCGGCGGGCACGTCCACGTCCGAGCCGATATGGCGATACAGCTCGCTCATGAACGCCTGGCAGAAACGCATCACCTCGGCGTCGCTCTTGCCCTTGGGATCGAAGTCCGAGCCGCCCTTGCCGCCGCCCATGGGCAGCGAGGTCAGGGAGTTCTTGAAGGTTTGTTCGAAGGCGAGAAATTTCAGCACGCCCAGGTTCACCGACGGGTGGAAGCGCAGGCCGCCTTTGTAGGGGCCGATGGCGCTGTTCATCTGGATCCGGAACCCGCGGTTGACCCGTACTTTGCCTTGGTCATCTTCCCACGACACCCGGAACACAATCGCACGCTCCGGCTCGCAGATGCGCTCCAGGATGCCCGAGTTCAGGTAGTGGGGATTGGCTTCAAGAAACGGCCACAAACTGCGCAGGACTTCTTCCACGGCCTGGTGGAATTCCGGCTGGTCGGGGTCGCGTTTCTTGAGGCGGGCAAGGAAGGATTCAACGGATTCGATCATGAAAAGTCTCGGCAAATTTATTGTCGTTAAAGGAGATTTGTCCCGGACTTTATCAATTCATGTCGCACCGCGACAGGGCAAAATGTCGCCTTTGTGAATTTAAATGGTGCATTAGATATAAATACAGGCGTTTTTTGCACCTTAATGAGGATTTCAATCCAGGCTTTGCACCAACAGTTAATCCGCTATCGCAGGCAAGCCAGCTCCTACATTTGATCCAGTACATCCATGACAATGCGGTCAACTGTGGGAGCTGGCTTGCCTGCGATGCAGACGACGCGGTCCACCTGAAAACACGCAAAAAAAAGCGGAACCCGAAGGCTCCGCTTGTTCAAACCACCAACCCGGATCAGGCCAGCTTCTTGTGCCGTACACGATGCGGCTGGGCAGCAGCTTCGCCGAGGCGTTTCTTGCGATCGGCTTCGTATTCGGTGTAGTTGCCTTCGAAGAACACCGCCTGGGAGTCGTCTTCGTACGCCAGGATGTGAGTGGCCACGCGGTCAAGGAACCACCGATCGTGAGAGATCACAATGGCGGCGCCCGGGAAGTCCAGCAGGGCTTCTTCCAGGGAACGCAGGGTTTCAACGTCGAGGTCGTTTGACGGTTCGTCGAGCAGCAATACGTTGCCGCCTTCTTTCAGGGTCAGGGCCAGGTGCAAGCGACCGCGCTCACCACCGGACAGGTCCTTGACGAACTTCTGCTGGTCGCCGCCCTTGAAGTTGAAGCGACCCACGTAGGTGCGCGACGGGATTTCGTAGTTGCCGATGCGGATCTGGTCGGAACCGTCGGAAATCTGCTGGAACACCGTCTTGCTGCCGTCGAGGTCGTCGCGGCTCTGGTCAACGCAAGCCAGTTGCACGGTTTCGCCGACTTCGATGGTGCCCGAGTCCGGTTGCTCCTTGCCCATCAGCATGCGGAACAGTGTGGATTTACCCGCACCGTTACCGCCGATCACGCCAACGATGGCGCCTTTTGGCATGGAGAACGACAGGTTGTCGATCAACACGCGGTCGCCGTAGCCCTTGCAGACGTTCTTGAACTCGATGACCTTGTCACCCAGGCGCGGACCGGCCGGGATGTAGATTTCGTTGGTCTCGGAACGCTTCTGGAATTCCTGGGACTGCATCTCTTCGAAACGCGCCAGACGGGCCTTGGATTTCGACTGACGCGCCTTGGCGCCTTTACGCACCCATTCCAGCTCGTCTTTCATGGCCTTTTCATGGGCCGACTGTTGCTTGGATTCGGCGGCCAGACGGTCGGACTTGGCTTCCAGCCAACCGGAGTAGTTGCCCTCGTAAGGGATACCGGCGCCACGGTCGAGCTCGAGGATCCAGCCAGCAACGTTGTCCAGGAAGTACCGGTCGTGCGTGATCGCAACCACGGTGCCCGGGAAGTCGTGCAGGAAATGCTCCAGCCAGGCGACGGAATCGGCGTCCAGGTGGTTGGTCGGTTCGTCGAGCAGCAGCATGTCGGGGGCCGACAGCAGCAGGCGGCACAGGGCCACACGACGCTTTTCACCACCGGACAGGTGTTCAACCTTGGCGTCCCACGCCGGCAGGCGCAGCGCGTCGGCGGCGACTTCCAGCTGGCGGTCCAGGTTGTGACCGTCGGCGGCTTGCAGGATGGCTTCGAGCTTGGCCTGTTCTGCCGCCAGTTTGTCAAAGTCGGCGTCTTCTTCAGCGTAGGCCGCGTATACCTCGTCCAGGCGGGCCTGGGCGTTCTTGATCACGCTGACCGCTTCCTCGACCACTTCACGCACGGTCTTGGTCGGGTCCAGGATAGGTTCCTGTGGCAGGTAGCCGATGTTCAGGTCGGGCATCGGGCGGGCTTCGCCGTCGAACTCGGTGTCGACGCCGGCCATGATTTTCAACAGGGTGGATTTACCCGAACCGTTGAGGCCGAGCACGCCGATCTTGGCGCCCGGGAAGAAGGACAGAGAAATGTTTTTCAGGATTTCCCGCTTCGGCGGAACAACTTTTCCCAGCCGATGCATGGTGAAGACGTATTGAGCCATGGTGAACCTAGCGTCAGTGACTGATGAATTAAGCGGGCGAAACCCGTGCCAGGCCATGCGCCGCGCGGGCCGTTGATGTCTATCAATGCCTGCGTGCGGTAGATGCCTGATTGTCTGGGGCTGGAACGCCCTCGCGTAACCGGCAAAGCTACCTGAATGCGGGTGGGCAGTCCAGCCAGGCGGGGCTGGCACTTTGCCACAACACAAGGCATGCTAGCCGCCCTCCGGGCGTCCGGCTTATAGTGCACGTCGCGCGCCAGTCCAGCCAAACCGCAGGATCACAGTTTGTCCAACGTAACGCCGCCAACTCCCCTGCGCGCCGCTCATATAGCGCCGGGAGCGCCCCTGCACGGAACCCTGAAGGGCGCATTGGCGACGCTGGTCCTGTTGCTGCTCGCGTTATTGTTCTGGCAACTGCTGGACCAGTTGCAGCAAAACCAGAAAAACCAGCAGCAATACACCATCGACTACAGCGCCGACCTGGCCGAACAGATCAGCCTGAACATGGCCCTCAGTGCGCAGATTGCGCTGAACCTGCTGCCGATCGTCGAACCGCCGCGGGACGCCGAACAGCAACAAATCCTGATGCGCACCTTGCAACGCTCCTTGCCGGAGTTGCGCAGCGTCGCCCTGCTCGCCCCCAGCGGCGCGATGATCAGTGACAGCGCCAGCGACAGCCAGGACAGCGCCTGGCTCGAAGAACTGGTCAAGCGCAGCCACGCCCAGTCCTATTACCTGAGCAACAACAACGACGGCACCGTCATCTACCTGCTGCTGCACCAGCCCAGCGGCGGCACCAAGATGTACTGGGCCTTGCGCCTGGCCCCCAATTACCTGGCCAACCTGACCCGCCAGGATGGCCAGGGCCAGCGCCCGATGTGGGTCATCGAAAACCGCCTGAACCACCGGGTGGTCAGCCGTGACAGCGGGATGCCGGCCCAATGGGCCACCGCGTTGACCCCGGACGAATTGAACAAAAGTGTACTGGTCACGCCCCTGAGCAAGAGCGACTGGCAACTGCGCGGCCTGTTCGACCGCGCCGCCGTGCTGGAGCAACTGCTGCCAGCCTTTATCGGCAAATGCCTGTTGGGCCTGGCCTTCTCGCTGATCCCGGTGATCGTGCTGCTGAACATGCGCCGCCGCCAGCGCCAGGTGCACGAGGGGCGCCGGCGCTACCAGGATATTTTCGAAGGCACCGGCGTGGCGCTGTGCGTGCTCGACCTGTCGGGCCTGCGCGCGTTCTTCGATAGAGCCCGACTGCAAACCCGCGAGCAGTTGCAACAGTTGCTGCAAGACAACCCGGAACAGCGCCAGCAACTGCTCAAGGAACTGCGCATCACCGAGGTCAACCAGGTGGCGGTGCGCCTGCTGAATGTCGCTTCTTGCGAGCAAGCCTGGGAGCGCCTGATCGACGCCTGCCCGTCGAGCCCGACCGCCATCGGCAACCAGGTGATCGACGCGGTGCTGACCCAGCAGAAGCAGCTTGAACTGGAAATCCAGCTCAGCGATATCGAAGGCAACGACCAATACCTGTGGCTGGTGATGCGCCTGCCGGAACAACAGGACGACTTCAAGGCCGTGATCCTGAGCATCAGCGACATCACCAGCCGCAAGCTGATCGAGTTGTCACTGGTGGAGCGCGAGAGTTTCTGGTCGGACGTGGTGCGCACCGTGCCCGATCACCTGTATGTGCAGGACGTGATCAGCCAGCGGATGATTTTCAGCAACCACCACCTGGGCCACACCCTGGGCTACAACAAGCCCGAGCTGCAGCAGATGGGCGAGTACTTCTGGGAGATCCTGCTGCACCCCGAAGACGCCGAGCGCTACCACGACCTGCGCCTGCAACAGCGCCAGGCCGGCTACCTGAGCCAGTTGCAGTGCCAGTTGCGCTTTCGCCACCGCAACAACCAATGGCGGCGCTTCGACATCCGCGAACAGGCCCTGGCCCGTGACAAGACTGACCAGGTGACGCGCATCATCGGCGTGGCCAAGGACATCACCGACCAGATCGAAGCCAGTGAATCCCTGCGTGACAGCGAACAGCGCTACCGCATGCTGGCGGAAAGCATCAGCGACGTAATCTTCTCCACCGACAGCAAGCTGGCCCTCAACTACGTCAGCCCTTCGGTGAACGCGGTGCTGGGCTATGACGTCGACTGGATCTTCGAAAACGGCTGGCAATCGACCATCGCCAACCCGCAGCAACTGACCGGTATCTACTCCCTGGTGGAGCAAGTCAGCCGCGCCCTGGACCAACCCGAATCCCTCGCGGCCTTGCGCAACGACGTGCAGACCCAACTGTTCCTGTTCGACTGCCTGCGGGCCGACGGGCGCAAGATCCCCATCGAACTGCGCCTGGTGCTGGTGTGGGACGAACACGGCGCGTTCGAGGGCATCCTTGGCGTGGGTCGCGATATCAGCCAGCAGCGCCGTGCGGAAAAAGACCTGCGCATGGCGGCCACTGTATTCGAACACTCCACCTCGGCGATCCTGATCACCGACCCGGCCGGCTACATCGTGCAGGCCAACGAGGCGTTCAGCCGGGTCAGCGGTTATGCGGTGGCGGACGTGCTCGACCAGTTGCCGAACATGCTCACCGTCGACGAACAGCAGGAAGCCCACCTGCGCTACGTGCTCAAGCAATTGCACCAGCACAGCACCTGGGAAGGCGAAGTGTGGCTCAAGCGCCGCAACGGCGAGCATTACCCGGCCTGGGTCGGAATTACTGCCGTGTTCGATGACGAAGGCGACCTGGCCAGCTACGTGTGTTTCTTCAGTGACATCAGCGAACGCAAGGCCAGCGAGCAGCGCATCCACCGCCTGGCCTACTACGACGCCCTGACCCACCTGCCCAACCGCACGCTGTTCCAGGACCGCCTGCACACCGCGCTGCAATCGGCGGAACGGCAGAAGTCGTGGGTGGTGCTGATGTTCCTCGACCTCGACCGCTTCAAGCCGATCAACGACTCCCTGGGCCACGCCGCCGGCGACCGCATGCTCAAGGAAATGGCCACCCGCCTGCTGGGCTGCGTCGCCGAAGACGACACCGTGGCGCGCATGGGTGGCGACGAGTTCACCTTGCTGCTGCAACCGCGGGTCAACCGTGAGATGGCGCTGAACCGGGCGATTCACGTGGCCGAGCAGATTCTGGCCAGCCTGGTGAAGCCGTTTGTGCTGGAGGGCCGCGAGTTCTTCGTCACCGCCAGTATCGGCATCGCCCTGAGCCCGCAGGACGGCAACGAACTCAGCCAGTTGATGAAAAACGCCGACACGGCGATGTACCACGCCAAGGAGCGGGGCAAGAACAACTTCCAGTTCTACCAGGCCGACATGAACGCCAGCGCCCTGGAACGCCTGGAGCTGGAAAGCGACCTGCGCCACGCCCTGGAACAGAACGAATTCGTGCTGTATTACCAGCCGCAGTTCAGCGGCGACGGCAAACGTTTGACCGGTGCCGAAGCCCTGCTGCGCTGGCGCCATCCGCGTCGCGGGCTGGTGCCGCCGGGGGACTTCATCCCGGTGTTGGAGGAGTTGGGGCTGGTGGTGGACGTGGGTGACTGGGTGATCAGCGAAGCCTGCCGCCAACTCAAGACCTGGCACCAGAACAAGGTGCGGGTACCCAAGGTCTCGGTCAACATTTCGGCCCGGCAGTTCTCCGACGGACAACTGGGCGAGCGCATCGCCACCATCCTCAAGGACACCGGCCTGCCGCCGGCGTGCCTGGAGCTGGAGCTGACCGAAAGTATCCTGATGCGCGAGGTCAACGAAGCGATGCAGATCCTCGCCAGCCTGAAAAACCTCGGCCTGAGCATCGCGGTAGATGACTTCGGCACCGGTTATTCATCGCTGAACTACCTCAAGCAGTTCCCCATCGACGTGCTGAAGATCGACCGCACCTTTGTCGACGGCCTGCCGTCGGGTGAGCAGGATGCGCAGATTGCCCGGGCGATTATCGCCATGGCCCACAGCCTGAACCTGGCGGTGATCGCCGAGGGTGTGGAAACCCATGAGCAGCTGGACTTCCTGCGGGAGCACGGTTGCGATGAGGTGCAGGGCTACCTGTTCGGGCGACCGATGCCGGCGAACCGGTTTGAGGCGCAGTTCAGCAATGATGCGCTGTTTATGTTCGACTGAAATCCTCAGGTGATGCGGATGGCCTCTTCGCGAGCAAGCCCGCTCCCACATTCGACCGTATCCCACCTGAAGGAACCCGATTGAATGTGGGAGCGGGCTTGCTCGCGAAGGGGCCCGAACAAACACCACCTATCCCCAGATGAGCCCCGCTTGTCCGCGACATGATGTCCTTTCATATGCCATCTAAAACCCATTGGGTTAGAATGCGCTTCTTTTCTGCCCCCGATCCTTGAGGACCGCCATGTTCAGCCGTGATTTGACTATTGCCAAGTACGACGCCGATCTCTTTGCCGCCATGGAGCAAGAAGCTCAGCGCCAGGAAGAGCACATTGAGCTGATCGCTTCGGAAAACTACACCAGCCCCGCCGTGATGGAGGCTCAAGGTTCGGTTCTGACCAACAAGTACGCCGAAGGCTATCCGGGCAAGCGCTACTACGGCGGTTGCGAGTTCGTCGACATCGTTGAGCAACTGGCCATCGACCGCGCCAAGGAACTGTTCGGCGCCGATTACGCCAACGTCCAGCCCCACGCCGGCTCCCAAGCCAACAGCGCCGTGTACCTGGCCCTGCTGCAAGCGGGCGACACCATCCTGGGCATGAGCCTGGCCCACGGCGGTCACCTGACCCACGGCGCCAGCGTTTCCTCCTCCGGCAAGCTGTACAACGCCGTTCAGTACGGCATCGACGGCAACGGCCTGATCGACTACGACGAAGTCGAGCGCCTGGCCGTTGAGCACAAGCCAAAAATGATCGTGGCCGGTTTCTCTGCCTACTCGCAGATCCTGGATTTCCCACGCTTCCGCGAAATCGCTGACAAGGTCGGCGCCTACCTGTTCGTCGACATGGCCCACGTGGCCGGTCTGGTCGCCGCTGGCGTCTACCCGAACCCGGTGCCGTTCGCTGACGTCGTGACCACCACCACCCACAAGACCCTGCGCGGTCCACGTGGCGGCCTGATCCTGGCTCGCGCCAACGCCGAGATCGAGAAGAAGCTGAACTCCGCGGTATTCCCGGGCGGCCAGGGTGGCCCGCTGGAGCACGTGATCGCCGCCAAAGCGATCTGCTTCAAGGAAGCGCTGCAGCCTGAGTTCAAGACCTACCAGCAGCAAGTGGTGAAAAACGCCAAGGCCATGGCCGGCGTGTTCATCGAGCGCGGTTTTGACGTGGTGTCCGGCGGTACTGAGAACCACCTGTTCCTGCTGTCGCTGATCAAGCAGGACATCTCCGGTAAAGACGCTGACGCCGCTCTGGGCAAAGCCTTCATCACCGTTAACAAGAACTCGGTACCGAACGACCCACGTTCGCCGTTCGTCACCTCCGGCCTGCGCTTCGGCACCCCGGCTGTGACCACTCGTGGCTTCAAGGAAGCAGAGTGCAAGGAACTGGCTGGCTGGATCTGCGACATCCTGGCTGACCTGAACAACGAAGCAGTGATTGATTCTGTTCGTGAGAAGGTCAAGGCCATCTGCAAGAAGCTGCCGGTATACGGCGCTTGATTGCAGTAGCTTGAACAAAAAGCCCGGCTCAAGAGCCGGGCTTTTTTATGCCTGAAAACGCTGCTTTCTCAATCTGAAATGACATCAAATGTGGGAGCGGGCTTGCTCGCGAAGGCGGTGTGTCAGTTGATGCAAGTGCTGACTGACACACCGCTTTCGCGAGCAAGCCCGCTCCCACATTTTGACTGCGTTTCAAGTCAGGATTGGTAAACCCGCGCAAAGCCTTCGCGAATCTTCTCTTCCGGCAACTCGTCAGCAATAAACACAATCACACTTTCCCGCGCTTCGCCTTCGGCCCATTCGGTGTCCCAATCGAACCCGTAGAGCTTCAGCACGCCCTGGAACACCATGCGCCGGTCTTCCCCGGCAATGTTCAGCACGCCTTTGTAGCGCAGCAATTGCTTGCCGTGGTCTTCCAGCAGCTCGTTCATGAACTCGCTGAGTTTGTCGATATCCAGCGGCTGGTCAGTGCGCAGCACCAGGCTGGAAATACGATCGATGGACGGCGCCTGGCTCACCGGGCGCAGGCTCATGCCGGCGTTGAGGTTGAAGCCGCGCACATCCAGCAGTTCGGCGAGGTCGATCTTGCCGTGCTCCACCACACGAATCGGCGCCCGGCGGTTGATACGAGTCAGGCGCTCGCTGAGGGCGTCGAAGGTGGCATCGTCCACCAGGTCGCGCTTGCTCACCAGCAGGCGGTCGGCAAACCCGATCTGCGCCTGGGCGATGGTCTGGGTCAGGTGGTGCTCGGCGTGGGCCGCGTCCACCAGGGTGATGATGCCGTCGAGGATGTAGCGCTCGCGCAGTTCCTCATCGATGAAAAAGGTCTGGGCCACAGGGGCCGGGTCGGCCAGGCCGGTGCACTCGATCACCAGGCGGTCGAAGGCGATCTCGCCGCTGTCCAGGCGCTCCAGCAACAGGTACAGGGCCTTGGTCAGGTCAGTGTGGATGGTGCAGCACACGCAGCCATTGGACAGGGTCATGACTTGCACCGGCTCGCTGCCCAACAGTTGGGTGTCGATACCGGCGTCGCTGAATTCATTTTCGATCACGGCGATTTTCAAGCCGTGCTCGGCCTTGAGCAGGTGACGCAACAAGGTGGTCTTGCCAGCGCCGAGGAAGCCGCTGAGGACGGTGACGGGGATGGGAGAGGACAAAGAATTCTCCTTGAAGAAACACAAAACAAATGTGGGAGCGGGCTTGCTCGCGAAGGCGGCGTGTCAGTCAGCACATGCATCACTGAAAGACCGCCTTCGCGAGCAAGCCCGCTCCCACAAGGGATTACCGCAGCCCGAACTACCGGGCTAGCAGCACTTGGGCCCACCCTTGCCGCCGTAACGGGCTTCCTGGCGTTCCCGGAAGAACGCCTTGTAGTCCATCATCGGTTTGTCCGGGTGTTTGGTTTGCATATGCTCGACGTAGGTGTCGTAGTCGGGCATGCCGACCATCAGGCGCGCGGCCTGACCGAGGTATTTACCGAGGCGACTGATGTCATTGAACATGATTGCAATCCTCTATCAAGCGTCCGGGATGGCCTGGTATGGCGCTTCTTTATCCGTACGTTCCTTTTTGCCCCAGGCAGCAATGCCGACCTTGAGCGCATAGAACAGGATGCTGAAGACCACGAACAGGAACAGCGCCGTCAGCGTTGCGTTGGTGTAGGCGTTCCAGATCACGTGTTGCATCTGGTCGATGCTCTTGGCCGGTGCGAGGATCTGGCCGGCAGCCAGGGCATCGCTGTATTTCTTGGCCAGCGACAGGAAGCCGATCGCCGGGTTGGCGTCGAACAGCTTGATGAAGCCTGCGGTCACGGTGCAGATCAGCAGCCATACGGCTGGCAGCATGGTCACCCAGATGTAGCGCTGGCGTTTCATTTTGATCAGCACAACCGTGGCGAGCATCAGCGCGATACCGGCCAGCATCTGGTTGGAGATACCGAACAGCGGCCACAAGGTGTTAATGCCGCCCAGTGGGTCGATCACGCCCTGGTACAGCAGGTAACCCCACATCGCCACACAACCTGCGGTAGCGATCAGGTTGGCCGTCCAGGACTCGGTACGCTTGAGCGCCGGCACGAAGGAGCCGAGCAAATCCTGCAGCATGAAGCGACCGGCACGGGTACCGGCGTCGACCGCAGTCAGGATGAACAGCGCTTCGAACAGGATCGCAAAGTGGTACCAGAACGCCATGGTGTTTTCACCCGGCAGGACGCTGTGCAGGATCTGCGCGATACCCACCGCCAGGGTCGGCGCACCACCGGCACGGGCCAGGATGGTGGACTCACCAATGTCATGGGCCACCGCCTGCAACGCTTCCGGGGTAATTGCAAAACCCCAGCTGCTGACGGTTTGCGCCACAGCCACCACGTCACCGCCGACAATCGCGGCCGGGCTGTTCATGGCGAAGTACACCCCTGGCTCGATCACCGAAGCGGCAACCATCGCCATGATGGCCACGAACGACTCCATCAACATGCCGCCGTAGCCGATGTAACGGGCGTGCCCTTCACTGGCCAGCAACTTGGGCGTGGTGCCCGAGGAGATCAGTGCGTGGAAACCCGAGACCGCGCCACAGGCGATGGTGATGAACAGGAACGGGAACAGACCGCCCTTCCACACCGGGCCGGTGCCATCGATGAACTGGGTCAGCGCCGGCATTTTCAGGTCGGGCATGGTCACCAGGATGCCAATCGCCAGGGCGATGATGGTGCCGATTTTCAGGAACGTAGACAGGTAGTCCCGTGGCGCGAGGATCAGCCACACCGGCAACACGGCAGCCACGAAGCCATAACCCACCAGCATCCAGGTGATCTGGATGCCGGTGAAGCTGAAGGCCTTGGCCCACACCGGGTCAGCGGCAATCTGCCCGCCCAGCCAGATCGAACCCAGCAGCAACAGCACGCCGACAATCGAGATTTCACCGATGCGGCCCGGGCGGATGTAGCGCATGTAGATGCCCATGAACATCGCGATCGGGATGGTTGCCATCACCGTGAAGATGCCCCACGGGCTTTCGGCCAGGGCCTTGACCACGATCAGCGCCAGCACCGCGAGGATGATGATCATGATCAGGAAGCAGCCGAACAGCGCGATGGTCCCGGGCACACGGCCCATTTCTTCGCGGACCATGTCCCCCAGGGAACGGCCGTTGCGACGAGTGGACAGGAACAGGACCATGAAGTCCTGCACCGCCCCGGCCAGCACCACGCCGGCGATCAGCCACAACGTGCCGGGCAGGTAGCCCATCTGCGCCGCCAGTACCGGGCCGACCAAAGGCCCTGCGCCGGCGATTGCCGCGAAGTGGTGACCAAAAAGGATGTGTTTGTTGGTCGGCACATAGTCCAGACCGTCGTTGTTCAGCACAGCGGGGGTAGCCCGCAGTGGATCGAGCTGCATCACATGGTTAGCGATGAACAGACTGTAGTAACGGTAAGCAACCAGATAAATGGCCACTGCTGCGACCACGATCCACAAGGCGTTGATCGCCTCGCCGCGGCGCAAGGCCACTACGCCCAGGGCGCACGCTCCTACGATTGCCAGCAGCAGCCAGGGTAGATGGCGTAGCAGGCTATTATTATTTTTCATTTTTATATTCCAGCCAGGGTGGACAGAAAGACAGCCATCCCGAGTTTAGCGCTACTGGCCTTAAAGGCCACCCCCCTACGTTGGTCTAGAGCCTTGCCGGGGCGAAAAAAGCAGAAAAAACCGCCCCATGATGGCGCACGGCTACAATTCCTTTATCCACAGAGGGTTTCACCATGCGCGAACAGCCTTCAGACCGACGCCGCTTCCGACGAATTGCCTTCGATGCCAGGACCGAGCTCACGCAAGACGGCCATGTCTGGCCGGTGCAACTGGTGGATTTGTCGCTCAAGGGATTGCTGGTGCAACGGCCGCAAGACTGGCACGGCCATCGCTACGAATCATTCGATGTGGACATTCATCTCGACGCCGAGACCGACGTGAAGATGCAGGTGCGGCTGACCCATGATGATCATGGGCAGCTCGGCTTTGTGTGCGAACACATCGACCTCGACTCCATCAGCCACCTGCGGCGGGTAATCGAGCTGAACCTCGGTGATCAGGCAGAGCTGGAGCGGGAATTCGCCGCCTTGCTGGAGACCTGAACATGTGGGAGCTGGCTTGCCTGCGATGGCGGTGTGTCAGTTTGCATATCAATCAGCTGATACACCGCCATCGCGGGCAAGCCCGGCTCCCACAGGGGGGCTGTGTGGCTGGCGACTATTCGAACAGGGCATCCAGCGCCTGCTCCAGGCGCGTTACCCCGATCACTTGCAGCCCCGGTGGCATTTCTTTCGGCGCATTGCCCTTGGGCACGATGGCGCGCTTGAAGCCATGCTTGGCCGCTTCCTTCAGGCGCTCCTGGCCGCTGGGCACCGGGCGCACTTCACCCGACAGGCCCACTTCGCCAAACACCAGCAAGTCATGGGGCAACGGCCGGTTGCGCAGGCTGGACATCACCGCCGCCATCAACGCCAGGTCAGACGCGGTTTCCAGCACCTTGACCCCGCCCACCACGTTGAGGAACACGTCCTGGTCATGGGTGGGAATGCCGCCGTGGCGGTGCAATACCGCCAGCAACATCGCCAGCCGGTTCTGGTCCAGGCCCAGGGTGACACGACGCGGGTTGGCCAAGTGGCTGTCGTCCACCAGCGCCTGGACTTCCACCAGCATCGGTCGGGTCCCTTCCCACGTTGCCATCACCACACTGCCCGGGACTTCTTCCTGGGCGCGGGTAAGAAAAATCGCTGACGGGTTGGAGACTTCTTTCAAGCCCCGGTCAGTCATGGCGAACACACCCAACTCGTTGACCGCGCCAAAACGGTTCTTCACCGCCCGCAACAAACGCAACCGCCCGTCGGACTCGCCTTCGAAATACAGCACGGTGTCGACCATGTGTTCCAGCACCCGCGGGCCGGCCAGTGCGCCTTCTTTCGTCACGTGGCCCACCAGGAAAATCGCCGTGCCGCTCTGTTTCGCATAGCGCACCAGCAGCGCGGCACTTTCCCGCACCTGGGACACGCCACCCGGTGCCGATTGCAGTTGTTCGGTGAAAATCGTCTGGATCGAGTCGATCACCATCACCTTGGGCTTTTCCAGGCGCGCGGTGGCGATGATGCTTTCGATGCAGGTTTCGGTCATCACCCGCAGTTGGTCCTGAGGCAAGCCCAGGCGGCGCGCACGCATGGCCACCTGCTGCTGGGATTCTTCGCCGGTGACATACAGCGCCGGCATGCGGCTGGCGATGCTGCACAGGGTTTGCAGCAGGATCGTGGACTTACCGATGCCCGGGTCACCGCCGATCAGCACCACCGAGCCATCCACCAGGCCGCCGCCCAGCACCCGGTCCAGTTCACCGGAAGCGGTGGAGAAACGCGGGATTTCTTCGACGCTGACTTCTGCCAGGGTCTTGATCTGGGTTTGTTGCCCGGTCCAGCCGGAACGGCCGCTGGGGGCCACGGCGCCGCCGCTTTCGATCATGGTTTCGGTCAGGGTGTTCCACGCACCGCATTCCGTGCACTGGCCGGCCCACTTGGGAAAGGTCGCGCCGCACTCCGTGCAGCCATACATGCGCTTGGCCTTTGCCATTTGAGAACCTCCAACCGAAAAACCGCGATGATAGCTCAGCGCGGCGCCGGGGTACGGATTTCACCGCTGGCCAAACGTGAAGCGCTGTTACCGATCGGGTCTTCGGCATTCAGATCGGCGCCCTTGGCTTTCAGTTCATCCAGCAGTTCCACGCGTTTGAACAGCCCGGCATACATGGCCGCCGTTTGTCCGGCGCCGTTGCGCTGGTCGGGGTTGCAGTCGGTGGCGAGCAGGCGCTGGGCGATTTTCAGCTCACCCTTGAAGATCGCGCCCATCAAGGCGGTGTTGCCGCGTTTGTCCTGCACGCAGGCATCGGCGCCGGCGGCGAGCAATCGGTCCACGTAGGCACTTTCACCGTGATAGGCGGCGAGAATCAGCGCCGTGTAGCCTTTTTCATCCTGGGTGTTCAGCGAATAGCCGGATTCGATGAAGGTGTTGAGCATTTCCACGTCGCCACGGCGGGCGGCGTCGAAGTAGTAATCCTGCAGTTGTGCCTTAAGCGCGGCCGGGGCAGCTTGTTCGGCCAATACGCTGAACGACAAACACGCAAGGACAGCGCCTATAAAGATTCGCATGGCAAATTCTCAATGATGTGCCACCTGTAGGAGCCGGCTTGCCGGCGATGGCGTACTTGTGGGCGTTATCGCCGGCAAGCCGGCTCCTACAGGGAGCGTGGGCGGTTAGTCGGTCAGCTTTTCGGCCAATGCCTTGACGCGGGCCAGGTCGCCCTTGGCCACTTTGGTCACGCCGGTGCCGTACTCCGGATCCGCCTTGTAGAGGAACGACAGGATGATGTGCTTGCTCTCGTCATCGGTGGTGGCCAGGGAGCCGCCGAAGTTGTCGATCAAGTCCTGACGCTCTTTCTTGTTGAACGAGCGGTACAGGTCGCCGGCCTGCTTGAAGTTTTGCTCACGCTGGATCTTCGCTTGCTGGGTACTGCCCGACAGGGCCGACTGGCTGTACCGCGCGGTTTGCGGCTCTTCCCGTGGCAGCAGGCGGCTTGGCTGGTAGTTCACGCCAGTGGTGGTCTTGCCGAAGTTCATGGCGCCATCCTGATTGCCGTTGTTGACGGTCACCCGGGGTGCATTGATCGGCAGTTGCAGGGCGTTTGGCCCCAGGCGGTACATTTGCGTATCGGCATAGGAGAACACCCGGCCTTGCAGCAGGCGGTCTTCCGACGGCTCGATGCCCGGCACCAGGTTGGCCGGCGCCATGGCGACTTGCTCGGTTTCCTGGAAGACGTTGGCCGGGTTACGGTTCAGCACCATCTGCCCGACTTTGCGCTCCGGTACGTCCGGCCAGATCTTGGTGGCATCCAACGGGTCGAAATCAAACTTGGCCAGGTCTTCCGGTTTCAGCACTTGCACATACAGGTCCCACTTGGGGAAGTCGCCCTTATTGATGTGCGTGACCAAATCATTGGTCATATGGCTGTAGTCGCGGCCCTGTACTTCAGTCACTTGTTTAGGATCGAGGTTCTTGATGCCTTGCAGGCTCTTCCAGTGGAACTTGACGTAGTGCACTTCGCCCTTGGCGTTAATCAACTTGTAGGCATGTACACCGTTACCGTCCATTTCCCGGTAACTGGCTGGAGTGCCGGAGTCCGAGTACAACTCGGTTAACGTACGAGTGGACTCCGGAACATGGGAGAAGAAGTCAAAGCGACGGGAATCATCGTCCAGGTTAGTGCGCGGATCGGGTTTAAAGGCGTGAACCATGTCCGGAAACTTGATCGCATCGCGAATAAAGAACGTCGGGAAGTTATTACCGACCAGGTCCCAATTACCTTCGGCGGTGTAGAACTTGGTGGCGAAGCCGCGCGGGTCACGCAGGGTTTCCGGCGAATGGTTGCCGTGAACGACCGCAGAGAAGCGCACAAATACCGGCGTGGCTTCGCCGGCGGCAAATACCTTGGCCTTGGTCAGGTCGCTGAGGTTATCGGTGACGGTGAAAGTACCGTGAGCGCCGGTGCCACGGGCGTGCACAACGCGCTCCGGAATACGCTCGCGATCAAAGCGCTGCAACTTCTGGATCAGTTGCACGTCTTGCAACAGGACCGGGCCATTCGCACCGGCGGTTTGAGAGTTCTGATTGTCACCGACCGCCGCGCCATTATCGCGCGTGAGGTTGGCGGCGTGTACGGACAGCGAAAGAAGACTGGCGCTCACTGCAAACAGCACCTGTCGCGCAGAAATAGGCCCGCGGCTAATAGGGTTTTTCATCGAGGTATCCTCTGGTTTTTTTAGTGCACATTGAGTTGTGCTTGCCAGAGGCTAGTGAGACGCGAGTCAGAAGATAAGTAGAAAAGTCTTACCATGGCGATTGAAAAAATAGTGTGGTAACCCACTGAAATAGCGGGTATTCCGCGCGCGATTGGTGGCACTTTGCAAACTATTTGCGATTTAATGTGTCGATAAAAACGGACACTGTTAGCAGTTGTGTCGAGCAAGCCTCGCCACACTGTCTTACACTGGCTTCTACCTCCTCATCTGTAACAAGGAATAACCTATGGGCGTGTTAAGTGAGTTCAAGGCCTTCGCGGTCAAAGGTAATGTGGTCGACATGGCGGTCGGTATTATCATCGGCGCCGCCTTCGGCAAAATTGTTTCATCCTTTGTAGGCGACGTGGTGATGCCACCTATCGGCCTGTTGATCGGGGGTGTCGACTTCGGCGACCTGGCCGTAACGCTTAAAGCCGCCCAGGGCGATGCGCCGGCCGTCGTACTGGCGTACGGCAAGTTCATCCAGAGCGTGATCGACTTTGTGATCGTTGCGTTTGCGATCTTCATGGGCGTGAAGGCCATCAACCGCCTGAAGCGTGAAGAGGCCGTGGCACCTAGCCTGCCGCCGGTCCCGACCAAGGAAGAAGTGCTGCTGGGGGAGATCCGCGATCTGCTCAAGGCACAGAACAGCAAGCCCGAGTAAGCTCGGCAAAAAGTAAAGGCGCCTGCAGGGCGCCTTTGTTTTACCAGTAGTTTTCTACCGCGACCTGCCCCGGACGGCGGGTCAGGCTCAGTTGCATGTCGCGCTGTTTCAGCAACTGACGCGTGTCGTCGATCATCTGCGGGTTACCGCAAATCATCACCCTGGAATGCTCGGGGGTCAGCTCGATGCCTGCGGCGCGCTCCAATTCGCCGTTCTCGATCAGGGTGGTAATCCGCCCATTCAGCGCGCCCGGATGTTGCTCGCGGGTGACAATGGGAATGTAGGTGAGCTTGTGGGCGTATTCTGCCAGGTACTCACGTTCGCCCAGTTCATGGATCAACGACTGGTAAGCCAGCTCCCTTGCTTCGCGGGCGCTATAGACGAGGATAATCCGCTCGAATTTCTCCCACACTTCGAAGTCCTGCAGAATTGAGAGAAACGGCGCAATACCGGTCCCGGTGCCCAACAGCCACAGATCACGACCATCCACAAACCGGTCCAGGGTCAGAAAGCCCGTGGCCTGGCGTTCCACCAGCAGGGTATCGCCCTCGCGCAGGCGGCTCAGCTCACTGGTGAACTCGCCACCCGGCACGACGATAGAGAAGAAATCCAGGTGCTCGTCAAAGGGCGAGGACACCACCGAATAAGCACGCCACACAATGCTGCCATCGGCCTTGGTCACCCCCAGGCGCACGAATTGCCCGGCGCAAAAGCGAAAGCCCGGGTCTCGGGTAGTACGCAGGGTAAACAGGCTGGGAGTCAGCGATTTCACGTCGAGCAGGGTCTGGCGGGTGTATTTTTCAGCACTGGCCGTCATGGGAAACTCCATTTGCAGAGGCCCCTAGTGTCCCCCAAAGCGCCGCCTGGAAACACCGATGGTTTGTGCTGGCATTGCCGCTGCCCATTGTGGCAACCGCTGGGCGGTACTAAATATTTGGCTATTAGTCGCCTTCCAACAAGCCATTAGATGAGGGAGTGCAACTAAATATTAACAAGGCGCATTTAGAGCAAGTTCTTAAAACTAATGGAAAAAAATCTTATCGAACGCCTGAAACCTGTACACCGTAGCCAGGTTGTACAAATGTTATTGGCCTAACGCCCGCTTGAACATAACCAAATTTTTATTTCGAGCTGTAGCCGTTGTCCTACACTATTTTTTCACGTTGTAACCGGGGGCCTTGGAAGTACCCCATGTAAAAACCGTTCGCATGGAGAGTTACCGATGGTCAACTGGCACAACACTCGCCTGCCCAAACTCGAAGGGGAAAGCGAAATAACCAGTATGTACGAAGCTGCCCTCAACCTTACCTACGAGCTTGGCTTCCAATACTGCGCATTTACCCTTAGTTCCCATCTACCCAACAACCAAACGAAAACTATCAACCTCAACAACTATTCAAATGAATGGAATACGCTGTACAGACAAGAGCACTACTTTGATCTCGACCCTGTGGTTGCGCATTGCAAACGCTCGGTTCTACCGATCGTATGGGACGAGAAAACCTTTTCTTCGGTACCGGACTTATGGGCCCATGCCCAGTCCAACGGACTGAATTTCGGATGGACCCAATCGGTTCATGACTTCCAGGGTGTTTTCAGCATGTTGAGCCTGGGGCGTGCCACCGGCCCAGTGAGCCCTGAAGAACTCTATGAAAAAGCCGGGCAAGTGCTCTGGATTTGCCACGCCATGCACGCGGTGGTGGCCAAAAAATATGCAGACAATCCCAGCCCGCAAGCGCCCAGCAAATTGACCCCGCGGGAAACCGAAATCCTGCAATGGTCGGCCTTGGGCAAGACCGCCTCGGACATCGCCACCATCCTGTGCCTGTCCGAACGCACGGTCGGCTTCCATATCAGCAGTGCGATGAAGAAACTGGGGGTCAGTAACAAGATTGCCGCAGTGATCACGGCAGTCAAATGCGGGTTGTTTTAAACACCGCATGTAATCCAGGGGAAAAAAACGTAACATTTGCGGCCAGTTCCGGGTGATGACGCGAGCTCCTGATGCGCCTCGCGTCGCCGCTCACCCCGATGGTTCGCTTACCCAGAGTCTCCCCCGCCATGCCCCTGCTCGACAGCCCCTTCGCCCAACTCGACCTGATCCGTCAGCCAGAACAGCACAACGACCCGCTGCAAGCGTTTGATGCAGCCGATGAGTATTTGCTCAGCTACCTGGCGGAACAACAGCTGACGACGGCGACCCGCGTACTCGTGCTCAACGACAGTTTCGGCGCGCTGGCGGCCAGCCTCGAAGGGCATGTGCAGGTCACCTCCAGTGGTGACTCGTTCCTCGGCGCCCTGGGCCTGGAGAAAAACCTGGCGCGCAACGGCAAGGCTTTCGACGCGGTAACGTTCCTGCCCGCCAGCCAGACACCTGCCGGGCCGTTCGACCGGGTACTGATCCGCGTGCCGAAAACCCTGGCCCTGCTCGAAGAACAACTGATTCGCCTGCAAGGTCAACTGGCACCCGGCGCCGAAGTGATTGCCGGGGCGATGGTCAAGCACCTGCCACGGGCTGCCGGCGAACTGCTGGAGCGCTACATCGGCCCGATGCACGCCTCACTGGCGGTAAAAAAGGCCCGACTGCTGATCGCCACCCTGGCCGATCGGCCACACGCCGTATCGCCCTACCCTACGCGCTACAGCCTGGAAACCCCGGCCATCGAACTGCTCAACCACGCCAACGTGTTCTGCCGCGAAGGCCTGGATATCGGCACCCGGGCCTTCCTGCCGCACCTGCCACAAAACCTGGGCGGCGCCCGCGTAGCCGACCTGGGTTGCGGTAATGGCGTCCTGGCGATTGCCAGCGCGCTGCAAAACCCCGAGGCGCAGTACACGCTGGTCGACGAGTCTTATATGGCGGTGCAATCGGCGGCCGAGAACTGGCGCGCGGCGCTGGGCGAACGTGACGTGCTGATTCGCCCCGGCGACGGCCTGGCCGATCAGGAAGCGCAGTCACTGGATGTGGTGCTGTGCAACCCGCCGTTCCACCAGCAGCAAGTGGTGGGAGACTTCCTCGCCTGGCGCATGTTCCAGCAGGCGCGGGAAGCGTTGGTGGTGGGCGGCGCCCTGTACATCGTCGGCAACCGTCACTTGGGTTATCACACCAAGTTGGCGCGGTTGTTCCGTGGCGTCGAGCAAGTGGCGACCACGCCGAAGTTCGTGGTCCTCAAGGCGCGCAAATAAAAAAGCCCTCCATGAAGGAGGGCAATAGTTACAACGGGATGTCAGTGGGTGGTCAGGCCCGCGGCATTCATGAACATGCGCATCAGGCTGGCCACCACGAACAGGGCCAGGACGCTGCCGGTCCAGATCATCGCCAGCCAGCCCAGGCGCTGCCAGAGCGGCTTTTTCTCGGCCTGTTCGATGTCGTGCAACGAAGGTTTGCCGGACATGAGTCAATCCTCCTAGTGATAACCGTCTTCGTGGGTGACCTTGCCGCGGAACACGTAGTAGCTCCAGAAGGTGTAGCCCAGGATGAACGGAATGATGAACAAGGTGCCCACCAGCATGAAGCCCTGGCTTTGCGGCGGTGCGGCGGCGTCCCAGATCGAAACTGACGGCGGGATGATGTTCGGCCACAGGCTGATCCCCAAGCCACTGTAGCCAAGGAAGATCAGCACCAGCGTCAGCAGGAACGGCGTGTAGTGCGCATTGCGGGCCACGGCGCGAATCAGGCCGTACATGGTCACCAGCACCAGGATCGGCACCGGCAGGAACCAGAACAGGTTCGGCAGGGTGAACCAGCGCGAGGCGATTTCCGGGTGGGCCAGCGGCGTCCAGAGGCTGACGATACCGATCACCGCCAGCACCACGAAGGCCAGGGGCCGGGCCAGGTTGTGCATCTTCTCCTGCAAGCTGCCTTCGGTCTTCATGATCAGCCAGGTGCAGCCCAGCAGCGCATACGCCACGATCAGGGCCACGCCGCAGAACATCGTGAACGGCGTCAGCCAGTCCAGGGAGCCACCGGCAAACTGCCGGTCGACCACCGGGATGCCATCAATGAACGCCCCCAGCGCCACGCCCTGGAAGAACGTCGCTGCCAGCGAGCCGCCGATGAAGGCCTTGTCCCACAGGTGACGCTTGTCGTCCTTGGCCTTGAAGCGGAATTCAAACGCCACGCCACGAAAGATCAGCCCGATCAGCATCAGCATCAGTGGCAGGTACAGCGCCGAGAGCACCACCGAATAGGCCAGCGGGAACGCGCCAAACAACGCCGCGCCGCCGAGTACCAGCCAGGTTTCGTTGCCGTCCCACACGGGGGCGACGGTGTTCATCATCACGTCACGGTCAGTCTTGCCTGGGATGAACGGGAAGAGAATGCCGATCCCCAGGTCGAAGCCGTCCATGACCACGTACATCATGATGCCGAAGATGATGATCACGGCCCAGATCAGCGGAAGATCAATACCCATGGCTCAGTTCCCCTTGTTCAAGGTGTCGCCGTGATCGGCATCGGCACTGTCATCAGCCGCCGACAACGGACGCGCCGGTGTGCGTTTCTGCCCAGGACCACCGTGAGTAGGCTCGGTGCTTTCGTGGGTCACAGGCCCTTTGCGCACCAGGCGCATCATGTAGCCCAGGCCCGCGCCGAACAGCGCGAAGTACACCACCACAAACAACACCAACGTAATGCTCATCTGCGCAAAACTGTGGTTGGACGAAGCGTCTGCCGTGCGCATCAGCCCGTAGACCACCCACGGCTGACGGCCGATCTCGGTGGTGAACCAGCCAGCGAGAATCGCGATCAGGCCGGACGGGCCCATCCACAGCGCCAGGTACAGGAACGGCTTGGACGTGTACATCTTGTCGCCACGGCGCAGCCAGAGGCTGAACAGGCCGGTGAAGATCATCAGGAAGCCCAGGCCCACCATGACCCGGAACGACCAGAACACGATGGTCGAGTTGGGACGGTCCTCAGGCGGGAACTCCTTGAGGGCCGGCACCTGCTTGTCCAGGGAGTGGGTCAGGATCAAGCTGCCCAGGTACGGAATTTCTACTGCGAACTTGGTTTTTTCAGCCTTCATGTCCGGCCAGCCGAACAGGATCAGCGGCGTGGGCTCGTTGCCGATATTTTCCCAGTGGCCTTCAATCGCGGCGATCTTCGCCGGTTGATGCTTGAGGGTATTCAGGCCGTGGAAGTCACCGATGACCGCCTGGATCGGCGCAACGATCAGCGCCATCCACATTGCCATCGACAGCATGGTGCGGATCGCCGGGTTGTCCTTGCCGCGCAGCAAGTGCCAGGCCGCCGAGGAGCCGACGAAGAACGCGGTAGCGACGAACGCGGCCGTGGCCATGTGCATCAGGCGGTAGGGGAACGACGGGTTGAAGATCACGGCCAGCCAGTCGGTTGGAATCACCCGGCCATCAATGATTTCAAAGCCCTGTGGCGTCTGCATCCAGCTGTTGGAGGCAAGAATCCAGAAAGTCGAGATCAGCGTGCCGACGGCCACCATCACCGTGGCAAAGAAGTGCAGCTTGCGCCCGACCTTGTTCCAGCCGAACAGCATGACCCCAAGGAAGCCGGCTTCGAGGAAGAACGCCGTGAGCACCTCATAAGTCAGCAACGGCCCGGTGACGGCACCGGCGAAGTCCGAGAAGCGGCTCCAGTTGGTGCCGAACTGATAGGCCATGACCAGGCCGGAGACCACGCCCATGCCGAAGTTGACGGCAAAGATCTTCGACCAGAAATGGTAGAGGTCACGGTAGGTGTCGTTGTGGGTCTTGAGCCACAGGCCTTCCAGCACCGCAAGGTAACTGGCCAGGCCGATGGTGATGGCCGGGAACAGGATATGGAATGAGATGGTGAACGCGAATTGAATTCGGGCGAGATCTAGCGCCTCCAAACCGAACATAAGTCTTCCTCTGTCAGGTAATACCGAATGCTGGCTGGAGGCCTGCACCCACTGCCCCCACGGATATGGAGTGTGGCGAATTCAAATTCGTTTCTTTTTATGACCAACCACGCAGGGATTCTGGCCTTGCGGCCGCCAGAGCAATCCCGGCGAAGGTTTTGATCTGGGTCAAGCATTGCTGAAAGAGTAGTCCCATTTTCGCGAGAGCAAGGCGTGGTCTTTTGCCGCGTGACAGGTTGCCTCAGTGGTCACTGGGTGTTGTCTTTGGTGAGATTGGGCGTGTTTTGGGTGTATATCCGTTATTTGGGTGATGGCTGGTATTGGTTCCGCTC